>NZ_JFAQ01000113.1 GCF_001304695.1 Xanthomonas axonopodis
AGGACGGGGGGACGTCGACGGTGCAGCAGCATGCTGGCGGCCGCCACCCGGGTGATGTTTCTCTCACCACCTGTTGCACAAGTGCCCAGGTGCATTTTCAGGCGGCTAGCGGGCCAGTGAGCAGCACCGGTAGTGTGGCGATGACGCGTCACTGCAGCGGTGCGCAAGCGCGCGTCTTCCCCCGCTCAACGGACACGTTGCTGGCATCCCCGATGAGCGCAATGCCACTCTCCATCCAGGAGTACCCCATGAAGAAGTTACTCTCCCGTGCCTTGTTGCTGGTCATGCTGGTCGCGCCAGTGGCTGCGTTCGCGCAGACCGCGGTGACCGCAAATCCCAATCATCAGAAGATGCTTGTCGGCAGCACCTGGTATGAAACTGCCAACAAGCGGCTGGTCTACGATTTTTGGCGCACCGTGTTCGAAGCTGGCCAAGTGCAGTACGCGCCGATGTACATGGACAAGAACTACATCCAGCACAATCCGAACGTGGCCAATGGGCGCGATGCGTTTATCGCCTTCCTGACCGCGTTCGTGAAGCCGACACCCGTGCAGCCACGGGTGCAGTTGCCACTGGTCGCCATCACGGCCGATGGCGATCTGGTCACCCTGGTGTCGGTGCGCACCTTGCCCAACCCCAATAAGCCCGGCACCACGTACACCACGACCTGGTTCGACATGTTCCGGATCGAGAACGGTCTGATCAAGGAGCATTGGGACCCGGACACCATCGCCGGACGTGCCAGTACTGGCGGTCAGTGACGGCTGCTGCAGGCAGGACTGCGTCGCCTAGCCTGCCTGTGTCGTCGACGCAGATGATTAGCTAATCACAGCGCCCACCTCACGGTGGGCGCTATTGTCTCGGCGCACCAGTGTCAGTTGATGCGGAATCCCATCGTCGCTTCCACCGCCTGCTGCCAGCCGGCATACAAGGCCTCGCGCTTGTCGTCGGCCATGGCCGGTTCGAAGCGGCGGTCCACCGCCCATTGCTTGGCGATTTCTTCGCGGCTGCCCCAGAACCCGGTTGCCAGCCCGGCCAGATACGCAGCACCCAGTGCTGTGGTTTCGGCCACCTCGGGGCGGAGTACCGGCACGTTGAGCATGTCGCTCTGGAACTGCGCCATGAAGTCGTTGGCGATGGCGCCACCATCGGCACGCAGCTCTTTCAGCTCGATGCCGGAATCGCTCTGCATCGCGGTCAGCACATCGCGGGTCTGGTAGGCCATCGATTCGACTGCCGCACGCACGAAGTGCTCCTTCGTGGTGCCGCGCGTCAACCCGAACACGGCGCCGCGAATGTCGCTGCGCCAGTACGGCGCGCCCAGGCCAACGAAGGCCGGCACGATGTATACACCGTCGTTGTCGCCGGCACGCTCGGCGTAGGCTTGCGAGTCGCTGGCCTTGCCCAGCATGCGCAAGCCATCGCGCAGCCACTGCACCACCGAGCCGGCGACGAAGATCGCGCCTTCCAGCGCGTATTCGACCTTGCCGTCGATGCCCCAGGCAATCGTGGTCAACAAACCGGCCTTGGAAGCCACCGCCTTGTCGCCGGTATTCATGAGCATGAAACAGCCGGTGCCGTAGGTATTTTTCGCCATGCCCGGCTCGAAACAGGCTTGGCCGAACAACGCGGCCTGCTGGTCCCCGGCGATGCCGGCGATGGGCACCTGTTCGCCATAGAAATACTGGGTCTGGGTCATGCCATAGACCTCGCTGGACGAACGCACGTCCGGCAGCATCTGCGCAGGCACGTCCAGCATGGCCAGCAGGTCCGCATCCCACTCCAGCGTGTGGATGTTGAACATCATGGTGCGCGAGGCATTGGTGTAGTCGGTGACATGCACCTTGCCGCCGGTGAGATTCCAGATCAGCCAGCTGTCGATGGTGCCGAATGCCAGTTCGCCCTTCTGCGCGCGTTCGCGCGCTCCGTCGACGTGGTCGAGAATCCACTTGACCTTGGTCCCGGAAAAATATGCGTCGATCAGCAAACCGGTCTTGTCGCGCACCATCTACTCATGCCCGGCCTCCTTGAGCTGGGCACAGATGTCCTTGGTCTGCCGCGACTGCCACACGATGGCGTTGTAGATCGGTTGGCCGGTGGCCTTGTCCCACACCACCGCAGTCTCGCGCTGGTTGGTGATGCCGATCCCGGCTATCGCGCGTGCATCGATCTGCGCGTTGTTGAGCAGCTCGGTGATGGTGGTATAGACGCTGGTCATGATCTCGCGCGGGTTGTGTTCCACCCAACCCGGCTGCGGAAAGATCTGGCCGAATTCGCGCTGTGCCACGCCGGCCACCTTGCCCTGGCGATCGAACAACATCGCGCGTGAGCTGGTGGTGCCTTGATCGATCGCAAGGACGTACTGCTTTTCCATCGAAGATTCCTCGAACAATGCCGGCGTTGGCGCACGGCGAGAAAAGTGGGTGCAGGCGGTGGACAACGCGTGGCCATCAGGGTTGTTTGGCCACAGGTGACCTCACGCACTGTCAGAGTGATTGTTGGCTTGGTGCCGCACCATCACAGCGGATCGAGCGGTTTGGAACCACCCTGCAGATGGCGTACCCGTGCCGGCAGGAATGGCAGGATCAGCCACTGATAGGCCAGCGCGCCGATCGGTCCACCGATCAACGGGCCAACGATCGGGATCCACCAATAGTTGTCCTTGGCCGGCAACGCGGCCTCGCCCCAGCCGGCGAAATAGGCGAACAGGCGCGGGCCGAAGTCGCGCGCCGGGTTCATCGCCCAGGCTTCCAGATAGCCCATCGACGCGCCCAGCGTGGCCACCAGCAAGCCGATCATCAACGCGCCGGAGTTGGCGGTCGGTGCGGCTTCGTTGAACTGCTCGGTGATGGCAAAGATGCCGAAGACCAGGAACACCGTGATGACGATCTGGTCGACCAACGCGTGCATCGGCGTGACCGCCAGCCCCGGTGCGGTGAAGAACACGCCCGCCGCGCCACCGGCTTCGCGGGTGAGTTGATGCAGCTGGTTGAAATGATCGATCACCGGCCCGTACAACTGATAGACGATGGCCGCGCCCAGAAATGCGCCGACCACCTGCGCGACCCAGTAGGGCACTACTTTCTTCCAGGAAAAGCCGCGGAACAGCGCCAGCGCCAGCGTGACTGCCGGATTGGCGTGGGTACCGGACACCGAGCCGGTAACGTAGATCGCCAGCGTCACCGCCAAGCCCCAGGCGATACACACACCCCAATAGGCGTTTTGATAGGGGCTGGGGTCGTACAGGATGTACATCGCCGCCACCGAATCGCCGAACGCGATGATGATGAACATCGCGACCGCTTCGGAGATCAACTCACCTACGAGTTGCCGGCTCATGCGTGCATGCCCGCAAGGTCAATGATGCAGATAACAGCGTGCAGCGCGCTCGCTTGCGCGCAGCGGTGGTCGGTGACGCTCATCTGGGTGCCCTCCACGTGACCTCAGGATGATGCCGGCTGATGTGCCGGAATACGTTGCCGGACGCCCCGTCCTTGCCGGCAACGCGGTAGGTTTAAGCAGAAACGACGTCGCGTTGCTGGATCGACTGCGTCTGCAGGTAGTCGTCCAGGCGCTGCCGCCCGGCCGCATCGACCCGCAGGCCGAGCTTGCTGCGCCGCCACAGGATATCGTCGGCAGTTACCGCCCATTCGTGTTGGCGCAGGTACTCCACCTCGGCCTGATACAGGTCCGCGCCGAAGTGGGTGCCCAGACCGGCCATGCTTTGCGCATCGCCAAGCAGTTGTTCGGCGCAGGTGCCGTAGTTGCGCACCAGCCGCTGCGCAGTCGCCGCCGGTAGCCAGGGGCGCGCGCCGCCGACGCGTTCCAGCAGGCTGGCGATATCGCGCTGCTCGCCGCCCGGTAATGCCTCGCCACGCGCGGTCCACGCAGGCTTGCGTGCGCCCAGCGCGTGGGTAAGCCGGTCCACTGCCTCTTCGGCCAGCTTGCGATAGGTGGTCAGCTTGCCGCCGAAGACGTTGAGCAGCGGCGCCCCCTCGCTGACCACTTCCAGCTGGTAATCGCGAGTGACTTCGGCCGCGTTGTCTTCGGCGTCGTCCAGCAACGGCCGGACGCCGCTATAGCTCCACACCACATCGGCGGGGGAGATCTGCTGTTGGAAATACAGGTTCACCGCATCGCACAGGTACTGCACCTCGGCCGCATCGATCTTCGGCTTGGCGGGGTCTGCTTCGTAATCCACATCGGTGGTGCCGATCAAGGTGAAGTCGTGCTCGTAAGGAATGGCGAACACGATGCGCCGGTCCGGTTGCTGGAAGATGTAAGCGTGGTCGTGGTCGAACAATTTGGGCACCACGAGATGGCTGCCCTTGACCAGCCGCAGCGCGTGTTCGTGCGGCACCGCGGCCACCTTGTCCAGGAACGACACCGCCCAGGGGCCGGCCGCATTGGCGAGCGCGCGCGCCTGCACGGTGCGGCGGCGGCCCTGGCGGTCTTCGAGCTCGGCATACCAGAAGCCCGCATCGCGCCAGGCACCGACACAGCGTGTGCGGGTATGGATCTTGGCACCGCGCCTGGCGGCGTCCATCGCGTTGAGCACAACCAGGCGCGCGTCCTGCACCCAGGCATCGGAATACACGAAACCGGTGCGCAGCGACTCCTGCAGCGGCGCACCGACTGGATGCGTTCGCAGCGACAGCCGGCGCGAGCGCGGCAGGCTGCGCCCAGATGGTCGTACAGGAACAGCCCGGCGCGAATCATCCATGCCGGGCGCAGGTGCGGTTGGTGCGGCAGCAGGAAGCGCAGCGGCCAGATGATGTGCGGAGCCAGGCGCAATAGCACTTCGCGCTCGGCCAGCGCTTTGCCGACCAGGGCGAACTCGTACTGTTCCAGATAGCGCAGGCCGCCGTGAATGAGCTTGGTGCTGGCGCTGCTGGTATGCGCGGCCAGGTCGTCCTGCTCGCACAGGCACACCGACAAACCCCGCCCGGCTGCATCACGGGCAATGCCGACCCCGTTGATGCCGCCGCCGATTACCAGAAGATCGTACATCTCGCCCATCGGTGCCTCCGTCTGGGCGCGCTGATGAGCGAACCCAAGTTGTCATGTTCGAACATATTCGAACATCGAACCTTGCGGGGGCGTGAAGATGTCCGTGGTCAGTGCCAACCGCGTAGATACGAAAACGACAATGAAAAGCCGATTTGGATACGTTGGATCTATCAGTGGCGGCAGCGTGCAGCAGCTGATGCTTAGAAACGCTCAAAAACGAACATCGGCCTTAATCGGTTCCGCCTGCGTCCGCCAGGTGCACCCGGGTGCCGGCCTCGGCCAGCACACTCGCCAACTCCTGCGGCGGCGGCCGGTCGGTGAACCAGTCGTGCACCTGGGCGAGTGCGCCCAGCCGCACCATGGCGTTGCGTCCGAACTTGCTGTGGTCGGCGGCCAGCAGCACGTGTCGCGAGTGCTCGATGATGGCCTGTGCCACGCGCACCTCCTGGTAATCGAAATCCAGCAGGGTGCCGTCCAGATCGATACCGGAAATGCCGATCACCCCGAAGTCCACCTTGAACTGGCGGATCAGCTCCACCGTCGCCTCGCCGGTCACGCCCTGGTCGCGCCCGCGCACCACACCGCCCGCCACGATCACCTCGAAACTGGGGTTGGCGCTGAGCATCACCGCCACGTTGAGGTTGTTGGTGATCACCCGCAGCCCGCGGTGCTGCAGCAACGCGCGTGCGACTTCTTCGTTGGTGGTGCCCAGGTTGATGAACAGCGAGGCATCGTCGGGAATGAAACGCGCGACACGTGCGGCGATGTGCTGTTTTTCTCTGGCCTGCAGCGCCTTGCGTGCGGTGTAGGCCAGATTCTCCACGCTGGAGGGCATGCTGACGCCGCCGTGATAGCGGCGCAGCACGCCGGCATCGCAGAGCAAGGTCAGATCGCGCCGGATGGTCTGCGGCGTCACCTCGAAGCGTGTGGCCAAGCCTTCGACATCTGCAAAGCCCTGCTGCCGCACCAGCGCCACCAATTGCTCCTGGCGCGGGTTCAATGCCGGCGCCGGGACAGTCCTGTAGTGAGTCGACTCCATGCGCAGATGATCGCGCATACGCGTGAGGATGCAAACACGGCGGCGTGCACGCAGCGCGCGATGGCCGCTCGCCGACGACCATCCGCCTGCAGCGGTGCACGCTTGGCGACATGCCGTGCGCGCTGCGCTGAGGCGTCCAAGTTTCGGGACTCATGTGATCACCCAGCGAGCTCGACCAGGTCTCGGTGAGATCGCCGCTTTCGATGTGTACGTGCTGAAGCGCCAACCAGAAAGTTGCCAGCAATGCGCGGACAAGGCAGTGGGTTGTGCCGATGAAACGCGGGCGCCGCAAATGCGTTCCTCGCTTCAGCCCAGTATCAACCGCAACTGCCAGACGATACGCGCAGCCGGCCGGAGGCCGATTCAGCCAAGCTCGCTGCGATAGCCGGTGTCGATGCTGATGCTGCCGCCCACCGCACGCGACACGCAGGCACAGAGCTTGCGATTCTCCCGGCGCTGCTCGTCGCTGAAGAACACGTCGCGGTGATCGATATCGGCCGAGCTGTCCAGCACCTGCACTGCACACAGGCCGCACTCGCCACGGCGGCATTCGGCGATCAGCTCCACCCCGGCATCGGCCAGTGCGTCCAGCATCGATTCGTTTTCGGCCACCGGCACTTCCAGGCCCAGCCCCGGCAGCTTCACCACGAACGCCTGCGCTGGCACCCGCCCGCTATTGCCGAAGGTTTCGAAGTGCAGGCGCGCACGCGGCAGGCCGGTGGCGTGCCAGTGCTGACGCACCGCTTCGAGCATGCCCAGCGGCCCGCACACATACACCTCGGCATTGGGCGACAGGCGCGCCAGTTCGGCAGCCAGATCCGGCGGGCCCGCATTGTCGTCGCATTGCAGTTGCAGGCGGTCGCCCAACAGCGCTTCCAGCGTGTCGACATACGCCATTGCGCTGCGCGAGCGGCCGGCGTACAGCAGGCGAAACGCGCGATGGCGACGCGCCAGCCGCTGCGCCATGCCGATGATCGGGGTGATGCCGATACCGCCGGCGATCAGCAGGATCTCCTCGCCGCTTTCATCCAGCGCGAAGTTGTTGCTGGGCGGCGACATCTCCACCACATCGCCCGGCGCAAGCGTCCACATCTGAAGCGAGCCGCCGCGGCTGTCGGGCATTTGCCGCACTGCGATCTGGTAGTAGCCATCGGCACGCGGTTCGCCCACCAGCGAATACGAGCGCACATCGTCGCGACCATGCAACTGCAGACGAAAATCCACGTGGCTGCCCACCTCGAATCTGCGTGCGGCTGTACCGGGATCGAGCACGATTTCGCGCACGCCCGGGCAGGCATCGGCAATGCTGACCACGCGGGCGCGATGCCACTGGGTGTCTTTACGCATGAAGGGCTCCAGGCAATGAGGTCTGCCGGCCGGCGCCGGCCGTGACGGCGCTGCAATAGGTCGCTGTCATCGATGACATGGCTGGCCGCATGCGAGGTGCTCAGCCCACCATGCGCAGCGACAGGTCCTGTGCGCGTTGTTCCTGCGCAATCAGGCGGTCGATCACGCGCCGCGCCCACATGCCACCGGCATCGACATTGAGGTTGTAGAAGGTGTGATCCGGGTGCGCGTCGATGGCGCGTTGCTGCGCTTCCAGCACTGCTTCGTCTTCGCCGAACACGCCTGTCACGCCTTCGCGGGTGAGCGTGGTCAATGACTGGTCGTGCAGCGCGTAGTTGCGCATGAACGCCCAGAAGTAGTGGCAGGTGGTGTCGGTTTCCGGGGTGATGGTGTTGAGCACGTAGCCGTTGACGCCCTGGCTGCGATCGCCTTCCGGCGCCCCGGTGCCGGCAATGGCCACGCCCACATCGATGGCGATGGTGGCGGGCGCCTCGAAACGGATGATCTGCCAGCGATCGACCTTGCCGCGATAGTCCAGGTGACGGGCGATCTGGCTGGCCCAGAACGGCGGCGGGTCGATATTGCGCATCCAGCGCGACACGATGACGCTGCGATCGCCATGCACCACATCGAATGGCGCTTCGGCCACTTCGTCCTGGCCGATGCTGGAGCCGTGCACGAAGGTTTCATGGGTCAGGTCCATCAGGTTGTCCAGCACCAGCCGATAGTCGCACTTGGCATGGATGGTGCGGCCATCGCCGGCCCAGGCCGGATCATGCGCCCAGTGCAGGTCGGGGATCAGGCGCATATCGGCCTTGGCCGGGTCGCCCGGCCAGATCCACACATAGCGGTGCTTTTCGGCAACCGGGAAGCTGCGCACGCACGCCGAGGGGTTGATGGTGTCCTGCGAGGGCATGTGCACGCAGCGCCCCTGCGTGTTGTAGACCAGCCCGTGATAGCCGCACACCACATCGTCGCCGCGCAGCTTGCCCATCGATAGGGGCACCAGGCGATGCCAGCACGCGTCTTCAAGCGCCACTACCGCACCGGCGGTGGTGCGGTAGACCACCACGTCCAGGTTGCAGAGCTTGCGTGGGCTGAGCACGTGCTTGATCTCATGGTCCCAGGCAACGGCGTACCACGCGTTGAGGGGAAACAGCGGCTTGGATTGCGACATGACCGTGACTCCTGGGTGTGTAGGCAACCTGGATGCGCGGCGGCATGTGCCGGCCGGCAATGAGTTGACCCGCAATGGCAACGCTGGCGTCTGCTTGCGAGCGAAGTTATGTATACACCGGAGACAATGTGGAAGCGTTACGGACCTGGCGAATTTGTGCGAATATCGATTTAAATCACCGATTATCGGATTGACCGCCCCGTCCACTGCGCCTACCGTGAGTGCACGCTCGCTGTGCTGGATGGGAACGCAATGGCCGAAATCGTCGCTCTCGCGGATGCGGTGTCGCAGTTGATCGCCGATGGCGATTGCGTGGCGATGGAAGGCTTCACCCATCTGATTCCACATGCGGCCGGGCACGAGGTCATTCGCCAGCGCAAGCGCGCGCTGCGTCTGGTGCGCATGACCCCTGACCTGATCTACGACCAGTTGATCGGCGCCGGTTGCGCGGCAGCGCTGCGGTTTTCCTGGGGCGGCAATCCCGGCGTGGGCTCATTGCACCGGCTGCGCGATGCGGTGGAACACGCCTGGCCGCAGCCGCTGCAGATTCGCGAACACAGCCACGCCGACATGGCCAATGCGTATGTGGCCGGCGCGTCGGGGCTGCCGTTTGCGGTGTTGCGTGGGTATGTCGGCTCGGATCTGCCGCGCGTCAACGACAGCATCAAGTTCCTGCAATGCCCGTATACCGGCCAGACACTGGCCACCTCGCCGGCAGTCAATCCCGATGTCACGGTGATCCACGCCCAGCAGGCCGATCGCCGCGGCAACGTGCTGCTGTGGGGCATTCTGGGTGTGCAGAAAGAGGCCGCGCTGGCAGCGCGCAAGGTGATCGTGACGGTGGAAGAGATCGTCGACACCCTCGACGCGCCACCCAATGCCTGCATCCTGCCGCGCTGGGTTGTCGATGCGGTCTGCGTGGTGCCCGGTGGCGCCGCGCCGTCGTATGCGCATGGCTATTACGCGCGCGACAATCGCTTCTATCTGGCCTGGGATGCGATCGCGCGCCACCGTGCGACGTTCCAGGCCTGGATCCAGGCGCATATTCTCGACACCGACGACTTCGCCGGTTTTCAGCGTGTTTACGCACAGTCGCAGCAGCAGGTGGCGGCATGAGCGCCTACATCACCAACGAGATGATGACGGTGGCCGCCGCGCGTCGCTTTCCCGATGGCGCGGTGTGTTTTGTCGGAATCGGCTTGCCGTCCACTGCCGCCAATCTGGCGCGGCTTACGCATGCGCCCGACGTCACCTTGATCTACGAATCCGGCCTGATCGGTGCGCGCCCGCAGGTCTTGCCGTTGTCGATCGGTGACGGCGAGCTGGCCGAAACCGCCGACACCGTGGTGTCCACGCCAGAGATCTTTCGCTACTGGTTGCAGGGCGGGCGCGTGGATGTGGGCTTTCTTGGCGCGGCGCAGATCGATCGCTACGCCAACCTCAACACCACCGTGATTGGCCCGTATGACGCACCGAAAACGCGCCTTCCCGGTGCCGGTGGCGCGCCGGAAATTGCGGCCAGCGCCAAGCAGGTGTTCATCATCATGCGCCAATCCAAACGCAGCTTCGTTTCGAGGTTGGACTTCATCACCACGGTCGGGCATCTGGACGGTGGCGATGCGCGCGTGCGTGCTGGCCTGCCCGGCGCCGGCCCGACCGTGGTCGTCACCGACCTGTGCGTGATGGAGCCCGACCCTGTGACCCGCGAACTCACCGTGACCTCGCTGCATCCTGGCACCACGCGCGAGCAGGTCAGCGCGGCGACCGGGTGGCCGATCCGGTTTGCCGCCGACCTTGCACAGACCACGCCGCCCAGCAGTGCCGAGCTGGACGCCTTGCGCGCGCTGCAGGCACGCACCGATGCAGCGCATGGCGCGCAGGCAGCGGGAGCCCAGGCATGAGCGAGGTGTATCTGATCGATGGCATCCGCACGCCGATCGGCCGTTACGGTGGCGCCTTGTCCAGCGTGCGCGCCGACGACCTGGGTGCGGCGCCGATCGCCGCATTGCTGGCGCGGCAGCCGCAGCTGGAGCCGGCCGCAATCGACGATGTGTACCTGGGCTGCGCCAACCAGGCCGGCGAAGACAATCGCAATGTCGCGCGGATGAGCCTGTTGCTGGCCGGCTTGCCGTCTTCGGTGCCGGGTAGCACGCTCAATCGCCTGTGCGGCTCGGGCTTGGACGCGATCGGCACGGTGGCGCGCGGCATCCGTGCCGGCGAACTGGATCTTGCCATTGCCGGCGGTGTCGAATCGATGTCGCGCGCGCCGTGGGTGATGGGCAAGGCCGACAGCGCCTTCGCCCGCACCCAGCAGCTGGAAGACACCACCATGGGCTGGCGCTTCATCAATCCGCGCCTGCAAGCTGCCTATGGCACCGAATTGATGGGCGAAACCGCCGAGAACGTTGCGCAGCGGTACGCCATCGCGCGCGAAGACCAGGATGCGTTTGCGTTGCGCAGCCAGCAACGCGCGGCGGCGGCGCAGGCGGCCGGTTTTTTCGATGGCGAAATCACCCCGTTGGCCGTGGCCGCGCGCAAGGGTGGGGATGTCTCTACCGTCGAACACGATGAGGCGCTGCGGCCCCACACCACGGCCGAGATGCTGGCCAAGCTCAAGCCGGTGTTTCGCCAGCCCGGGACCGTGACGGCCGGCAATGCCTCCGGTCTCAACGATGGTGCCGCTGCCTTGCTGCTGGCCTCTGCGCAGGCCGTGCAGACGCATCGGCTGACGCCGCGCGCGCGCGTGCTGGGGTTTGCCTCGGCGGGCGTGGAGCCGGCGTACATGGGCATCGGCCCGGTCCCGGCCACCGAGCGTCTGCTGGCGCGCTTGAACCTGCGCATCGCGCAGTTCGATGCGATCGAACTCAATGAAGCCTTCGCCGCGCAGGCGCTGGCCTGCACGCGCGCATTCGGCCTGGCCGACGATGCCGCACACGTCAATGCCAATGGTGGTGCCATTGCGCTCGGGCATCCGCTCGGCATGAGCGGCGCGCGGCTGGCGCTGACCTTGCTACGGCAGCTGGAGGCGGGCAACGGCCGACTCGGGCTGGCCAGCATGTGCATCGGCGTGGGGCAGGGCGTGGCGTTGGCGATCGAGCGCCTGTGAACCAGCTGTTGCAACCTACCTCGTCCTTCCCTCGCACCCATGTCGTTCTAGTCGTCTTGCTGCCGACGGAGATTCAAGATGCGCGATCCCACCGCTGAGCAACCTGCCATCACCGCCGATCCGCTGCTCGGCTACCGCCGCAGCCGGCCCGGTACGCAGCCGGCCTACCTGCATGCGGCATACGCCTCCACCACGCTGCGTGGGCCCACGCGTGATCCGATCGACCTGCCGGTCACGCTGTCGGAAGTCACCGGCCCGCGCCTGGATCGGCTCACGCTGGGCGCGCACGCCGCCGATCTCACTGCAGGTTTCAGTGGCGCGCCGCTGGGCGAGCGCATCATCGTCTCCGGCCGCGTGCTCGACGAAAACGGCAAGCCGGTCCGCAACAGCGTCGTTGAAGTTTGGCAATGCAACGCGGCCGGCCGCTACCAGCACGCTGGCGATCAGCACGACGCACCGCTGGACCCGAACTTCCGCGGCACCGGCCAGGTGCTGACCGATGCGCACGGCCGCTACAGTTTCAAGACCATCAAGCCGGGCGCATATCCGTGGCGCAATCACTACAACGCCTGGCGGCCGGCGCACATCCATTTTTCGTTGCATGGCGATGGCATCGGGCAGCGGCTGGTCACCCAGATGTATTTCCCCGGCGACCCGCTGCTGGCGCACGACCCCATCTACAACTGCGTCGACGATGCGTTGGCGCGCGAGCGCATGGTGTCCAGTTTCGACTGGGAAAATGCGGTCAGCGAATACGCGCTGGCCTACCGCTTCGACATCGTCTTGCGCGGTCGCAAGCAAACGGTCTGGGAGTGACACGATGAGCCTGCATGCAACGCCGTCGCAAACCGTCGGCCCGTACTACCGGCTTGGCTTGGAGCCGTTGTATCGCCAGCAGATCGCACCTGCGCACGCCGCGGGCACGCATGTGCAGATCAGCGGTTGCGTCTTCGATGGCGCCGGCGCACCGGTGACCGATGCGGTGCTGGAAGTGTGGCAAGCCGATGCTGCCGGCATCTATGCGCATGTGGCCGATGGTCGCTGCGAGGCGCACGACCCCAGCTTCGACGGGTGGGGCCGCGTTCCTACCGATGCGCACGGGCGTTTTTCCTTCAGCACCGTCAAGCCGGGCAGGGTGGCGGGCCCGGACGGCAAGCAGCAGGCAGCGCATCTGACGGTGCTGGTGTTCATGCGCGGCCTGTTGCGCGCGGTGTCGACGCGGCTGTATTTCGCCGACGACCCGCAGCTGGGCAGCGACCCGATCCTGGCGCTGGTGCCGGCCGAGCGGCGCGCCACCTTGCTGGCCCAGCCGCTTCCAGGTGGTGCCTACACCTGGGACATCCACATGCAGGGCGACGCGGAAACGGTGTTCTTCCGCTATTGATCCGCATGCCGATATCGAAACGCCATATGTGTGCGGGGGACAGCGCTGCATCCTGCCGGCATGCTGCCGCGCCAACAGCGCCAACAGCGCCAACAGCGCCAACAGCGCCACGCGCGCGAGTGCACAAGCGCCCACTGCCGCAAAACCGCCCAGGTCTCTCCGGCGGCACGCAATGCGCCATGACGGCGCACGCACACGCAGCAAGGGGCAACGCTCCGCGGGGCAGGCAAGCGCACCCGCGCACGCGCGTGCACGCACCGCAAGTACGCATGGCCTCATCCACATCACCCCGGCAGTGGCAGGCGCGCCCGATGCATTGCCCTTTGGTCTAGTTGGCACCCTGGTACATCGGTGCGATGCTGCCGGCACGCCTAGAGATGCAATGCATGAGTGCGACATCTTCGTTGTTGGGATCCTTGTTCGGCGAGCCTGCGTGCGAGGCCTTGTTCGACGATGCCGCGCGCGTGCAGGCGATGTTGCAGTTCGAATCGGCGCTGGCGCACGCCCAGACGCAGTGCGGGGTGATTCCCGCCGAGGCTGCGCAGGCCATTGCCGCTGCCTGCGATGTGCAGCACTACGACCTGGCCGCGTTGGCGCAGGCCACGACGCTGGCCGGCAACCCCGCCATTCCGTTGGTCAAGGCGCTGACGGCGCAGGTGGCCGCGCACGACAGCGCCGCCGCGCGCTGGGTGCACTGGGGCGCCACCAGCCAGGACGTCATCGATACCGGCACGGTGCTGCAGCTGCGCGCCGCGCTCGATCTGCTGCTGCCGCGTCTGCATGCCCTGTGCGCCGAGCTGGCCGTGCTGGCCGAACGCGAGCGCAACACCGGTTTGCCTGGACGCACCCTGCTGCAGCAGGCCGTGCCGGTCACCTTCGGGCTCAAGGTCGCCGGTTGGCTGGACGCCCTGCAGCGGGCGCAGCAGCGCCTGCACGCCTTGCGTCGCGACGCGTTGGTGCTGCAGTTCGGCGGCGCGGCCGGCACCCTGGCCTCGTTGCAGGGCCGTGGCCTGGAAGTGGCGCAGGCCCTGGCGAGCACTCTGGCGTTGCCGCTGCCCGCGCTGCCCTGGCATACCGCGCGCGACCGCATCGTCGAGGTCGGCTGCGCCTTCGGTCTGCTGGCTGGCACGTTGGGCAAGATCGGCGGCGATGTGGTGTTGCTGATGCAATCTGAAGTGGGCGAAGCGTTCGAACCTGCCGCTGCCGCCGGTAAAGGCGGCTCGTCGGCGATGCCGCACAAGCGCAATCCGGTCTCCAGCGTGGCAGCGGTGGCTGCGGCCACCCGCGTACCGGGCCTGGTCGCCACCTTGTTCAGCGCCATGGCGCAGCCGCACGAGCGCGCGGCCGGGCAATGGCATGCCGAATGGGACACCTTGCCGCAGATCGTCTGCCTCACCGCCGGCAGCCTGGCGCAGATGCAGCTGTGCCTGTCCGGTCTGGAACTGGATCGCACGCGCATGCAGGCGCATCTGGACAGCCACGGCGGGCTGCTCTACGCCGAGGCGGCAGTGTTCGCGCTCGCGCCGCACCTGGGCAAGCCGCAGGCGCACGCCCTGGTGGAACAGGCAGCGCTGCGCGCGCAGGCGCAGCAACGGCATTTGCGCGACGTGCTCGGCGAGGACGCGCAGGTGAGCGCGGTGCTCACGCACGCGCAACTGCAGGCAGTGTTTGATAGCGCAAGTTGGCGCGGCATGTCATCGGTCTGGATCGACCGCGTGCTGGCTGGATCTTCTTCCTGTTGAGGGTGCCTCGATGGCTTATCTCCAGTTGCCCACGCATCGCCTGCATTACCGCTTGGACGGCACCGAAGGGCGCCCCTGGCTGACCTTCTGCAATTCGCTGGGCACCGATCTGCACATGTGGGACGTGCAGATCGAAGCCTTCGCCCCGCATTACCGCATCCTGCGCTACGACCGCCGCGGCCACGGGTATTCGGAGACGCCGCCCGGCCCGTACAGCGTCGCCGACCTGGGGCAGGACGTGCTGGCACTGTGGGACACGCTGGAGATCGCACAAAGCGATTTCTGCGGTCTGTCGATCGGCGGGCTCACCGGCCAGTGGCTGGGGCTGCATGCACCGCAGCGCTTGCGCCGGCTGGTGGTGTGCGCCACCGCCCAGAAGATCGGCAGTGCCGCCACCTGGGAAACCCGCATCGAACAGGTGCGCAGCGAAGGCCTTCCGACGCTGATCGATGCCACGCTGCAACGCTGGTTCACACCGGAATTTGCCGTCAGCCACGCGCAGCGCCTGGACATGATCGCCGCCGCCTTCGTCTCCACCTCGCCGGTCGGGTACATCGCCTGCTGCCAGGCGGTGGCCGATGCCGATTTCCGTGGCGCGTTGGATGGGCTGAACCTGCCGCTGCTGGCGCTGGCCGGCGACGACGACCCGGTGTGCCCGCCGCCTGACCTGCGCGAGATCGCCTATGCCGCGCCGGACGGTCATTACGCCCAGGTGCCCGGCCGCCACATCTGCAACCTGGAGTCGCCGGCCGCGTTCAATCACGCGGTGCTCGGCTTTCTTCAGGGCGAGTGAACTTTCCCATCTTGCAAGGACACCCCATGCACGAAGACGAACGTTATCAAGCCGGCATGCGTGAACGCCGACGCGTCCTTGGCGATACGCATGTCGACCGCGCGCTGGCCGCGCGTAGCGACTTCACCGACGAATTCCAGGACCTGATCACCCGTTACGCCTGGGGCGGCATCTGGACCCGCGATGGCCTGCCGGCCCACACCCGTTCGCTGATCACCTTGTCGATGATGGTCGCGCTAGGCCACGACGAAGAATTCAAGCTGCATGTGCGTGCGGCCCGCAACAACGGCGTGACCCCTGCGCAGATCAAGGAAGTGCTGCTGCAGGCGGCGATCTACTGCGGCGTGCCGGCGGCCAACCACGCGTTCGCGCTGGCCAGGCCGATCCTGGAAGAACAAGCCGCCGACGCCGGCACAGCATCGGCGGCGCAACCCCGGTAAGGTCGTTCCAGTGCGGCGAACAAACCGACTGCGCTCAGCGCCAGGCGCGCGTGCTCGGTGCGGCGTGGACCACACGTACACTGTGGTGCCTAACGCGCCTTCCATGTCCGCCTGCCGCCTACGCGTGCTTGCCGCGCCCAACCCACCGCATCCGGAGACATCGCATGCTGCGTCGAGTCGTCTGCCTGCTGTTGTTGTTATTGGCTGCTGCGGCGCTGCACGCACAACCGCAGCCTGGCCCCGTCACCGTGGTGCCGCAGGTGCGCACCGACGATGGACAGACGCTGGCGGTGTGGTCGCGCGTGCTTGCGCGGCCGCGTGGCGCGATCGTGCTGGTGCACGGCCGCACCTGGAGCGCATTGCCCAACTTCGATTTGCAGGTGCCTGGCGAACCGCGTGACGCGCGCTCTGTGCTTGCGGCGCTCGCGCAAGTCGGATTTGCTGCGTACGCGGTGGATCTGCGCGGCTGCGGCGGCAGCCCTCGCGACCGCACGGGCTGGAATACGCCCGCCCGTGCGGTGGCCGATGTCCGCAGCGTGCTGGCCCGGGTCGCGCAGACCCATCCCGATGTGCCGCCGCCCGCACTGCTGGGCTATTCCAACGGCACGCGGGTGGCGTTGCTGCTCGCGCAGCAGCAACCGCAGGCGATGTCTGCACTGGTGTTGTTCAGCTTCCCGGACGATGTGGATGCACCGCCCGCGCCAGCGGTTCCGGCAGATCGGCCCTTGCGCGCACCCACCACGGCGGCTGCGGCCGGTGAGGACTTCATCGCCGCCAATGCGGCACCACCTGCCGTGCGTGCGGCTTACGTCGCCCAGGCGCTGGCTGCGGACCCGGTGCGCACCGACTGGCGCGCGATGGAGCAGTTCGCCTTCCATCCCGAGCAGGTCGCAACGCTCCCGGTATTGCTGTTGCGCGGCGTCGACGACCCGATCGCCACCCAGGCAGACAACGCCCATCTCCACGCACGTCTACGCAGCGCAGATCGCAGCTGGGTGACCCTGCCGCATGCCGACCATGTGGCCCAGGTCGAAGATAGCCATGCGGCCTGGGTGGACGCAGTAGTGAGCTTTCTGCGCCGGCCGCGCTAAGCGCAGCGGACAGGAAGACGGCGCAGCCGCGAGGCGGGCGCGGCGCATGCTCGACTTGCTACGTGCCACTCGCAACTCCAGCTCTTGCACGCCCCCATGCTCACTGACGATGGATCGCGACGCTTTCGTCGCCGCTCTGAGCCGGTATGCGCGCAACACCGGGTGGCAATCAATCCGCACCTGGCGTACCGCGCGCCTTGCGACCTAACGCCCGCGTGCGCGTCGGCCAGGTGGAATGCATGGTTGGAGTTCTCCTGACCTGTGCGATCGATCACTGCACTGCCAGCGCTTTGGCAATGCGAGCGCAGGTTGCATGCTCCGCCAGCACCGCCCTGTCACGCTCTAGCTCAGCAAGGTTCCCAGCCGTTGCGCCGCCTGCTTGAGCGGTTCCAATAGCTGCGTTTGCATCGTCTGCAGGCTCACCCGCCCGGCCTGGGCGCCGATGTTGAGCGCGGCGATCACCTCGCCGCGCAGGTTGCGCACCGGCACGGCGATCGAGCGCAGGCCGATTTCCAGTTCCTGATCGGTCAGGCACATGCCTTCGCGGCGCGTGCGCGCCAGCACCTCCAGCAGCGCCGAGGCCTGGGTCACCGTGCGGTCGGTCCGCGGACGCAAGGTGGTACGTTCCAGATACGCCTGCAAGGTGTCGCCGGGCAGCGCGGCCAGCAGCACCCGCCCCATCGAGGTGCAATAGGCCGGCAACCGCGTGCCCGGGCGCAACCCGATCGACATGATGCGCACCGTTTCCGACCGCGCCACGTACAGCAGATCGTCGCCATCCAGCACGCCCAACGAACACGACTCGTGCAGTTGGTCGCGCAGCCCGTCCAGGACCGGCTGCGCGGCCGCGGTCATCGATGAAGACGCCGCGTACGCGCCGCCGATCCCCAGCACGCGCGGCAGCAAGACGTAGCCACGCCCTTGCTCGCCCACATAGCCCAGCTTGGCCAGCGTGTGCAGCACGCGCCGGATCGCCGCGCGCGAGATGCCGGTTTCCAGGCTGATCTGCGACATCGTCACTTCGCGCGCGTGCTGGGCGAACACGCTCAGGACCACCAGCCCGCGACCCAGCGAGGTCATGAAGTCTGGATCGCCCTGGGCGGCGGTGATCTGTTGCATCAGCTCATGCGGCAGGCCGCATGAGCTGCCGGCCGCAACCACGGCGGCGGGACGTTTGCGACGGCTGGAGGCGGGCTCGGGCATAGGAGTGCGGCAGCGGACAGGTACGTGCATGGTAAGCGCTTGCGTCACGGCATGCCCCCGC
Source organism: Xanthomonas axonopodis (assembly GCF_001304695.1). Taxonomy (GTDB): domain Bacteria; phylum Pseudomonadota; class Gammaproteobacteria; order Xanthomonadales; family Xanthomonadaceae; genus Xanthomonas; species Xanthomonas axonopodis. The sequence continues at coordinate 18,394 of NZ_JFAQ01000113.1, forward strand.
TCACAGTCTGTGCGCAGACATGTAAGCGCTTCACCCTGCTTGCCGCATAATCGCCGCTGGTTTGTGACGGATTGGTGCGCTTAGTCCATGAAAACCCCCAACGGCCTGCAGCCGCTGATCGACGACGGCGTCATCGACGAAGTGTTGCGACCACTGAAGAGCGGCAAGGAAGCATCCGTCTATGTCGTGAGCGCAGGCGCCGAGATCCTGTGCGCCAAGGTCTACAAGGACATGGCGCAACGCAGTTTCCAGGCGCGCGTGCAATACCAGGAAGGCCGCAAGGTGCGCGGCAGCCGTCAGGCGCGCGCGATGGGCAAGGCCACCAAGTTCGGCCGCAAGGAAGCCGAAACCGCCTGGAAGAACACCGAAGCCGATGCGCTCTACCAATTGGTGGATGCCGGCGTGCACGTGCCCAAGCCACGCGGTTACTTCCACGGCGTGCTGCTGATGGATCTGGTCACCGACGAAGCCGGTCACAGCGCACCGCGGCTAGGCGAAGTGGACCTGGAGCCCGATCAGGCGCGCGCGTTCCACGCTAGCCTGATCGGCGATGTGGTCAAGATGCTGTCGCTGGGCCTGGTGCACGGCGATCTCTCCGAATACAACGTGCTGGTTTCGCCCGATGGCCCGGTGGTGATCGACTTTCCACAGGTGGTCAGCGCCGCCGGCAACAATGCTGCGCGCGACATGCTGCTGCGCGATGTGCATAACCTACACGATTGTCTTGGCCGTTTCGCGCCCGAGCTGCTGGACACCCATTACGGCGAAGAGATGTGGGCGCTGTTCGAAAAAGGCGAACTGCGCCCGGACAGCGTGCTCACCGGCCGCTTCAAATTCGACACCCGCCGCGCCGATGTGCGCGCCGTCCGTGCCTCGATCGAAGATGCGCGCCAGGAAAACCTCATTCGCCAGCAAGGCCGCGAAGCGGCTGCCGAAGACAACGACTAGGAAGCGCCAACGGGCCGCTGCGCCGGCCGCCAGGTCCACAGCAGCGCATTGGTCGCGATGCAGCGCAGCAAATTCAACGCGCGCGCTGCGCTACCTGTGACGTCGCCGAGCGGCCAAGCTTCGCGCGCAGGGCCACTTTCCCCAGCAATCCCGGGCATTTTTGCAATCGTGCCCGGCCAGCCGGCCTTTCCGTTGGCACTAGTTAACTATTTGAATAGTGATGGTTCATAATAATCTGGCGAGCTCGGCAATTGGTTATCGGAGAGTTCGTCATGTCGTTTGATCCTGATGTCCTGCGCCTGTTCGCCCAGCTTCAAGAGGCGGCGCAGCCGCCCATGGAAACCCTGCCGATCGAAGGCGCGCGGGCGATGATGCGCGCGGTGGGCGCGCAGTTCGGTTTCCCGCGCATCGAGATGGCCGAGGTACGCGATCTGCAGGCCGATGCCGCTACCGGGGCAGTGCCGTTGCGCTTGTATCGTCCCACGGGGTTTGCGGCCGGCCCGGCCCCGACCTGCCTGTTCGTGCACGGCGGCGGCGGTCTGGTCGGCGATCTCGAGTCGCATGACGATGTGTGTCGGCAACTGGCAGCGCGTGCTGGCTGTCAGGTGCTGGCAATCCATTACCGTCTCGCCCCCGAGCACCCGGCGCCGGCCGGCGTGGAAGATGTCATCGCAACGCTGCATTGGCTGGTTGCGCACCCCGACACGGTCGGCGCCGATGTGCAGCGCCTTGCCGTCTGCGGCGACAGTATCGGCGGCGCCATGGCCGCGGTTGCCGCATTGGCCGCGCGCGATGCCGGAAACGCCCTGCGTTGCCAGCTTCTGATCTATCCGCTGACCGACGCGCGCCAGGACAGCGGTGTGTATCCATCGCGTTCGCTCAACGCCGGTCTGCCACCGTTGACTGCGGCAGCGGTGGAATTCTTCAACCGCCATCTGCTGCCGGATATGGCGGTGGCCAACGACTGGCGTGTCTCGCCGATGCTGGCGCCGGATGTCGCCGGCGTTGCGCCTGCGCTGGTCGTGGTCTGCGACCGCGACATGCTCTACGACGAAGGCCGCGCCTATGCCGAGCGCCTGCGCGCTGCGGGAGTGGAAGTCACCCTGCATAGCTTCCCGGGCATGATCCACGGCTTCATCAACATGGGCAGCGTCTTGCGTGCCGCCGGTGAAACGCTGGACCTGGCGGCGTTGACGCTACGCCAGCGCCTGCTGCCCGCGATCGAATGCAGGGCCGCCTGACAACCTGCGGCAGCCGTGCCGATGACGCGCTGCCGCAACAATGGCGGTGTCACTGCAACCTCGGTGCGTGTGTCACTGCGTGCGTGTGCGGCTCGCAAAAAGAACCCCTGGATGCAGACATGCGCCAGCATAGATGCCGGCACAGATAGGCGCTGCGCACCACGCGGACTGCCACGCTTGTCATCGTCTGCTTGTTGGCAACTCGCAGGTACTAGCGCATCGGCCAGCACGGCGCCTGGCGTCGATTGAAGGCACCGCTTTCAACCTTGCCCTGTAACTGGCCCACGCGCACGCGTGCTCAGAAATTGAAGCGGAACGTGGTCATCAAGATATGGTTCTCCCGATCCACCGCACGCGTGTTGACGAACTGATTCAGGTAACCGACATCGGCGTTGGCAATGGCATTGAAATTCCAGTTGATGTCGACAAACACCCGATTCTGATCGAGACCGTGTTGCGCGCCCCATCGGGTCTGATCCAGATTGACGAACACTGCGTTGAACGCCACCCACGACAATTGCGGACTGAACCGGCTGGGGCGCACCGCGCGGAGCATCTGCCGCACGCGATACCCCTCATCGCTGAAGCCTTCGCGGTGACGCTGTTCCAGGCGTGTGCGGCTGGTCAGGGTGATGCCGGCGACCGGATCGAATGGGTATTGAAATTGCCCCCACCAGCGATTTTCGCGGTTGGACCGCTGCCCGGCCGGATGGCTGATGATGGTGTCGTAACCCATCCAGACACTGGCCTTAAGGTTAAGTCGATAGAACACGGCAGGGCGCAAGATCAGTTGATCGAACTGTTCGCCTTCCTCGCGCCAGCGCGGATGGACATCCATGCTTCCAGTACAGGTTTCCGACTGGCAACTTGCCCTGCGCATAGACGCTCAGCCAGTAACGCCCGTCTTCTTCGGTCCTGGCGTGCGCCGGCCAACTGCACGACAGTGTCAACAGCAGCAGAGCGCAGGCGCTGCGGAACATCGCCGGCCATAACGGGCAAGATGCGTTCATGTGTCGAAATGTGTCGTCGTTGGCAAATCATAGCAATAACGCTTGAGCCCGCTTCAACCGTTCGGTCGGCTCAGGTCGCCTTTGCTCGCTCGCGTGTTCGCTCATCGGGACACGCCGTCGTTTTGCGATGACCGATGCGGTCACCGCTGTCTTCAGCGGGATGGATGCCCCAACGATCGCTGACAACGGGCAGTGATCGTCGCGTCGATCACGCCACCTGGCTGCTGGCTGCGGCGTGCGCGCTCCAGATGCACCAGCAGCAGCGAGATCGCCGCCGGGGTCATACCGGGAATACGTTGTGCCTGGCCGATATGCTGGGGGCGCACGCGTTCGAGTTTCTGCTGCACTTCGATCGACAGCCCCCGGACGCTGGCGTAATCGAAACCGTCCGGGATCGGCGTGCTTTCGTGGCGTTGCTGGCGCGCGATGTCGTCGCGCTGGCGGTCCAGGTAGCCGGCGTATTTGACGCTGATCTCGACCTGCTCGGCCACCTGCGCATCGTTCACGCCCGGGCCCAGGGTCGGCACCCGCATCAAGGTGGCGTAGGTGAGTTCCGGGCGCTTGATCAGGTCGAGCACGTTGGTTTCGCGGCTGACTGTCACGCCCAGCGCGTCGGCCACCTCGCGGCCCAGCGCATTGCCCGGTGTGGCCCACAGTGCAGACAACCGCGTCGTTTCGCGTTGCACTGCTTCCTGCTTGGCCGAAAAGCGCGCCCAACGCGCGTCGTCCACCAGGCCCATCGCACGCCCGACGCCGGTCAGGCGCGCATCGGCATTGTCCTCGCGCAGCTGCAACCGGTATTCGGCACGGCTGGTGAACATGCGGTACGGCTCGGTGGTGCCGTGGGTGATCAGGTCGTCCACCAGCACGCCCAGGTAGGCCTCGTCGCGGCGTGGCGACCAGGCCGGCAGCCCCTGCACGTGGCGCGCTGCGTTGAGCCCGGCCAGCAGACCCTGGGCGGCCGCCTCTTCGTAACCGGTGGTGCCGTTGATCTGCCCGGCGAAGAACAGCCCGGCCACCGCCTTGGTCTCCAGCGAAGCCTTGAGCCCGCGCGGGTCGAAGAAGTCGTACTCGATGGCGTAGCCGGGGCGGGTGATGTGCGCGTTCGCAAAGCCGTGGATCGAGCGCACCAGTGCCAGCTGCACATCGAACGGCAGCGAGGTGGAAATGCCGTTGGGATAGATCTCGGCCACTTCCAGGCCTTCGGGCTCGACGAAGATCTGGTGGCTGGTCTTTTCGGCAAAACGCACCACCTTGTCTTCGATCGACGGGCAGTAGCGCGGGCCGATGCCTTCGATCTGCCCCGAATACAGCGGTGAGCGATGCAGCGCGCTGCGGATGATGTCGTGGGTTTGCTCGGTGGTCTGGGTGATCCAGCAGCTGACCTGGCGCGGATGGTCGCTGACCTGGCCCATGAACGACATCACCGGCAACGGGTCGTCGCCGGGCTGCTCGGCCATTACGCCGTAATCGAGCGTGCGCCCGTCGATCCGCGGCGGAGTGCCGGTCTTGAGCCGGTCGATCGCGAACGGGCGCTCGCGCAGGCGCGCGGCCAGCGTGGTGGCCGGCGGATCGCCCATGCGTCCGGCCGCGTACTGGGTTTCGCCCACATGGATCTTGCCCGCCAGGAAGGTACCGGCCGTCAGCACCACCGAAGGCGCCTGGAAACGCAGCCCGGTCTGGGTGATGACACCGCGCACGCTGTCGGCTTCGCTGGTGCCGTGATGAATGATCAGATCGTCCACGGCCGCCTGGAAGACGGTCAGGTTGGGCTGGGCCTCGACGATGCAGCGGATCGCAGTGCGATACAGGTTGCGGTCGGCCTGGCAGCGCGTGGCACGCACTGCCGGCCCCTTGGAGGCGTTGAGCGTGCGCCACTGGATGCCGGCCAGATCTGCTGCGCGTGCCATCGCCCCGCCGAGTGCGTCGATCTCCTTGACCAGGTGGCCCTTGCCGATCCCGCCGATGGCCGGGTTACAGCTCATCGCGCCCACCGTCTCGATGTTGTGGGTGAGCAACAAGGTGCGCGCCCCTGCGCGTGCAGACGCCAGCGCGGCTTCGGTGCCGGCGTGACCGCCTCCGATCACGATGACGGCGTAGCGATAGAAGGAGTCGGACATGGGCGTGGACCAGGAGCGGAAAGGGAAACGGCCGCGGAAGTATCGGCTGAAGGGCCGGGCTAGGTCACTTCTTCGATATAAAGTGTGATTTAAATCACATTTTATGCAAGTGTCCCTCAAGTTGGCATGTTTCGTGCGGATATCCCTACTGCACTCGTCGTGGCATTGCGACATGGGCGCAAAGGCTGGAATTGGAACAGGGGCCAGCCGCGCGTGCGATGGGGTAGCGTAAGGGTCGGTAGTCGGGGGACTGCCGACCCTTAATTTTTTATGATTTCTGCCAGTGGCGCACGCACCCCTCCGTTGCAGCGCCCGCTCGGCGACATCGAACAAAAAAGAAAGCCCCGGCATGCCGGGGCTTTCTGTCTTGTAGGCGCCGATATCCGACAGGGCCGGAACAGGGGGGGATCCAGATTTCCCTGTCGGACATCGACATAAGTCGTTCAATGGGGCTGGCCCTGTCAAAAAATGACCTCGCGGGTCACACAGAACACCTAGCTTGCGACCAATCGTCAGCTGAACGCAAGCCCCCAATATCGCCAAGTGTGGGCCAGGTCGCAGTCAGCGTCTTAAGGAATCTGTTCGCGTGTGTTGCGCGGTGCGGTTTGCCGCTGGATCTCGCGAATGACACGCGGCGGTGCGCCGATACGAGGTGGCGGCCGCGACGGCGGTGCGCCGGTTGCCGGCGGACGATTGGGTTGTTGCGGCCGCGAGCCGCCGGGACGCTGCCCGTTGTTGAACGAGCCGTTCGGGCGCGGCGGGCGGTACTGCAGACGGCGATCGTACTGCCAATAGTAATAGCCGCCACCATCGCGATAGACCGGATACACCGGGTAGTTGTACAGGCCGATCGACCCGGCGCCATAGCCATACGGCAGACCGTACGGGTTGCCGTAGAAGTACGGAGAGTAGCCGGGCGGATAGCGATACTGCACGGCAGGCGCACCACGGTAATAGCCGCCCGACCCACCGCCGGTGTAGTCGTAGGTTGCGCAGCCGCTCAGGGCCAACAGCCCGGCGGCGAAGATCAGACGGAATTTCATGAATGGTGCCCTCCTGCAACCATGGTGCCACTGTCGAGCCGATGCATTGAATCGGTCCTTAATTGTGCGGCATTGCGGCGCTTTGTCATCGATCCAGCATGCGCGGCGTCAGTGGGTGCGGCCCGTGAAGAGGAGGCGATACGTTAATCTTGCAGGCATGATCGAGACGGTCCCCCTTGCCCATTCCGACGTCCTGCAGGCCGCTGCGCGGATTGCGCCGCATTGCACGCCGACACCGTTGCTGACATCGCACAGCCTGGACGCGCTCAGCAGTGCGCAGTTGTTCTTCAAGGCCGAGCATTTGCAGCGCAGTGGCGCATTCAAGTTCCGCGGTGCCTGCAATGCCGTGTGGTCGCTGCCGGATGAGCTGGCTGCGCGCGGTGTGGTCAAGCATTCCTCCGGCAACCACGGCGCGGCGCTGGCGCTTGCCGCACGCACGCGCGGCATCGGCTGCCATGTGGTGGTGCCCGAAGGTGCGGTGGCGGCCAAGCTGGCCAATATCTCCCGGCACGGCGCCACGTTGTGGCGTTGCGCGCCGACCATCGCGGCCCGGGAACAACAGCTATGCGCCGAGGTGCAGGCCGGCAGCAGCGCCACGCTGGAGCTGCTGCACCAAAGCGGCGGGCTGGATGTGCTGGTGGCGCCGGTCGGCGGTGGTGGGCCGGCGGCCGGCGCCGCACTGGCGCTGCAGTCCTCGCCGGACCGCGAGCTGGTGTTAGCAGAGCCGGCCGGCGCAGCCGATACCGCGCGTTCGCTGGCGGCCGGGCAGCGGCTGGTCGATTTCGTGCCGGACATCATTTGCGATGGCCTGCGCGGCACCTTGGGCGCGCCCAACCTCGCAGTGCTGCAGCACGCCGGTGCGCAGGTGATCACGGTGGACGATGCCGCGGTGGTGCGGTGGTGCGGTGGTGCGGTGGTGCGGGCCATAATACGGCTGGTCTGGCAGTTGCTCAAGCAAGTGGTCGAGCCATCTTCGGCGATCGCCCTGGCCGCGGTGCTGGCCCAGCCGGCACGGTTTGCCGGGCGCCGGGTAGGGCTGATCCTGTCCGGCGGCAATCTCGATCTGGATGCCTTGCCTTGGGCCGCGGCGTGAGCAGGCGCTCACGCCGCGGCCTGTGGGGCTGGGGCTGGCGGTTGTGCATGCTGGCGCTGATCTGGCTGGTGGCGGTGGCAGGCTGGATCGTGTGGATCGGCGACCGCGATCAGGCCGCACCGGCCGATGTGATCATCGTGCTCGGTGCGGCCGCCTACGATGCGCGCCCTTCGCCGGTGTTTGAAGAACGCATCCGGCATGCGCTGGATCTGTACGCGCAAGGCTATGCGCCATGGCTGTTGTTCACCGGCGGCTTCGGCAACGGTGCGCGCTTTGCCGAATCGCAGGTGGCCAGACGCTACGCGCTGCGCCACGGCATTCCGCCGGATGCCATCGTGATCGAAACCACCTCGCGCACCACCCGGCAGAACCTGGAACAGGCGCGCACGCTGATGGAGCGGCACGGCCTGCATCGGGCGATCATCGTCAGCGACCCACTGCACATGGCGCGCGCGCTGCGGTTGAGCCAGGAACTGGGTATCGATGCGCTGGCCTCGTCCACGCCGAGCACGCGGTTTCGCAGCTTCCACACCAGCTGGCGCTTCCTGTTGCAGGAGGTGTATTACTTTCATCGCGATCTGGTGGTGCAAGGGCCGTGATCGCAGGCCTATGATGCGGCTTTCCCAGCGGCAGGTTCGAGAGCATGAGCGAGACCCATCGGCAACACGCCATCGGCCTGGTCCAGGCCTATTACGCGGCATTCAACCGTGGCGACTGGGACGGCATGTTGGCGTTTCTGGCCGACGACGTTGCCCACGACCTCAATCAAGGTCCGCGCGAAATCGGCCGCAACGAATTTGCCGCGTTCCTGCAGCGCATGAACGACAGTTACCGCGAGCAATTGCGCGATGTGGTCGTCGTCGCCAACGACGATGGCACCCGGGTCGGTGCCGAGTACGTGGTGCATGGCGTCTATCACACCACCGACGAAGGCCTGCCGGAGGCCACCGGGCAGACCTATGTGCTGGTGGGCGGTGCGTTCTTCGACGTGCGGGGCGACAAGATCACTCGCGTGACCAACTACTACAACCTGCAGGAATGGATTGCGCAGGTATCGCGCTGAGTGCGTCGACCGGCATGGGCTAGAATGCATCGTAGGAGCGCACCCGGGCGCGATGAAGCGTTACCGGCGATGCCGGTCGCGCCCGGGTGTGCTCCTACACGGGCGGGCGAGGGTTACAGCGACACGATCCCGACCACCACCAGGATGAAGATGCTCCACTTGAGCGCCTGGTACAGCGGGTTGTTGCGTTCCTTCAGCGCCTTGGCCTTGAGGCGGGCGGCGTAGAAATAGCGGAACACGCGGTTGATGCCGCCGGTCTTGTCGCCTTCCTGATTGGGCGAGGCGCCGGCCGAGAGCAGGCTGCGGCCGACGAAGCGGTTCACCGCCGCTGCCCAGCGCCAGCGCATCGGGCGTTCGATATCGCAGAACAGAATGATGCGGTCCTGCTCGGTGTCGTTGCGCGCGTAGTGGATGTAGGTCTCGTCGAACATGGTCCACTCGCCATCGCGCCAGCTGTGGCGCTGGCCGTCGACGTCGATGAAGCAACGGTCGTCGTTCGGTGTCGCCAGGCCCAGGTGCAGTCGCATGGAACCGGCGAACGGGTCGCGGTGCGGGCGCAGTTCGCTGCCCGGCGGCAGTTCGGCGAACATCGCTGCCTTCACCGTGGGAATGGACTTCAGCAAGGCGGTGGTCTGCGGGCACAATTCGACTGCAGACGGGTGCGCGGTGCCGTACCACTTCAGATAGAAACGCTTCCAGCCACGCCGGAAGAACGAATTGAAGCCGATGTCGGTATAGCCTTCGGCAGCGCGGATCTTCTGCATCTGCTGCAACGCCACCGCTTCGTCGCGGATCAGTGGCCAGCTGGCGCGCAGCGGCGCCAGCTCTGGAAATTCCTTGCCCGGGTCGATGAACGGGGTGGTCGGCACGCGCGAACACAGGTACATCAGTGTGTTGATCGGGGCCATGAAGGTGGAATGGTCCAGCAACTGCCGGCTGAGCCGGTGCCGCACGCGACCGCGGTAATGGATGTAGAGCGCCGATGCGATGAACAGCGCGATGAGGAGCCACTTCAACATGGGGGAGGCCGATTGGGGGGCGGGGAGCCGCAAACGTAAGAGCGGCTTCCAACAAGCGCACGCGCACTACTGCGCCGTGTCGGTAGCCACCATCGAACTAGATGAGCCGCAACGAAGGAAGTGCGGCCGGTCACTTCAGAATTCTAGCAAGTGTCACCGCCGAGCCTGACGGGTGAGCATGCGCAGGGCGCAATAACTGCGTATCTCGCCGGCAGTGGATGCGCGATGGCCGGCGTTCTGTACCGCCGCTCAGTCGATGCGGCGGCGGATCGGGATGGCGCTGACCGGCACGCTGGCAACGTCACGCCCGTGTTCGCGGATGGGCGCACCCGGCGCCGGTGCCCAGGCATGGGCGTAGATCACTTCCCAGGAGCTGGGCAGGGTGCCGTCGCGCCGCCGCAGCGGTTCGTAGGCAGCACTGGCGGCCGCGAAGCGACCGCGTCCGGTCAAGGTGGCGCGGCGGTTGCTGAGCGCATTGGTCGCGCCCATCGCACGCAGCTCGCGCATGAGCGCAGGCAGGTCGCTGTAGGTCAGGGTGAACAGGTCGCGGTCCAGCACCGGGTCGCGGAACCTGGACATCAGCAGGGCGTCGCCGAATTGGGCGATCGGCGGAAAGCGGCTGACGTGCGGCGCCGGGTCGGTCTGCGCAAAGGCATCGCGCAATTCGATCAGCGTTTCCGCGCCGAAGGTGGAGCACAGCAGCAATCCACCCGGGCGCAGCGCACGTCGAAAGCCGGCGAACACGGCCGGCAGGTCTTCCACCCACTGCAGGCACAGATTGCTGAAGATCACATCCACGCTGCCGTCGGCAACGGGCAGCGCGCGCGCATCGGCGCACACCTGCGTGAACGGCTTCCACCAGCCAGCGGCCTTGCGCGCCTGGCGCAGCATCGGCATGGCCTGATCCAGCGCGATCACCTGCGCCTTGGGCCAGCGCTTCTTGATTGCAGCGCTCGCATGGCCGGGGCCGGCGCCGACATCCAGCACCACCTTGGGCACCTGCTCGCCCAGGTAGTCGAGCGATTCGAGCAGGCGGGCTTCCGCTTCGCGTTGAAGTGCGGCGGCGGCGGTATAGGTGCTGGCGGCACGCGCAAACGCGCGCCGGACGTGGCGGGTGTCGAAAGTACTGGTCATGGCAACGCTATTGTCGCCCCTGGCAGGGGCGGAGGGAATCGATCGGGCCCGCAAGGCGCCGCGCTAGAACGTGCCGGGATAGCTGCCGCCATCGATCAACAGATTCTGTCCGGTGACGTAGCCGGCCTGCGCACTGCACAGAAAGGCGCAGGCCGCGCCGAACTCGTCCGGTTCGCCGAAGCGCGCTGCCGGAATGCCCGCACGCTTGCGCTCTGCGACCTCTTGGGCGGTGCTGCCCCGTTGCTGTGCGATGGCGGCGAAATTGCCGCGCAGGCGGTCGGTGGCGAACTGCCCGGGCAACAGGTTGTTGATGGTGACGTTGTCGGCCACGGTGCTGCGCGCCAACCCGGCGACGAAGCCGGTGAGGCCGGCGCGGGCAGCGTTGGACAGGCCAAGGATGTCGATCGGCGCCTTCACCGCGCTGGAGGTGATGTTGACGATGCGGCCGAAGCGGCGTGCGCGCATGTCATCGACGGTGGCGCGGATCAGTTCGATCGGTGCCAGCATGTTGGCGTCCAGCGCGCGCAACCAGTCGGTGCGTTCCCACTGGCGGAAATCGCCCGGCGGCGGGCCGCCGGCGTTGTTGATCAGGATGTCGACCTGCGGGCAGGCCGCGAGTGCGGCGCTGCGTCCTTCCGGCGTGGCGATATCGGCCACCACGCTGCGCACCTGGCCAGCGCCGGGCAGTGCGCGCAAGGCGTCGGCGGCGTGCTCCAGCGGCTCACGTCCGCGTGCGGCGATCACCACATTGACGCCTTCGCCGGCCAATGCACGTGCGCAGCCCAAACCCAGGCCTTTGCTTGCGGCGCAGACCAATGCCCAGCGGCCAGCGATTCCCAGATCCATGCGATGTGCCCCTCGATCAGCGATGTCACATGATCGACGATCGGCTCATGGCACGGACGCAACGAAGCGTTGCAGTGCCTCGCTGACCTGATCTGCATGGCCAAGAAACGGCGCATGACCACCGCCGGCAATGGTGAGCGCCTGTGCATGCGGGCTGAGCGCGGCGGCGGCATGCATGCCGGCGGCCGGCACCAGGCGATCGCGTTGCCCGGCGATCCACAGGCTGGGGCGTGCGAGCTGCGGCAAGGCGCGGCGCAGATCGGTGCGTTCAAGCAGGGTAAGGCCTTGCTGCAACGCCTCCGGCGCCGGTTCGCCGCGCGCGGTGAGCGTCTCGCGCAGGCTGCGCAGTTCGCTGCGTGCATGCGCCGAGCCCAGTGTGTCCAGCGCAAGAAAACGTTCCAGCGTGCCGCGGTAGTCGCGCGACAACTCGATGCCGAATTGCACGAAGACCTCGCGCTGGACGGCACTCGGCCAATCGCTGCCACGTACGAAACGCGGCGTTGCGGCAATCATCGCCAGCCCGCGTACCTGCGGCAGGGTAGCGGCCGCATGCAGCGCGAACAGCCCGCCCAGCGACCAGCCGAGCCATACCGCCGGCGGCGTGGCGGCTGCAATCTCGGCGACCACGTAGGGCAATGCCAGCGGTGTGCTGTCGTCGCGACTGAAGCCGTGCCCGGGCAGGTCGACCAGATGCAATTGATGGCGCGGTGCCAGGCGCTCGACCAGCGGCGCGAACACGCCGCCGTGCAGTGCCCAACCGTGCAGGAGAACCAGCGCAGGCCCGTGGCCGATGACATCGATATACATGCGCGTATTGTCGCCGATTGTGGCGTGCCGGCACGCATCGTGAAAATACGCGACGGTGCTTGGATGCATGTAGATCTGCTGTTTGTGCAGTGCCTCGGTGTCAATGCGTGGCGGCTGCACGCAGTGCGACGATTCTCGGGGCCAGCAACGTCCACTGCGCACGCGCATGACCGCACCAGCGCCAGCGCGCCGGCCAGTGCCAGCGCCGTGCGCACCGCGCCTGGATCGCCGCAACCAGCCAATCGGAATCAAAGCCGTCCCAGACGCCGGCCACGCTGCGCAGATTGCCGATCAGTACCAGGTGCACCTCGTACAACAACATCGTGCGCAACTGTTCCAGGGTGAAGGGCGAGGCAGCCAGAACGCGCGCGATGTCGTTGTCGTCGCAACTATCGCTGTCCAGGTACAGCCGCGACAAGGCTTCCCAGACGCGGCGTTGCGCCGCGTTGGCTGTGCCTGGTGTCGCGCGTGACATGTCAGTGCCGGGGTGCGATTGGATGCCGGCGCGCACCGGTTGCACGGCTGGCCCAATGCAGGCCATCGATCCCGCAATGCATGGTCAGCGCGCCGTTGTCGCCTGCCATGCAGCTGCGTCGTGCAATCGCTGCAGTGGCTGAGTGGCCCACGCGTGTTTGCGTGCAGGCCAGCCACGCACTGCCACTTGCCTCAAGCAGAAGCACCCAGCGGCTGCCGACTGACCACATCGCGCGCCTGCACGACGGCCTCGACCAGTGCCTGCACCTGCTGCGGCGTATGCAACACAGACAAGGTCACGCGCAAACGCGCCTTGCCTTTGGGCACGGTGGGCGGACGAATGGCGCCAACCATGAAACCTGCGTTTTCCAGTGCAGCCGACATTGCCATCACGGTTGCTTCCTCGCCACATAACAACGGCTGGATCGGCGTGTCGGAGGCCATCAGTTCAAAGCCGTGCTTGCGCGCGCCATCGCGGAACGCACCGATCAATTCGACCAGACGCGTACGCCGCCAATCGTCGCGACGCGCCAGGCGCACGGCCGCCAGGGTGGCCGCGACCTGCGCCGGCGGCAATGCAGTGGTGTAAATGTACGGACGCGCCGTTTCGGCCAGATGGCGCACCAGCGCCTCTTCGCCCACCACCACCGCGCCGTAGCCACCGAGCGCCTTGCCCAGGGTGACCAACTGCAACGGCACTTCGGCCACGCCCAACCCGGCATCGGCCACGCAACCGCGCCCTTGCGGACCGAGCACGCCCACACCGTGCGCGTCGTCCACATAGAACAGCGCTTGCTGCATGCGCGCCACCAGGCTCAAGGTGCGCAGCGGCGCGACATCGCCGTCCATGCTGAAAACGCCGTCGGTGGCCAGCATCGCCGCGCCCTCGGGCGCGCCCTTGAGCTGGCGCATTGCGCCTTCCACGTCCAGGTGCGGATAGCGCCGCAGCCGGCAGCCGGCCAGCCGCGTGGCATCGAGCAGGCTGGCGTGATTGAGCCGGTCCTGCACGCAGACGTCGTCTTCTTCGCTGAGCAACGCCTGTTGCACGGCCAGATTGGCGATGAAGCCGCTGCCGAACAGTAACGCCGACGGATAGCCCAGCCAGTCGGCGATTTCGCGTTCGAGCGTTTCGTGCGCGGTGTGGTGACCGCAGATCAGATGCGAGGCGGTGGCGCCGGCGCCATCGCGGGCAGCGGCATCCTGCAGCGCGGCGACCACTTCGAACTGTTGCGACAGACCCAGGTAGTCGTTGGAACAGAAACCGGTCAGCCAACGGCCATCGATCTCAAGCCGCGCGCCATCTCGCCGGCCCACCTGTCGCCGCACCCGCACCCGTTCCTGGGCCACACGCAATTTACGCAGCGACGAAATCCGTTCGTGCAGATCGGGGCGAGCCATGGGGGCGTTCAACGGCAGGGAAGGTTCGTTAGCGTAACGTGCCGGGCTCAGGGCGCCCAGCCGCCACCGACGACCGGTGCCCGGCGTCAGGTCAGGCAGCGTGCTCGCATGCAGCGCTGCGGGTGATCTCCGCATGGACGGTGCCGGGGTGATCGTGCTCGGCCGCATCGACGGTGATCTGCATCGGGCGCAGGCCCAGGCGCTGGAACAGGGCCTGGTCGCGTTCGGTGTCCGGGTTGCCGGTGGTGAGCAATTTTTCGCCGTAGAAAATCGAATTGGCACCGGCCAGGAAGCACAGCGCCTGCAGTTCGTCGCTCATCGCCTCGCGGCCGGCGGACAGGCGCACCATCGATTTAGGCATCGCGATACGGGCCACGGCGATCATGCGCACGAACTCGAACGGGTCCAGTTGCTGGGTGCCATGCAGCGGAGTACCGGGCACCTGCACCAGCTGGTTGATCGGCACCGAATCCGGATGCGCCGGCAGCGTGGCCAGCGCCAGCAGCAGGCCGATGCGGTGTTCGCGGGTTTCGCCCATGCCGACGATGCCGCCGCAGCAGGTCTTCAGGCCGACATCGCGCACATGCTCCAGCGTGTTCAGGCGGTCCTGGTACTGGCGGGTATGGATGATCGAGTCGTAATAATCCGGCGCGGTATCCAGATTGTGGTTGTAGTAGTCCAGCCCGGCATCCTTGAGCGCACGCGCCTGGCCGGCGTCGAGCATGCCGAGTGTGGCGCAGGTTTCCAGGCCCATGGCCTTCACCTCGCGGATCATGGCGGCCACCTTGGGGATGTCGCGCTCCTTGGGCGAGCGCCAGGCGGCGCCCATGCAGAAGCGCGAGGCACCGGCGGCCTTGGCCTGGCGCGCCTTGGCGACGACCTCTTCGGTTTCCATCAACTTCTGCGCGGTCACGCCGGTGTCGTAGCGCTGCGCCTGCGGGCAGTACACGCAGTCTTCCGGGCAACCGCCGGTCTTGACCGAGAGCAAGGTGGACACCTGCACTTGCGCCGGGTCGAAGTGCGCGCGATGCACGCTGGCCGCGCGATGCAGCAGCTCCGGAAACGGCAGATCGAACAGCGCCTGCAGCTCTTTGCGATCCCAGTCATGGCGGAGGACAACAGACATCGGAGTTTCCTGATAGTCAGCGGCTTGGAAGCCAGGCAGTCTGGTGAGCATGGAAAAGGCTGTCAACTTCAATCAGGTTCGATCGGTTTACAGGTGGCCGCAGCGGGTGCTGCGGCTGTTGCTGCCGAGCCTGTGTCTGGTCTGCGCGGAGGCCGGCACGCCCGACGGCGATCTCTGCCCCGCATGCTGTGCCGCCTTGCCCGACCACGGCCACGCCTGCCTGTGCTGCGCCACGCAGCTGTTCGCCTCCGATGCGGTGGCGCTGTGCGGGCAGTGCCTGCAGCACCCACCACCGCTGCAGCGGGTGCATGCCTGTTTTACCTATCGCTGGCCGGTGGATGGGCTGCTGCGGCGGTTCAAGTTCCATCAGGACCTGGCGGCAGGCCACCTGCTCAGCGAACTGATGGCTCGGCGCTGCGTGGGGCTGCCGCGCCCGCAGGCGTTGGTGCCGGTTAGCCTGCACCGGCAACGCCTGCGCCAGCGCGGTTACGACCAGGCGCTGGAGCTGGCCAGACCGCTGGGCCGCGCGTTGCAGCTGCCGTGCCTGCCGTTGCTGCGACGCGTTCGCGCGACCGCACCGCAATCCGAACTGGACGCGGTCGAGCGGCAGCGCAATCTGCGCGATGCGTTCGAGGCCCGCGGCGCCTTGCCCGCGCATGTGGCCTTGGTGGACGACGTGATGACGACCGGCGCGACGTTGCACGCCGCGGCGAAGGCCTTGCGCAAGGCGGGTGTTCAACGGGTGGATGCCTGGGTCTGCGCGCGGGTGCCGTGACCTGGCCTGCCGCCGCCGGGTGCGCGAGGCTTCGCCCGTACCCTCACCCCAACCC
>NZ_JFAQ01000114.1 GCF_001304695.1 Xanthomonas axonopodis
CGCCACCGCGAGCGCCGCCCCTTCTTCCGGGCCTTCCTGCACAACAAGTTGGTTTGCCTGGCGATCTTCGTCGGCATCGCAGTGGCGGTGGCGGGCGATGCGGAATTCGTAGACGACCAGCAGCGCCGCGACGCCCAGACCGGCCCAGTACGCAGCACCGAGATCAGCGCGCAGGCCAACCAACGCCAGCGTCGCGGCCATCAGCGCATACAGGATGCCTTGCGCGATCAGATCGAACCTGCCGAACAGGATGGCGGTGGATTTGCTGCCCATGCGGAGATCGTCGTCGCGGTCAACCATCGCGTACCAGGTGTCGTAGGCGGTGGCCCACAGGATGTTGGCGGCATACAGCAGCCAGCCCAGCAACGGCACGCTGCCGTGCACGGCGGCGAAGGCCATCGGGATGCCCCAGCCGAACGCCATGCCCAGATAGACCTGCGGCAGGTGGGTATGGCGCTTGAGATAGGGGTAACTGGTGGCCAGGAAGACGCCGGGCACGCTCAGCGCCACGGTCAGCCAGTTGAGCGTGAGCACCAGCGCGAAGGCCACCAACATCAGCACCACGAACACCCAGAGCGCCTCGCGCCCGGAGACCGCGCCGGAGGCCAGCGGACGCGATTTGGTGCGCTCCACGTGCGGATCCAGCCAGCGGTCCGCGTAATCGTTGATCACGCAGCCGGCCGAACGGGTCAGCCACACCCCGGCGGTGAACACGAAGAGCGTCCACAGCGGCGGCAGGCCATCGGCGGCCAGCCACAACGCCCACCAGGTGGGCCAGAGCAGCAGCAGGCTCCCGATCGGACGGTCACCACGCACCAGTTTCCAGTACTGGCCCAATCGCTGTGGCCACGTCAGCGTGGGCGCTGCGGGCAGTTGTTCGACACCATGCTTGCTCATGCGGCAAAGGGTAGCAGCCCGGCTTGGCCGTGGTCATGTGGGCGCGGGGTGCGTGCCGTCCGGGCGGCACTCCTGGGAATGCCCTGCGTTGCGCGGTGGCCGGCTATTCATGGGGTGCGGCTGGCTTCGGCGATCAAGGTTGCGAGCGGCCAGGGCCAGGCGTTGGTGCAGGCGGGCTGCGGCGGGTGGTGCGGGCTGCCACGCAAGCTCGGCAGTGGCCGCGCTCGGGCGCGTGCTCAACCTTACTGTCAGGTTGGAGGCGTTGAGCAGGCTGGCGTTCTGACGACTGCCGCTTGAGATGGCCACACCGTTGCACGCGTGGACCCTGTACACTGTGAACCTGGACATCCGGCGGCCACCCGGCAACTGCTCGGGCCGAGAGGCCGGTGTCATCACGCCTAGAGCGACGCCGTGGCTCGCCAGGTCCGCATCGCCCAGCCCCATCACGCGCGCGCCGGCTGTTCTGGCATAATGCGCGGCCAGGCGCTCGTAGCTCAGCCGGATAGAGTAGTGGCTTCCGAAGCCATTGGTCGGGGGTTCGAATCCCTCCGGGCGCAC
The DNA here is from genome assembly GCF_001304695.1 of Xanthomonas axonopodis. Lineage (GTDB taxonomy): Bacteria > Pseudomonadota > Gammaproteobacteria > Xanthomonadales > Xanthomonadaceae > Xanthomonas > Xanthomonas axonopodis. The sequence goes on from NZ_JFAQ01000114.1 coordinate 1,456, forward strand.
CAATTCAAGTTCCAGGCGTGTCCTGGGATGTACAAAACCCTCGATAGATCGGGGGGTTTTGTTGTCTGTACATTCGAAGGTTCACCCGGATCCACTGGCACCCGAGCTGATCCGGGCATAGATAGGCGCACCAGCCCTTGACGAAGAAACGCAAGGTGGGCGCCCCCGCCCCGTCAAGCGGCTTCATGGAACGTTTCAAAGACAGCAACCAATGCGCTGTCGTGGGCATGCACATGCTCTGCAGCGTGAGCGAAGCGAGCAGACCGACCGACCGACGCTTGGCTGGCTGCCAACAGTCAACAGAGGCTGCACAGAATGGCGGGCAAACACCCGCCGAGTTCTGCCACCGACATCACCAGCAGACCTGCCCGTTATCAACTCCGGGGCACGACATCGCCGGACGCCAGGGCCTAACGGATGCCCCATTCCCGCAGCAGTGCACGCGCCCGCTCCTCGATGAAGCGGTTCGCGTTGGCCTGCGCCTGTTCGGACTCCCGCTTGGCCTCTGCTTCCCCGATGCCTCCATCATGCGCTTCTTCGAACTGCGCCATCGCCCACGTGGTCGCCGCTTCCTGCGCTGCTTTTCCTTCCACATCGTGCATGGAGATATAGGCCTTCAGTGGCGGCCACATCTGCGCATGTCCGGTGAGTTCATTCCTGCTGCGCAGCAGCCTATTCCTAGGCAGCCCCAAATCCGGATTTTGCAGCGCTTCCTGCAGCAGGCCCAGCGCCGTGTCGTGGTCCTGCGTGTGCATGAGCTTGTGCTTGAGCATCTCCGCAAACGCGGTTTTGACGTCTCCTCGCACGGCGGGCCCGCCCCCCCCCACCTGCGTCATGCCGTCCAAGTTCAGCATCTTGGGGGTGTGATCGCTCAAAAAATCGCCGAAGCTGCTGCGGAATTCGGGTGATCTAATGGCCTCGGCCACCACCTGGTCCAGCAGGGGCATGTCGGCCCGTGTGATGGGTTCGCCGAACATCCTAGCAGTTTGCGCCAGGCCCTGCGCCCACTTGTCAAAACGCTCGCCCAGGTCGGCATCGATACGGCGCAACACGCTCGTGAACTCGGGGACGCGGTTCCACGATGACCCGGCCTGTTGCGCTGCCGGCACGGGCGCGCGCCGTCTCCTGTCGGCCAGCCGCTGTGCCGCGCGCTGCTCCTCGCGCTGCGCGCGTTCCGGGTCGCGGATCTGCAGCAATTGGCGTGCCAGATGCTCCGGCACCTTGATGTCGCAGCGAGCGGGCAGTCGGGCCAGCGACTGCGGAAGGGTCTGCAGCTCCGTGTCGCGCAGATCCAGCAGTTGCAATTGGGCCAGATCCCCCACGCTGTCGGGCAGCTGCCGCAGCGCTGCGCACTTTTGGAGCGACAGTTCCGTCAAGCCGCGCAGTTGACCGATGTCCTCAGGCAAGTGCGCCAGCCTGCGATTGGAAGACAGGTTGAGTTTTTCCAGCCGATGCAGCTGGGTGAGGCTGCCAGGAAGCTGCTCAAGCTTGGAATTCGATGCCACCTCCAGTGACCTGAGCCCCCGCATGAGGCCGATGTTCTCAGGCAACTCGTGAAAATGCGAAGAGCGCGACATGCTCAACTCGGTCAAGCCGCTCAGTTCAACGATGCTGGCTGGCAGGCGCGCATAGTGCCCGCCTGCCAGCGTGAGGTTGCGCAGACCTTGCATCCGCCCCAGGTCTGCGGGCAACTCGTCCAACGGAGCAAACGTCAATTGAAGGGTTTGTAGATTGGACAGGCACGTGAACGAGGGTGGCAACTTTTTCAGACCGGGCGTGCCAAGGACCTGCAGATGGCGGAGCTGGCGCAGCTGTCCCAGGGTGTCTGGCAGCGACTGAAGCCCGGTATGCATCAGCGTCAATTTCTGTAGCGCGTCGAGCCGGCCGATCGCATCGGGGAGCGTCTTGGCAGGGAGGCCGTAGTCGAGAACGAGCTCGGTGCTGCGGCGGGTCGCTGCAAGGCGGATCGCGTCTGCCACGCGTTGCAGCACCTCCCGTGACGTGTCCCTCTGCCCGTCATGGAAGTTGATGCCGGTTCGGACCTGCTCTGCCATCGGTAGGCTTTGCGCAAGCCACTCGTCGATGTCGTGCTCGATGCTGCGCGGTGGTGCAGAAGAGGCTGCAGCCAGTGCAGCCGGCTGGCGCGACGGACGCAGAGGCGATCTCATAAGGCGCCCTTGCCCCGGGTTTCTGGGCGTCGACGTGTCTGCCGCTGCCGTGTTTTCACGCCGTCGCGGCCGCGCGAGCAGGGGGCCCAACAGGCCTTCCGCGCTCGAGGGTTGCCGTGAAGGCCTGTCGTCAGCGGGCGCTTGATCGGCGGTATCCGTTCGCGGGCGAGAGCGCAGTAGGCGATTGAAATTGATCATGACGAGATAACCTGCGTAGTCGGCTGGCTGCAGCGTTCCGGAATTCAGGCTACTGCGATGCAATTGCAATGGCGGCACCAAAGCGAGAGGTTGCATCGCCTGGCGAATCAGACGCTTTTTTGCAAGCGCGTACCCGTGCTGCATACATGCTCACCGAAAGCAGTGGATGGTCCGGCGTTCGGTCTCATCGGTCTTCGACGTGGTACTCACGATGGCAGCAGGCGATCGATGAGGTGGTGCGTCGCATCGCTGGTGACGCATTATCCACGTGTGTCGATCCTTTCTACCGAGAAGACGTTGATGCTCCCGCGACAGTGTCTGGTATCCCGTCGCTTGATCGCCCCAAGGCACGTTACGGTTGCAGCGACGCCGTAACGTGCCTCCAGGCACCTGGAGGCACGTTGATACGAAAGCCGCCAAGCGATAACGCAACGCATCAGCGCAGAGCGCTCCTGCAGCACGTCGCAGCTGATCGACCAGCATTGCCGCAACGCCGACGTTTTCGAGCGCCAACGCCGGCTGCAGGATGTGTAACGCAATTTCGCTGTGGCATGCGCGTTATCTACGACGCACTCTGACGTTCCGCAGATTCTGTCGCACGTCTCCATCGAAGTTGTCGGCGATACCCCTGGGAATAATCTGCTTACCCACCGGGACGCCGCCGGCGTTTTCCATCTTTTGGTGGATCTCTCCGTCCTTCTGCTTGTCCAGTTGATATTCCTCGTAGTGCAAGCCCGCCATGACAGGCATCTTGAGAATTTCAACCGATTTACTGATGGTGGTGCCGGCCACATACCCTTTTGCGAACTCTTCGGCACTCGGCCGTTCTGCTGCCGTTTTACCGGCACCTTTGGCCACGCCCTCGGCAGTTCCTTTGGCGGCGCCCTCGCCAGTTCCCTTGGCCACGCCCTCGGCAGTTCCTTTGGCCGCGGCTTCGGCTGTTTCCTTGGCTGCGGCTTCGGCGACTCCTTTCGCAACCCCCTTGGCCCCGATTCTGGCCGTGGGTCCACCGATTGCTCCAACCACCGCCCCGGCCATATTGACGCCGGCCAGCTTCAACGCGAGCGACATATCCCCACCTTGAATCGCGGTGTCGACCACCTGCGCCGCCTGCGCTTCGCTTTCCAGTGCAATCGACGCCGCATCGGCAATTTCGCCGATGATCGGGATCCCGTTCAATGCGCTGAGGCCGACGGACATCCAGTCCAGGATCTTGCTGTCCCACTTGAGGAACTCGTGCAGGCCCTGTTGGAACGTGCCGACATCCTTTTTGGGCTTCTTGATCGCCGGCGGATCGTACTTGCCCACCAGCATGTCCGCGACGGCCTTTTGCTGATCGGGCGAGCTCGCATCGTGCGTGGCCGGCGTGTCCACGGTCTTGTTGGCTGCACTCATGTGGTCATAGAACTGCCGAAAATCGTTTTGACTGATCTTGCCCGAGTCGACGACATGGCCGCCGCCGAAGAAGTGATGGGGCTTCTTGTAGCCGGTGATCGAGTTGTTCAACAAGCCGAACAGCAACGGATCGCTCAACAACTGCGTGGCGGCCTGCTTCACTGCGGGGTCGGCCTTGTCGTCCTTGGAGATCGCGTCGAGCTTGTCGCGCGTCACTACCTTGCCGTCGCCGTAGAACGCGTCTTGATGACTGTTGATGGTGTCCAGCGTCTTCTGCTCGTCCGCTGTCAGGTGCATCTCGGAACTGGATTTCTGCAGGAAGTCCGGCTTGGTCATCGAGCCGGAATCTCCTGCAAACTCCTTCCACTCGTCGGGGTGATCGCGAAAATATTGGGCAGCCGCCATCACCTGGGGCGGGCACTTGCCGGTCCTGCTGTCGCCATCGACGATCTTGGCGAATGTGTCCTCGCTCAGATTGTTGGGCAGATAGTCGGAATAGCGATACAGCTCGCGCAAGGCATCGCTTTTGGTCATGACCGACGCTTTGGTTTTGTCGGGGCTATCGGATGCGATGTAGTTCTGCGTGTAATCCTTGGCCTTCTTGTCGTTGTATTCGGCAATCTGCTTGTGGTAATACGAAAAATCTGTGAGGTTCTGCCCGTTGATCCTGCCGCCACACTTACCGTCCTTCTGCGAGCCGATGGCAAAGAACAGGCGCGGATCTTTCTGCAATCCTATCAACGCCTCCTTCAAGTCGGGCTGCGTTGATGGATCGTTGATCTTTGCGTCAAGCTGATCGAAGGGCAGGGACCCTATCTGGTCCTTGTGCCGATCCAGGACCGAAACGATTTCCACCTCGGATTGATTGAGCTGGCCGTCGTTCCAGGTGACCGTCGAGCCCTCCGCAGCCGGTGGCGGGTTGGAACCCTTGATGTTCTTGGGGTTGAACTCGTCGTTCTTCCCACCCAATGCCTTGACCTGTGGATGAGAATCCGAAAAGTCCCAAAGATTCTGCCCATTGATCTTGCCGCCGCATTTGCCGTCCCCCTGCGAGCCAATGGCAAAGAAAAGTCGCGGATCCTGTTTAAGGCCTTGCAACGCCGCTTTCAGGTCGGCGGGCGTGGAAGGGTCGTTGATCTTGTCGTCGAGATGCTTGTACTCGAGCGGCATCTGATCCTTGTGGGCATTCAGCGTCGAAACGATCTGAAGTTCCGACTTGGTCAGCGTGCCATCGTTCCAGGTGACCGTCGACCCCTCCAACGCCGGCGGCGCATCCTTCCCCTTGATGTGCTTGGGATTGAAGTCGTAGCCCAGGGATGGCCATGAGGTGCGCTTTTCGATCGGCTGGGTGGCTTGCCAGTCCGATGCGGACAACTGGGTGTTGGGATCGCCGCTTGCCGTACTGGACGGCGCATCAGTTGATGCACTCGTTGGCGTGTTGGCCTGGAGGGCGGCCAGCAGCTGGTAGATCATCAGAAAGATGTTATCCATCGTCGATGGCAGGTCGGAGCCATCCTTGGACGAATCCGACCCCAGCAACTCCGATGAGGACGACTCGTTTGACGGTGTGCCCAGCAGTTGGCTGGGGTTACTTCCGGTAGAAAGCGTGTTGAACGACATATAGGCGGCCTCGCTAATGGCAGAATTGGCAGAGCACCTTCGTATAAGGTTATTCTTATACGGCCGCACGGATACGCCCATGCGGTGTAGCCGTATGTTGCCAACCTGCGCGATGCGCGCCTTGATCGACGAACTATTTTGGCGAAAAAAGCGCAAAAACCGGCGCGTCGCCCCCCCATTCAGGGGCCGCTCGGTCGCGTGCATCTGCCCGGCAGACGCGTGGTCCTGCTGTGGCTTGGTAATCCCCCCACAGGTTAGCTGACGCCAGAAGTGGAATTTTCTCGTACTCTTTTCCGAGGAGGTTCCATGAAGACATCCCGCTTCACCGACAGCCAGATCATTGCCGTCCTCAAGCAGGCCCAGGCCGGCACGTCAGTGCCGCAGTTGTGCCGGGAGCACGGCATCAGCTCGGCGACGTTCTACAAGTGGCGCAGCAAGTTTGGCGGCATGGACGCATCGCTGATGTCCCAGCTCAGGGAGCTGCAGGACGAGAACTGGCGCCTGAAGAAGATGTACGCCGATGCCCAGCTCAGCGCCGACCTGCTGAAGGAGGCGATGGCAAAAAAATGGTGAGGCCATCTCAACGTCGGGAGATGGCCCAATGGGCCGTAGATGATGGCCACACGAACATCCGGCATGCCTG
>NZ_JFAQ01000115.1 GCF_001304695.1 Xanthomonas axonopodis
CTCACTAAGAGCGGCTACCAGGACGTGGCGAGCAGTCGTCAGCTGGCTGTGGACGGCGCACTCACAACCGGAGTGTCGGCGTGGTGGATGCCGCACCCAACACCGGCCGCGCCCGCCTGGCGGCTGTGCCGTGGTTTTGTCAGCCGCTTCTAGCGTGAAAGGCGGCTCTTGCGAAGCGCGCGCTCCCACCGCATTACGTGCACCACCACGATGCGCTGCCCATCCACGCGGTAGAACACGCGACAAGGTGGTTCGACAATCTGGCGATAGCGCGAGCGCTTGAGTTCCTGTGGCCGGCTTCCGCTGCCCGGGTGTTCAATCAATTGCTCGACGTGCGCGAACACCCGTTTCACCAGTGCCGTTGCAGCGGGCGCGTTGTCAATTGCGATGTAGTCGGCAATCGCGTCCAATTCAGCCAATGCCGGCACCGACCAGATTATTTCAGCCATCGCGCCATGCGTTGCTGTGCCTGTTCATGGCTCAGCGTACGGCCTTCCGCGACTGCCATTTCTCCACGGGCAATGCCTTCGAGGAGCGCCATGCGCTGCTGCATGCGCTCATAGCTGGCAACATCCACCAGATAGGCGCTGGGTAAACCGTGCTGTGTGATCAAGATTGGCTCCTTGTCGCGCTCTGCAGCTGCAAGGAGTTCGGTAGCCTGACGCTTGAGCGTGGTGACAAGTTCGGTGCGCATGGAGTGACATTAAAGTATCACTTCTGGCGAGGCAAGCGGCCGGCGCGAAGACGCCAAACGGCCCTTCACGCCTCGCCCAACGGCCGCAGGCACAACCAGATGGCGCACCAGTGCGACAGCGCGCCGCCGAGCACGTGGGCGTGCCAGATGGCGCGGTTATAGACCATCGATTTGCGCACGTAGAACGCCACGCCCACGGTGTAGAACGCGCCGCCGGCGGCGATGAGCCACAGCACCGTGCTGTCCAGACCGGCCACGATGGGCTTGATCACCACGATGCCGGCCCAGCCCAGCAGCAGATAGATCGCCACCCAGAACCCCTTGGCGATGCCGGGCAGGCACAGTTTGGCGAACACGCCGAACAAGGCCACGCACCAGACGCTGAGGATCATCGCCCAGCGCCAGGGGCCATCGAGCGCGGCCAGGAAAAACGGTGTGTAGGAGCCGGCAATCATGACGAAGATGCCGGCGTGGTCGAACTTGCGCAGCATCGGCTGGCGCGGCGGCGGGGCGAAATTGTAGGCCGCCGAGCAGCCGAACATCACCAGCAGACCCAGCGCGTAGATGCAGGTGGCCAGCAGCATGGTCTGGTTGGCGTGCGCGCGCACCACCATCCAGGCGCCGCCGACGATGGCCAGGAACAGACCGGCGGCATGTACCGCGATATCGGCGCGGCGGGCAGAGACGGACTTGTAATGCGGAGCAGTGACGTTGGCAGGCACGGGCACGGCGTTTCTTCGATGTGGGGGATCCCACAGCGTTCAAGGCAGCCGTGACGCTGTGGGGGCGACAGGATACCCGGCTTGCTGAATCCGCTCAGTGAGGCAGGCTGGGCGCGGGGGCGCCGGTCTCATACCCTGAGACATCCTTTTCGTTTGATGTCCCTCTTTGGGAGCCTTTGCCGTATGCCTCCGTTTGCCCTCGCTCCCCGTACCGAAACCGCCGAACGCGCCCTGGCCACCACCGATGGCCGCCCCAGCCGGGATGGCGCGCTGCTCACCGAACGCCTGGAACGGCGCTACCACGACCGCATCACCGGCAGCTTTACCCTGCCCGGGCGCGAAGGCAGCTACGCGCCGATCCCCGATGATGTGCCCAGCGCGCTGGCCGATGCGCTACATGCGCGCGGCATCAGTCAGCTCTACAGCCACCAGGCCGATGCCTGGGCGGCCACCCAGCGCGGCGAGCATGTGGCGATCGTGACGCCAACCGCCTCGGGCAAATCGCTGTGCTACACGCTGCCGGTGGTGAGTGCGGCGATGACCAGCGGCGCCAAGGCCTTGTACCTGTTCCCGACCAAGGCGCTGGCGCAGGACCAGGTGGCCGAGCTGCTGGAGTTGAACCGCGCCGGCGAGCTGGGGGTAAAGGCCTTCACCTTCGATGGCGACACGCCCGGCGATTCGGTTGCATGGCGATATCGTGGTGAGCAACCCGGACATGCTGCATCAGGCGATCCTGCCGCATCACACCAAGTGGGCGCAGTTCTTCGAAAACCTGCGCTATGTGGTGATCGACGAGATCCACACCTATCGCGGCGTGTTCGGCAGCCATGTCACCAACGTGCTGCGCCGGCTCAAGCGCATCTGCGCGTTCTACGGGGCCAACCCGCAGTTCATTCTGTGCTCGGCAACCATCGGCAACCATCGGCAACCCGCACGCGCACGCGCAGGCCTTGATCGAAGAGCAGGTGCATGCCATCACCGAATCCGGCGCGCCCACCGGCGACAAGCATGTGCTGTTGTGGAACCCGCCGGTGGTCAATGCGGATCTGGGCCTGCGTGCCTCGGCGCGTTCGCAGAGCAACCGCATTGCGCGCATTGCCATCAAGAGCGGCTTGAAGACGCTGGTGTTCGCGCAGACGCGCCTGATGGTGGAGGTGCTGACCAAGTATCTGAAGGACATCTTCGACCACGACCCGCGCAAGCCGGCACGCATTCGCGCCTACCGCGGCGGCTATCTGCCCACCGAGCGCCGCGAGGTGGAGCGTGCGATGCGTGCCGGCAACATCGATGGCATCATTTCCACCTCGGCGCTGGAGCTGGGCGTGGATATCGGCGCGCTGGACGTGGTGATCCTCAGCGGCTACCCCGGCAGCGTGGTGGCGACGTGGCAGCGCTTCGGCCGCGCCGGGCGCCGCCAGCAACCGGCGCTGGGCGTGCTGGTGGCCAGCTCGCAACCGCTGGACCAATACGTGGTGCGGCACCCGGATTTCTTCGCCGATGCCTCGCCCGAACACGCGCGCACCGCGCCGGACCAGCCCCTGATCCTGTTCGACCACATCCGCTGCGCCGCGTTCGAATTGCCGTTCATTGCCAGCGAGCCCTTCGGGCCGATCGACCCGCTGGTGTTCCTGGAAGCGCTGGCCGAAAGCGAAGTGATCCACCAGGAAGGCGACCGCTGGGAATGGATCGCCGACAGCTACCCGGCCAATGCGGTGAGCCTGCGCTCGGTGGCCGATGGCAACTTCGTGGTGGTGGACAAGAGCGACGGCAAGCAGCAGATCATCGCCGAGGTGGATTATTCGGCTGCTGCGCTCACCTTGTACGAAGGCGCCATCCACATGGTGCAGAGCACGCCGTACCAGGTGGAGCGGCTGGATTGGGAAGGCCGCAAGGCGTATGTAACGCGCACGCATGTGGACTACTACACCGACAGCATCGACTACACCAAGTTGAAGGTGCTGGACCGCTTCGATGGCGGTGTGGCCGGGCGTGGCGACGCGCACCATGGCGAAGTGCATGTGGTGCGGCGCGTGTCCGGCTACAAGAAGATCCGTTACTACACGCACGAGAACATCGGCTACGGGCCGGTGAACCTGCCCGACCAGGAATTGCACACCACCGCAGTGTGGTGGCAGTTGCCGCAGGCGACCTTGGGCAAGGCGTTTGCGTCCAAGCAGGATGCACTGGATGGATTTTTGGGTGCCGCGTACGCATTGCACGTGGTGGCCACGGTGGCGGTGATGGCCGATGCGCGCGATCTGCAGAAGGCCGTGGGCAATGGCGACGGTGCCTGGTTCGCGGTGGCCGACCAGACAGGGCGTGGACAACTGCGCGGCGTGGAAGAGGGCGATGCGGCCACGGTGGAATTGCGGCAGGCCTTTGTGCCCACGGTGTATCTGTACGACAACTTCCCCGGCGGCGTGGGCTTGAGCGAGCCGCTATGGCTGCGCCAGGCAGAGTTGCTGCAGCGCGCGGACGAGTTGGTGCGGCGTTGCGATTGCAGCGCCGGGTGCCCGGCCTGCGTGGGCCCGGTGCTGGCTGCACATGAAGCCGCCAAGGGCCAATCGCCCAAATCACTGGCGCTGACGGTGTTGGCGTTGTTGTTCGATGCCGATGCGCCGTTGCCGCATGCCACGCAGGTGGACGACGACCTGGCGCTGGACGTGCTTGCATGAGTGTGAGTGCGGACCGGCTGCGCTTGTTGCGGCGGCAGGCCGGGCATGCGGAGGTGCGTGCGCCGGTGAAGGCTGACGATGGCGATGCGCTGTACGGTACGGCGGCGGTGGATGCGAAGGCCGCGGATGCCGCGCTTACCGGTGAGCTCGCGCAGGCAGCTTCCGGCGCGGACACGCAGGGCACGTCGCCTGCGCCTGGTCATGCGTCCGGTGTCAGCGCGGAACGTCTGCGCCTGCTGCGCCGTCAGGTTGGCGGGCTGACGCCTGCCGCGCGCAAGGACGATGCGGTCATGCCGACACGTGCACAGCGGTCAGCGGTCTCCAGCGCCGCGTCACCTCCTGCGCGCTTGCCTCTGCGAGAGAACGCTGCTGCAAGCCATGGCGCCGCGGCCGGCCGCCCTAACGCGGCGTGCGCTGCACCGACGCTCACGCGCCGCGCCTTGCAGTCGCCCATGCCTGCGCCGCCCGCGCGCGACGCATCGGTCTTTGCGTGGGTGGAGCACGATGTGCGCCACAAGCCGGCACTGCCATTGGATGTCGATGTCGATGCAATCAGCGCTGTGGATGCCGATAGCGCAAGCCATTGGCCGACAGCGCGCAGCACCACGACAGCGTCGCCGGCACATCCGGCGCGACGCCGCACCGACATCGCCGGCTTGCGCAAGATGATCGGCCTGCGCGAACGCGCGGTCTCGGCGCACACACCGGTCCGCGCGCCATCGACCGACCGATCTCTACCTGGCAACGAGATAGCGCCTGGCCTGCATCTGATCCAGGCCTTCCTGCCGCAGTCGATTCCCACACAGGCGCTCTCGCTGGCCTTCGCCAAACGCGACGATGCCGTTGACCCGATGGACCTGCTGTTCTTCGATACCGAAACCACCGGCCTCGCCGGCGGCACCGGCACCCGCGCCTTCATGCGACGTCCCCCCGATTTTGAGTAGCACGCCAGTTTGGAGTCCAATTCCCTACCTGAAGGAGATTGGACGTGAAGAAGCGTTTTATCGAGGAACAAATCATTGGCTTTTTGCGCGAGGCCGAAAGCGGCGTGGCGATCAAAGATCTGTGCCGGCGACATGGCTTCAGCGAAGCCTCATATTACCTATGGCGCAG
>NZ_JFAQ01000116.1 GCF_001304695.1 Xanthomonas axonopodis
CATGGGATCAAACACCTAGGCGCGCGTGTAGATTGCCCGCCTTGCGAGCGCAACCCAGGCCATCAAATGCGTGTTTAGCTATTGATCGCCAGCAACACGCTGCATTCCTGTCGTTGTGCTGAATCACCTTGCATAGCCGCGCACGGCGAAGGCACTTTCAACTCCGCACGTGGCTCGCTGCTTTACGCGTCTTACGTGGCGCGCAGCGCTGTCGTCGTTTTGAAGGATTACCGCGGTCATTGCCCAGCGTGGAAGGACTCACATGCCCGCAGGACCGGCCGCGGCCATTCGCGCGCTGCGCAGTTCGCGTTGGCAGCCTCATCATGATGACGGTCGGCAGTGGCCCGATGAGCCACAGCGGCGAAGCAAGCGATGCACCACGCTCACTCAACGCGAATGCACCGCAGAAAATACGCGCTGCGCGCCAGCAATGCGCATCTCCCAGATGCAATCAAACGCTGAAGCTGCTCCCGCACCCGCAGGTGGTTTTCGCATTGGGATTGCGGATCACGAACTGCGCGCCAGTCAGGCTCTCGGTGTAATCCACCTCGGCGCCCATTAGGTATTGCAGGCTCAGCGGATCCACCAGCAGCGTCACACCATCGGTGGCCACGGCCAGGTCGTCCTCGGCGCGGTTCTCGTCGAACTCGAAGCCATACTGGAAGCCGGAGCACCCTCCGCCCTGGATGTACACGCGCAATGCCAGGTCGGCGTTGCCCTCTTCCTGGATCAGCTCGCGCACCTTGGCAGCAGCGGCCACGGAAAAGTTCAGTGGCCGGTCGATGGACTGGTAGTCCGGCGCCGGGGCGGCAGTGGGAAGCGAAACGAGCGTACTCATGGCGCCAGCATGGGGGCCAGACGGCCCCACTTCAAGCCACGCCGCCGTATCGGCTGCCGCGGCATTCATCGCGCATGCCGCACTCAGGCGTCCGCGGTTTCGGCCTGCAATGCCGTGACCGGTTCGGCTCGGCTGGCTTCCGGCGCCGGCAGCGCCGCCGTTGCGCCGGCCGTAGCGGCATGGATCAGCCGCCCGGTGAGCTGCGCGCCGGCGCTCATTTCCACCACCTGGTAGTGCACGTTGCCCTGCACGCGCGCATTGGCGGCCAGTTCGACGCGCTCGGCCGCGTGCACATCGCCGGTCAGCTGGCCATTGATGATCACCACCGGCGCACGCACTTCGCCCTCGATGCTGCCCTGCTCGGCCACCGTCAAGGTGGCGCTGGCGCCGTCTTCGGCAATCACCTTGCCCAGGATGCGGCCTTCCACATAAAGCCCGCCGCTGAACATCAGGTCGCCGCGGATCACCACCTGCGGCCCGATCAAGGTATCGACCACGGTCTGCGCACCACGGTTGGACTTGTTTCCGAACATGAGCTACTCCCCCGCGCCATTGCCGGCGACTTTCCAATCGAATGTCTGACTGACCGGCGCCCCATCGCCGCTCAGGGAGATTTTGACACGTTGCGGGGTGAAATCCTTCGGCAGGATCACGCTACCGTCCAGCTGCTGGAAATAGCGGAACGAGTACGGTTGCCCGGCGGCATCGGGCTTCTGGTGCAACTCGTTCCAGCTCACCGTCACCAGCTTGCCGGCGCGCACGCCTTCCACCGCAAAGCGCAGCTGGCCCTGGCTGATTGCGCCGCGGTTGAGGTTCTGGGTCAGCACCACGCTGTAATTCCAGGTGCCGCCGGCTTCGGCGGTGAATTGCACCGAGTGCGCGTTGAGCCCCTTGCGCTGTGCGGTGGAGCCCACCAGCCGCTCGTAGAACGCCACGTCGGCGCGCAGCGCGGCGATCTGCTCGTCGCGCTCGGCCAGCGAAGCCTGCACCTCGGTATTGGCCGCGCGGCTGATCTTGTCCGACATCGCCAGATTGACCTGGCGCTGCTGCAATTGTTCGATCTGCCGACGTTGCCGGGCCTGGCTGCGTTGCGCCTGCTGCAGCGCTGCCTCGGCCTTCATCAGCCGCGGGGCGGCCGTGCGCGTGGCCATCCACCACACCCCGCCCAGCGAAGCCAGCCAGACGATGGCGATCAGCAGCCACCACCAGCGGCCACTGGAACGGCCAGCGCCGGAGGCACGTTGGACGATCTGTACGCGTGCGGCTGGTCTCATGGGCATCGGGTCCGGACGGGCCGGCGCAATCATGGGCGGCGTAGTGTGCCAGAGCCCCAACAATCGTCGCGCTGGCGCTGGCCCGGCGGTTATCCCAAAGTTCTGCGATAGTTCTGCAATTATTCCTGATTAGCCCTATCCCTCAGCCATGAAAGTTGCTTGCCATACGCAAAACGCGCTCTGGGCAAGGTTTACAGCGCATCAGCGCCGTCGCCAGTCGCCAGTCGCCAGTCGCCAGTCGCGGCAGCATCTGCTCCAGACGAAATCGGCGGTTGAATCGATAGGCCGCTTCGGCCAAGTAGCGCCGCGCATATTTGGCTTGGCGCACCGCATGGTAGGTGCCGCTGATGGCACGTTTGACATTGCCCAGCACCACATTCAACCAGCGTGCTCCCTGGACTTCGGTTGCAGCACGACCGCCGCCGGTATCGAGGCTGGTGTGGGCATGCCCGGCCTCCTCCAGACGGCGAAAGCACGCCAAGCCGTCGCTATAGACCTCGCATCCCGGCTCCAGACGCCGT
>NZ_JFAQ01000117.1 GCF_001304695.1 Xanthomonas axonopodis
CCTGGTCGGGCGAAAGCCCGCGCAGCTGCGCGGGCTTTCGCCCGACCAGGTGCTGGTGCTGGTCAACGGCAAACGCCGCCACACCTCGGCACTGGTCAATACCGACAGCAAGATCGGCAAGGGCACCACGCCGGTGGACTTCAATTCCATCCCGATCAACGCGATCAAGCGTATCGAAGTGCTGCGCGACGGGGCCGGCGCGCAATACGGTTCCGATGCCATTGCCGGTGTCATCAACGTGATCCTGGACGACAAGCCCGAGCGCGGCGAGCTGGAAGCCAGCTTCGGCGCCTACAACACCGATGTGAAGCCGATCGATCGCCGTGTCACCGATGGCCAGACCAGCTACGCCAGCGCCAAGGTCGGCTCGCTGCTAGGCGATGACGGTGGGTTCTTCAAGGTGGGTCTGGAACTGAAGAACCGCGAAGCGACCAACCGCGCCGGCTTCGACCAGATTCCGCCGTTCGAAGAGCAGACCCCGGCCAATCTGGCGCTGCGGGGCCAGCGCAATTACGTGCTCGGCGATGGCGCCACCAAGGGCCTGAATGCCTGGCTCAATACCAAGATTCCGTTCAGCGCCAGCGGCGAGTTCTACGCCTTCGGCACCTACAACCAGCGCGATACCGAAGGCGCCAATTACTTTCGTTACCCGGACAGCAGCGCCAACTGGCGCGAGATCTACCCGAACGGCTACCGCCCGATTTCCGAAGGCGAGAATCGCGACCTGCAACTCGTGGCCGGTGCGCGCGGGCAATGGGGCAACTGGGATTACGACGCCAGCGTCAACTACGGCCGCAACGACTTCACCTACCGGCTACGCAACTCGCTCAATGCATCGCTGGGGCCGAGCAGCACCACGCGCTTCAAGACCGGCGATTTCGCCTTTGCGCAGACCGTGGGGAATTTCGATCTGACCCGCGTGTTCGACGCCGCCGGCGCCACCCATACCTTCGGCACCGGCGCCGAGTTCCGCCGCGAGCAATACCGCACCCACGCCGGCGACCCTGCCAGCTACGCGGCCGGCCCATTCACCGATCGCCCCACCGGCTCGCAGGCCGGCGGCGGGCTCACTCCACAGGACCAAGCCGACCTGTCGCGCAACGTGGCCAGCGCCTACGCCAACGTCTCCAGCCAGTTCGGCGACAAGTTTTCCACCGACCTGGCCGGCCGCTACGAGCATTACCAGGATTTCGGCAGCCAATGGACCGGCAAACTGGCCGCACGCTACGCGTTCGCTCCGGCCTTTGCGCTACGTGGCGCCATCTCCAACAACGTGCGCGCGCCTTCGCTCAGCCAGATCGGCTACGAAGCCACGTCCACTGGCTACGATGCGTCCGGGCGGCTGGTGCAGGGACGGCTGTTGTCGGTCAACAACCCCATCGCGCGCGGACTCGGCGCGACCGATCTGAAGCCGGAAAAGTCGGTCAATTACAGCTTGGGCTTTACCAGCAAGCTGGGCGACCACTTCGACCTGTCGCTGGATTTTTTCCACATCGATATCGACGACCGCATTGCGTTGTCCGAAGACATCACCGGCGAGGCACTGACCAGCTTCGTGCAGCAGAACTACGGCGTCCCCGGCGTCCAGAGCGCCAGCTATTTCCTCAATGCGGCCGATACCCGCACCCGCGGTGCCGAGCTGGTGGCCAACTGGCGCCATTACGTCTTCGGCGGCGATTTGCTGTTGACCGGCACCTATAGCTATGCCAAGACCGAGTTGAAGAACATCACCGCCACGCCGGCGCAACTGCTGGCACTGGATCCGGACTACGTGCTGTTCGGCGTGGAGGAGAGCAATACGCTCACCGACGCCGCGCCCCGCACCCGCGCCGCGCTCGCCGCCAACTGGAGCGACCAGCGCTGGAACCTGCAGGCGCGGATCAACCGCTATGGCAGCGCGACGCGCGTATTCGACTTCGGCGATGGCTTCGTCCCGCGCCAGACCTACGGCGCCGAATGGCAGCTGGATCTGGAAGCGGAACTGCGCCTGAGCGAGCAATGGACACTGGCGATCGGCGGCCAGAACATCCTGGACAACTACTCGGACCGTTCCATCGACGACATCGCCTACTTCGGCAACCTGCCCTACGACGTGCTCTCGCCGATCGGCAGCAATGGCGCGTATTGGTACGGACGGGTGCGGTACGCGTTTTAAGCAGGGATTCGGGATTCGGGATTGGCAAGAGCGGTGCCACTTGCGAATCCCGACTCCCGAGTCATCGCTGCTCATGGGACGTGCGCGCTACCGGCGGCAGTGGGCAGTGGCGCTTACTGGTACGGGCGGCTGAGTTACGCCTCTGATGCGGGGGTGGAGAGTCGGGAATCGGGAGTAACCATCCCCCGGCAAAGCCGGGGGCATTCATAGTGTGAGCCGCTCAAAGCAGCTGGCGGGGCGCTAACGCGCTTCCCTTTGTGGGCGCCACCTCACGGTGGCAGGCTTACCGTAGCAACTGCAATTGATCCAGCCGATCATCCTCCTTCTCCTGATTGCGAATGTACTCCCGGATCACCGCTTCATCCCGACCCACCGTCGATACGAACTAGCCTCTGGCCCAGAAGTGCTGACCCGCAAAGTTCCGCTTGCGCTCCGCATATACCCGTGCCAAATGGATCGCGCTCTTGCCCTTGATGTAGCCCACCACCTGCGACACCGCCAGCTTCGGCGGGATCCGCAACATCATGTGCACGTGATCCGGCATCAAGTGACCTTCCTCTACCCGGCTCTCCTTCTGCTCGGCCAAGCGTCGGCCAAGCGTCTGAACACCTCGCCCAAGTGAGTCCGCAGCTCCTTGTACAACACCTTTCGTCGTCGCTTCGGGATGAATACGACGTGGTACAGACACTCCCATCGGCTGTGACTTAGACTCTGATACTTGCTCCATCTCGGTTTCTCCGATTGTGTGCTTGGCGGCTCACAACCGGAGTTTCCGCGATGAACTCCTGTAAACGTCAAACGGCTACTGCCACCCCGGCAGAGCCGGGGGAACTCCCTTGGGGGTTAGCAAACGCAGCGCTTCGTGCAAATCCTCCATCCCGACTCACAAGCCCCGCCGTTCCATAACCTGAATCTCACACCGCTTTGCGCACACTGGCCTGATGGCAGACGCGCATTCCCCCCTACCGTCGCCGCCATTGCTGGACGATGCCTGTGCATTGTTCCTGGACGTGGACGGCACCCTCATCGACTTTGCCGACCGCCCCGAGGCGGTGCAGCTATTGCCCGCAGTACGCGAGGCCATCGGCCTGCTGAGCGAGCGCCTCAATGGCGCCGTTGCACTGGTCAGCGGCCGGCCACTTGCCCAGCTGGATGCCCTGTTCGCTCCATTGCTGCTGCCGGCCGCCGGTCTGCACGGGCATGAACTGCGCAGCGATCCGGCGGCGCGCGCGGCAATGCCGCAAGACACCTCCGAGTGGCTGCACGGCCTGCATCAACGCGCCGCGGCGCTGACGCACAAGCACCCAGGCGTGCTGGTCGAAGACAAAGGCGCCAGCGTGGCGCTGCACTGGCGCGCCCGGCCACAGGCTGGCCCCGAGGTGCTCGCCTTCGCGCAGCAGGAAATCGCACAGCTGTCCGGCTATCGCCTGCAGCCCGGCGACCACGTGGTGGAATTCGTTCCCGAAGGCAGCAATAAGGGCCTGGCAGTCGAACAGCTGATGGAGCACGGCACCTTCGCCGACCGTACGCCGGTGTTCGTCGGCGACGACCTCACCGACGAATTCGGCTTCGACGCCGCAAACCGGCTCGGCGGCTGGAGCGTGCTGGTGGGCGATCGCGCACAGACCAGCGCGCGCTTCCGCGTCGATGGCACCGCCGACGTCCACGCGTGGTTGCAGCGCAACGCACGCAATCGCTGAGCACGGCGCACCTTCTCTCATTACACTTCAACAGGATCGTTTGCACTCCATGACCGAGCCAAACCTGGATCTGGGCGTTATCGGCAACTGCAGTTTCGGTGCATTGGTCGATCGGCAGGCACGTGTGGTGTGGAGTTGCCTGCCGGCATTCGACGGCGACCCGGCCTTTTGCACGCTGCTCTCGCCCAAGACCGAAGGCGGCGACTTCGACGTGGAACTGGAAGACTTCGTCAGCAGCGAGCAGCACTACCTGCCCAATACCGCTGTACTGCGCACAGTGTTGCGCGACAGCAAGGGCGGCGAGGTCGAAGTCATTGATTTTGCGCCGCGCTGGCTCAACAACGGGCGTTTCTATCGCCCTGTCAGCATCATTCGCCAGATACGTCCGCTGAGCGGCAACCCGCGCATCATCGTGCGCGCCCGTCCACTGGCCGACTGGGGCGGCCGCACGCCGGACACCACCTGGGGCAGCAATCACATCCGTTGGGTGTTGCCGGAATTCACCCTGCGCCTGACCACCGATGTGCCGGTGCGCTTCGTACGCGACGGCCTGCCGTTCGTGCTGAGCCACCCGGTGAGTCTGGTGCTGGGCGTGGACGAATCGCTGACCCGCTCGCTCACCGGTTACGTGCAGGAGGCACAGGAACGCACCGAAGAATACTGGCGCGAGTAGGTGCGTTATCTGTCCATTCCGCTGGATTGGCAGGAAGCGGTGATCCGCAGCGCGATCACGTTGAAGTTGTGCCAGTACGAAGACAGTGGCGCGATCATCGCAGCGATGACCACCTCGATCCCGGAAGCGCCCAATACGCCGCGCAACTGGGATTACCGCTATTGCTGGCTGCGCGATGCCGCCTTCGTGGTACGTGCGCTCAACCGGCTCGGCGCAACGCGCACGATGGAGCAGTTCATCGGCTACATCTTCAATATCGCCACTGCCGATGGCACCATGCAGCCGCTGTACGGCATCGGCTTCGAATCGCAGCTGGAAGAACACGAAGTCGACACCATGGCCGGCTACCGCGGCATGGGGCCGGTGCGGCGCGGCAACCTGGCGTGGATCCAGCAGCAGCACGATGTCTATGGCAGCGTGGTGCTGGCGTCCACACAGCTGTTCTTCGACCTGCGCCTGAAGGATCAAGGCGATGCGGATACCTTCCGCCGGCTTGAACCACTAGGCGAACGCGCCTATGCACTGCATAACGTGCCCGACGCTGGCCTGTGGGAATTCCGCGGCCGCGCCGAAGTGCATACCTACACCGCAGCAATGTGCTGGGCAGCATGCGACCGCCTGTCCAAGATTGCCGACCGGCTGGCGTTGCCCGAGCGCAGTACCTACTGGCGCGAACGTGCCGACAGCATCCGCGAGCGCGTGTTGAACGAGGCCTGGAGCGAGGAGCGCGGCCATTTCACCGACACCCTCGGTGGCCATCGGCTCGACGCATCGCTGTTGCTGCTGGCCGATATCGGCATCGTGGCCAACGACGACAGCCGCTTCGTGCGCACGGTCGAGGCGGTCGGTCGCGTGCTCAAGCACGGCGATGCCCTGTACCGCTACATCGCACCTGATGACTTCGGTGAGCCGGAAACCAGCTTCACCATCTGCACCTTCTGGTACATCGACGCACTGGCGGCAATCGGGCGCAAAGGGGAGGCACGTGAATTGTTCGAACGCATCCTTTCGCGCCGCAATCACCTCGGCTTGCTGTCGGAGGATCTATCGTTCGAGGACGGCGAAGCCTGGGGCAACTTCCCTCAGACCTATTCGCATGTGGGCTTGATCATCGCAGCGATGCGCTTGTCGCGGAGCTGGCAGGAGGCGTCATGAGTCGTTTGGTGGTGGTATCCAACCGCGTCGCGGTGCCCGGCGAAAACCGCGCCGGCGGCTTGGCGGTTGGCTTGTTGGCGGCGCTCAAGGAGCGCGGCGGCATGTGGTTCGGCTGGAGCGGCAAGACCGTGCGCGGCGACAGCGGCGGCATGCACAAACAAACCGAAGGCGACATCACCTTCGTCACCATAGACCTCAACAAGCGCGACATCGATTCGTACTACAACGGCTTCGCCAACCGCACGCTGTGGCCATTGCTGCACTTCCGCCTGGACCTGGTCGATTACGATCGCGCCACCCGCGAAGGCTATCTGCGCGTCAATCGGCTATTTGCCGAAAAACTCGCGCCGCTGCTGAAAGACAGCGACACGCTGTGGATCCACGATTACCACATGATTCCGCTGGGCGCGATGCTGCGCGAGCTGGGCGTGGGCTGCAAGATGGGCTTCTTCCTGCACGTGCCGATGCCGTCGGCCGACCTGGTGCAGGCCATGCCCGATCACGCGCGTTTGTTCAGCACCTTCTACGCTTACGACCTGGTCGGCTTCCAGACCCAGCGCGATGCCGAACGTTTCAAGGCCTACGTGCGCCTGTTCGGCGGCGGCCGCATTCTGGAAGGCGATCTGGTGGAAGGCCCGGGTGGGCGCCGCTTCACCGCCTCTTCGTTCCCGATCGGGATCGATACCGACCTGATTGCCCACCAGTCCAAGGCCTCTGTCGGCAAACAAGCAGTGCGTAATCTGCGCGAAAGCCTGCGTGGCCGTCAGTTGGCCATCGGTGTGGATCGGCTGGATTATTCCAAGGGGTTGCCGGAGCGCTTTCAGGGCTTCGAGCGCTACCTGGAGCGGTATCCGGATCAATCCGGCAGCCTGACCTATCTGCAGATTGCACCGGTCTCGCGTGGCGATGTCACCGAATACCGCCAGCTGCGCAGCCAGCTCGAACAGATCGCCGGCCACATCAATGGCGGACATGCAGAGCCGGACTGGACGCCGCTGCGCTACGTCAACCAGAACTTCAGCCATGCCACGCTGACAGGCTTCTATCGTGCGGCCTCGGTATGCCTGGTCACGCCATTGCGCGACGGCATGAACCTGGTTGCCAAGGAATTCGTGGCCGCGCAGGATCCGGCAGACCCAGGTGCGCTGGTGTTGTCGCTGTTTGCAGGTGCAGCCGATGAAATGAAGGAAGCGCTGCTGGTCAACCCGCACGATCTGGATGGCGTGGCCGACGCGATCGCCACAGCGGCAAGCATGCCGCTGGCAAGCCGCATCGAACGCTGGCACGCAATGATGGACCACCTGCGCAAGAACAACATCAACCACTGGCGCCAGCGCTATCTGCAAGCGCTCTCCGAGGTCTAGAGAGCCGCTTCTCCCACCGGGACGCTGTCGTCCTTCAGGAGAGAAGGTGCCCGAAAGTCGGATGAGGGTACGGCCGCAATCAGCTTGAAGTCCGCAGTTGTCAGGCGGACGCGCTGCCCGACGCAGGCACGCTTAGCAGCTGCGACGTCTGACCAAGCGCCCCCTGCTCGCTTGCAGGGGATGAAAACGTGGGACGTCGCCAGTGTGCAGTGCGATC
Source organism: Xanthomonas axonopodis (assembly GCF_001304695.1). GTDB lineage: Bacteria > Pseudomonadota > Gammaproteobacteria > Xanthomonadales > Xanthomonadaceae > Xanthomonas > Xanthomonas axonopodis. The sequence goes on from NZ_JFAQ01000117.1 coordinate 7,265, forward strand.
GACGCCGTAATAAGAGGCTCTGCGCCGCGACGCACTGTCCTTCGATCACGGGCGCGCTCGGCAGCAGCGCATGTGGACCGCAGCGCTGCGAATACCCTGGCACCGCACTTCGCGAAGCGTTCGAAATCCGCATGTTTCCGGTGTGCCGAACGTGTAGGTTGGAACGCTGGTTCCTATTCCGTCACGGACAACAGGCGTCCAGGCGTCCAGGCGTCTAAAATATTCACATGAGTGGCGCTGAGGACCCTGGGAGGAGCTGCGCGCTCATAGCGTTCGACGTTCGTATCTAGATCCGGGCCGCGTGTTGGCGCCTGCGATCGCTCTCCCTCCACGACTGGCCACCGCTCGCTGGTGCCCGAGTCCTTCCTGACATCTCAAAATGACTGATCGATCCTCAAAACGTGGGCTAGGCACCTGGTTGCTGGTAGCCTATGCCGTGGTGATCGCCGTGCTCGGCGCGGTGCTCGCCTACCAAGGCGGCCGCCTGGTCGCCGTCGGTGGCTCCTGGTATTACCTGATCGCAGGTATTGCCCTGTTCCTGGCGGGCGTCCTGCTCGCGCTGGGCAAGCGCGCCGGGCTGTGGCTGTTTGGCGCCACGCTGGCCGGCACCATCGCCTGGGCGCTGTGGGAAGTGGGCCTGGATGGCTGGTGCTTGGTGCCGCGCCTGGCCATGATGTCGGTGCTCGGCCTGGTACTGCTACCGTTCTGGGGTGTGGCGCGTCGTCGCATGCAGCCATTGTCCGGGCTGGGCTACGCGCTGGTGACCGGCGTGCTGCCGATCCTGGGTGCGGCGCTGATCCTGTGGCCGCTGCTGATGCCACGCAATGTCGAGCTGGCCCATGCCTCCAAGCTGCCGGCCGACAACGCCACGGCCTTCAGCCGCGGCACCTTGCCCAGCCCCGACGGCAATGTCGCGGCCAATCACGACGCCAGCAACTGGACCTCCTATGCCGGTTCCAACCTGTCCAACCACTACACCCCCGGCGCGCAGATCACCCCGGACAACGTGAAGAATCTCAAGGTTGCCTGGGAATTCCACACCGGCGACCTGAAGCCCAAGCATTCCAAGCTGGGCTACGCTTTCCAGAACACCCCGCTCAAGGTCGGCGACCTGCTCTACATCTGCACGCCCACCCAGAAGGTGATCGCGGTGGAAGCGGCCAACGGCAAGGAGCGCTGGCGCTTCGATCCACAAACCAATCCCAAGGCGATGGCGGGCGTTGCTGCCACCACCTGCCGTGGCGTGTCGTATTACCAGGCGCCCGAAGGTACCGCCGAGTGCCCGACCCGGATCCTCTGGCCGATGGTCGATGGCCGCCTCGGCGCGCTGGATGCGCAGACCGGCAAGCTGTGCACCAGCTTCGGCAACAACGGCTATGTCGATCTGAATGCGGGTACCGGCAACACCAAGCCGGGCTTCGTCGGCCCGACCTCCCCGCCGGTGGTGATGCGCGGCGTGGTGATCCAGCCGACCGGCCAGGTCCGTGACGGTCAGGAAGGCGATGCGCCGTCCGGCGTGGTACGTGGCTTTGATGCGCTCACCGGCAAACTGCGCTGGGCCTGGGACCTGGGCAACCCGACGATCACCGCCGAGCCGCCGGCCGGCCAGACCTACACGCGCTCCACCCCGAACGTGTGGTCGCTGATGGCTGCCGACGACGAGCTGGGCCTGGTCTATCTGCCCACCGGCAATGCGTCCGGCGACTTCTTCGGCAAGGGCCGCACCCCGCAGGACGAGGAATACACCGCCTCGCTGGTTGCGGTGGATGCCGCCACCGGCAAGGAACGCTGGCACTTCCGCACCGTCAACCACGACCTGTGGGATTACGACATCGGCCCGCAGCCGAATCTGGTCGATTGGCCGGTCGCTGGCGGCGGGACGCGTCCTGCGGTGATCCAGGCCACCAAGTCCGGCCAGGTATTCGTGCTGGACCGCGCCACCGGCGAGCCGATCATGCCGGTCAAGCAGATCCCGGTACCGCAGGGTACCGACCACGGCGACTGGACCGCTGCCACGCAGCCGATTTCGCCGGGCATGCCCAACACCGTGGGCGCGCCGAGCCGTGGGTTCGAAAAAATCATCGAATCCGATGCCTGGGGCATGACGCCGTTCGACCAGTTGGTCTGCCGTATCCAGTTCAAGCAGCTGCGCTACGAAGGCATATTCACCCCGCCCACTCTGCAGGGTTCGCTGGCCTTCACCGGCAACCACGGCGGCATCAACTGGGGCGGCGTGTCGGTGGACCTGCAGCGCGGCATCATGGTGATGAACAGCAATCGCCTGCCCTACACCTTGCAAGTGTATACCCGCCAGAAGATGGACGAGCTGGGCGTGGTGTCGGTGTTCGACGGCAAGAGCAAGACGCCCGGCTACATGGCGCAGAAGGGCCTGGCCTACGGCGCACGCAAGGAGCCGTGGATGTCGCCGCTCAACACGCCGTGCGTGGCACCGCCGTGGGGCTACATCGCCGGCGTCGACCTGCGCACGCAGCAGGTGATCTGGCGCCGTCCGCTGGGCACCGGTTACGACCAGGGTCCGATGGGTATCCCCTCCAAGACCAAGTTCGAGATCGGCACGCCCAACAACAGCGGCTCGCTGGCCACCGCTGGCGGGGTGGCCTTCATCGGCGCGACCTTGGACGACTTCATGCGCGGCTTCGACACCCGCACCGGCAAGCAGGTCTGGGAGACCCGCGTCCCCGCCGGCCCGCAGGCGGCGCCGATGAGCTACACCATCAACGGCAAGCAGTACATTGTGGCCGCCGTGGGTGGACACGACCGTATGGAAACCAAGTCGGGCGACAGCGTCATTGCCTGGGCCCTGCCGGACGATGCGCAGGCCGCACCTGCCAAGTAACGGCAGCGCTCCAAGCACCGTGCGGCCTGGCGGTGCACCGATGCGCACAAGCCCATGCAGTCTGCACTGCATCGGCCGCTGCGCATCACCCGCCTAGCTGCGCCCTGGCGCATTGGCAACCTGCCGTCGGTCCAGGACCGACGGATGCACCGATCAAACCGGTCGTCGCAAGACGGCCGGTTTTTTTGTGCGCACGCTTCACGGTGCGGCGAAGGCGCGTGGAGTCGAAGCCAGCGATGTCGGCCCAGCGTATGGCGTGCGGCCCCCAAGCGATCGCTGTCAGACCTGAGGTCCAGTCGTCCGCACCCACGCAGAGCGCCGAAGCAGGCGATCCCCGTAGCAGTCAAAGACCTGCGCAGGTGCACATCCATCGCGCACGCCGGTGGTAACCGAACCGGCGCCACCTTCGGAGAGGTGTGTTCGCCTGGGGAAATCGCAGTGCGCTCGCGTTGCCAAGCAATCGCCTCGCCCACGCATTTCACGCAGAATTTACAATCGAGTCGACGTATTGGTTCGTTCGTTCGCACACTGCGCGTATACCCCGCCCGCACTGAAATCGCTTTCGGATCAATGAGATCACGCTATTTCGGGACCTGGTTGTCACATTCCGACGAACGGCGCCTTCACATCATCATGATTCGGACTCAGCCGCCGATATCCCCAGACGGCCGATGCCGCTCCCCCTTCTCAGATCATCCAGCTGGACTCAGCCTATCTCGCTTGCACACGATGCCGCCCCCGTTGCCCAACCGCCCGCCGGTCGGCACGTTGCGCGCGCCACCTGGACTGCATGGCTGCCCGCCGCTGCACACTTGGGGCTGCTGGCGTTGCTTGCCTGCTACGCCGCCACGCTGGTACCGGGCGGCTTCCTGAGCGGGCTCGGACGCGTACTGCCCGCCCTGCTGGGGTTGGGCGCGGCAAGCGCCGGGCTGTGGTGGTGGTCGCGCCGTCGTCACGATGCGCAGCTGCAGCAGGCAGTGCGTGCGGTGGTGGCGATCGGCGAAGGACGCACCCAGCGTCTGGACCTGCGCAACGTCTCCGGCGACCTCGCACCGTTGCTGCATGCGCTGCAGGATGCCCAGGACAGCTCGCCATCCGCATCGATGTCATGGAGCAAGGCTTGCGCCATGGCCAGTTCGTGATCAAGGCGCTGGACGATCTGGACACCATGATCCGCATCGCCAACGACGATGGCCAGGTGCTGTTCGCCAACCGCAAATTGCTCGCCATGCTCAAGCTGATCGAGCCGGATGTGCAGAGCTTCCGTCCCGGCTTCCATGCCGAAGGCTTCGTCGGCGGCAGCATCGGCGACATCTATCCCGACAGCCAGGCAGCGATCGACCGCATGCGCGCGTTGAATGCCTCCAAGGCCGTGCGTGCGCCGTTCTTCGGCCGCCAGATCGACTTCGTCTACAGCCCGATCATCGCCGCCGACGGCACCAAGCTCGGCACCATCGCGCAGTGGATGGACATCACTGCGCAGGTCAACGCCGAGCAGGCACTCATCCAGATCATCGATGCCGCCTCCGCCGGCGATTTCAGCCGCCGCATGCAGATCGACGGCATGGACGGTGTGCTGCTGACCCTGGCGCAAGGCATCAAACGCATCTACGACTCGGTGGAAACCCATCTGGCCGCATTGGCGCGCGTGATCGGTGCGCTGGCCGAAGGCGACCTGACCCAGCGTGTGGACGGCGATGCGCACGGTATCTTTGCGCGCTTGCGCGACGACACCAACCAGACCGTCACCCGCCTTACCGAGATCATCGGCGGCATCCAGACCGCATCGGACACCATCCGCCAGGCCGCGGTGGAAATCGCCGCCGGCAACATGGATCTTTCCGAGCGCACCGAGCAACAGGCGGCCAATCTGGAAGAAACCGCAAGCTCGATGGAAGAACTCACCTCCACCGTGAAGCAAAACGCCGAGAGCGCACTGCAGGCCAATCGCCTGGTCGTCGGCACCGGCGACGTGGCGCAGAGCGGCGGCCAGGTGATGGACGAGGTGGTCGCCACCATGGGCCAGATCAGCACCGCCTCGCGCAAGATCGGCGAGATCATCGGCGTCATCGACGGCATCGCGTTCCAGACCAACATCCTGGCGCTCAATGCCGCAGTAGAAGCCGCACGTGCCGGCGAACAGGGCCGCGATTTTGCGGTGGTGGCTTCGGAAGTGCGTGCGTTGGCGCGGCGCTCGGCCGACGCCGCCAAGGAAATCAAGACGCTCATCGCCGACTCCACCGACAAGGTGGAACTGGGTTCGGGCCTGGTGCACCGCGCCGGCGCGACCAGGCGCGAGATCGTCGGCTCGGTCAAACACGTCACCGACATCATGAGCGAGATCACCTCGGCCAGCGCCGAGCAGTCCAGCGGGATCGAGCAGGTCAACCGCACGGTCACGCAGTTGGACGAAGTGACCCAACGCAATGCCGCGCTGGTGGAAGAAGCCACCGCCGCCGCGCGCAGCCTGGAAGAACAAGCGGTGGAACTGGCCGATGCGGTCTCGATCTTCCGCCTGCAATCCGACGCCCGCCCCGGCGCCTCCAACATCGTGCGCGCCAGCTTCCACAACGCGGCATAAGCCTGGCATGCGTGCCGATTCGTAGGAGCGCACCCGGGCGCGATCGGGCTTCTGCGGAAATGCCCCGCGTCAACAGGTGCACCGAATCGTCTCGTCCCGGCAGCGCAGCGCAGGCTAGCGTCACGACGCCGGACGCCTTGGAGGGCCGGCAGGGATTCATGTAAAAAAACAGCCAAAAGTGAGCTCACTCACTGACAGTGAGAGGTTTATTAAACGAATCCCTGCCGACGCTCAGGTAATCCCCGACTGAGCCTCACTGAGGCAATAGCTCCATCACCCATGCCATCTCCTCTTCGTTGAATGCCGGGAAATCATCCGCCGCCCCTGCGAAGGGGGCCGCATCTTGTTCCCACATCACGGTGCTGGACGCTGCCAGATCGGCATCCATGGGCGTACCAGGATCCGGGAGGCCGCCCCCGATCCTGGTACGCGGGCGTTTTACACCCCAGCTGAGGGGGGGTAAATGCAGCGCATCGCGCTGTTCGGGAACGAGCACCTCGACAGCTTGCTGTGCGCAGGCGCCGGGGACAGAACTCTCCGATCGGGACCGTTTACGG
>NZ_JFAQ01000118.1 GCF_001304695.1 Xanthomonas axonopodis
TGACGCCAGAAGTGGAATTTTCTCGTACCCTTTTCCGAGGAGGTTCCATGAAGACATCCCGCTTCACCGACAGCCAGATCATTGCCGTCCTCAAGCAGGCCCAGGCCGGCACGTCAGTGCCGCAGTTGTGCCGGGAGCACGGCATCAGCTCGGCGACGTTCTACAAGTGGCGCAGCAAGTTTGGCGGCATGGACGCATCGCTGATGTCCCAGCTCAGGGAGCTGCAGGACGAGAACCGGCGCCTGAAGAAGATGTACGCCGATGCCCAGCTCAGCGCCGACCTGCTGAAGGAGGCGATGGCAAAAAAATGGTGAGGCCATCTCAACGCCGGGAGATGGCCCGACGAACATCCGGCATGCCTGCCGGACCTTTGCGGTGAGCGAGACCTGCTTTCGCTATCAAGCCAAGGCCAGCGAGGAAAACGCCCAGATTGCCGATTGGCTGGTGCGGTTGACCACAACCTATCGTGATTGGGGGTTCGGCCTGTGCTTTCTGCACCTGCGCAACGTGAAGGGCTTTGGCTGGAACCACAAGCGGGTGTACCGCATCTATCGGGAGCTGGAGTTGAACCTGCGGATCAAGCCGAAGAAGCGGCTGGTGCGCGAGCGGCCAAAGCCGTTGGCGGTGCCGGAGACGATCAATCAGGTCTGGTCGATGGATTTCATGCACGACCAGCTGGCCGATGGCCGCAGCTTCCGGTTGTTCAATGTGCTCGACGACTTCAACCGTGAGGGTCTGGGCATCGAGGTCGACTTATCGCTGCCATCGGCCCGGGTGATCCGGTCGCTGGAGCAGATCATCGAGTGGCGTGGCAAGCCGCGCGTGATTCGCTGTGACAACGGGCCGGAGTACATCAGCGGCGCGCTGTTAGCCTGGGCATAGCAGCGCGGCATCCGGATCGAGCACATCCAGCCGGGCAAGCCGCAGCAAAATGCCTACGTCGAACGCTATAACCGCACCGTCCGC
>NZ_JFAQ01000119.1 GCF_001304695.1 Xanthomonas axonopodis
TCGATGCCCACGACCCGGCGTAGCGCGGTGCTGTCCAGCAACGCCTCCTCGCAGGCCAGGGCGCCCAGATTGAACCACTGCTGGACGAAGTCCATCCGCAGCAGCCGCTCCAAGGCAACTGGATGGCGACCTTTGCCGGCCCTGGGATAGTGCGGGGCGATCACCGCGCACAGTGCCATCCACGGCACCAGCGTCTCCATCCGTGCCAGGAACACATCGCGCCGCGTCGGGCGACGGTACTGTTCAAACCCGTTGCCCTGGTCAGCTGACATTGCCAAGGTCCGCTGCTTCATCGGCTTGCACCACCATCGCTGCGAAGCACTTATCCTCGCATCTTTGGAACTTGATCAGCGTTGCCTTAGAGTTTCTTTCACAAGGTGCAGCCCCAGAGAGCCGGACTCTCGCTCACCATCGTCTCGTACCAATTCAACTTCATAGCGCAAAAACGTGGAAGTTGCTTTAGCACGACGTCCAAAGTCGTCGACCACATTTACAGGCACGATCATTTCTACTGCAAGCGAAAGGCGCTCCGATCTGAACTCGCCGTTCGTCCAAAAAATATCGAGCGGGTCAGTAGAATCCGACTCTCTAACCTCGAGCGCAGCCTCAACAATCGACTTATCGGCTAACAATGATAAAAACTTTATTGAATCAAATATATTCGACTTTCCAACACCATTCAATCCGGCAATACAATTGAAAGGCCCGAAATTCACTGAGAATCCCAAGAGGTTTTTAAAGCAATTCACTTCGAGCCGTGTCAACATTTAATTTCATCCGTCTACATTAGCGACACAATAGTCCAACTTAGCCCATCCCACCATTGACGCCAATGACCTGGCCATTGATGTAACCGGCCGCTTCCGAGCACAGAAAGGCGACCAGCACGGCCACTTCATCGGGCTTGCCGACGCGGCCGGCCGGCACCAATTGCTTGATCACCTCCGGCGCAAAACTGTCGCCGACCATGTCGCTTTCGATCACGCCCGGCGCGACCACATTCACTGCGATGCCGCGGCTGGCCATTTCGCGCGAGAGCGATTTGCTGGCGCCGTGCAACGCCGCCTTGGCGGCGGCGTAGTTGGTCTGCCCCCGATGACCCAACACGGCCGCCACCGACGACACGCTGACGATGCGGCCCCAACGCGTGCGCGCCATCGGCAGCAGCAAGGGCTGGGTGACGTTGAAAAAACCGTGCAGCGATACGTCGATAACGCGGTGCCACTGCTCGGCATTCATGCCTGCCATCGGCGCGTCGTCATGAATGCCCGCATTGTTGACCACGATCTGAATCGGGCCAGCTTCCAGCAAACTCTCCAGCGCCTCCGCACTTGCCTGCGCGTCGGCCACATCGAAGGCCACTGCCTGTGCGCTACCGCCATCGGCCACGATCGCGGCAACCACCTCGTCCGCACGCGCCAGATTGCGGTTGGCGTGCACGATGACATGCCGGCCCTGCGCAGCCAGGTGGCGGCAGATCGCACCGCCAAGATCGCCGCTGCCGCCGGTGACCAGTGCGCGGCGTTGTGGAATGGATGTGCTCATGGAAGTCTCGATGAAACCGCGGCGGAAAGAGCGTTATCCTAACGACTGGCAGCAAGCGCAGGAATAGATCGACCGCATTTCGATCGCCATATTCCGCAGGAGCGCGCTGGGCGTTAGCTGTAACGCTTCATCGCGTGCAAGCGCGATCCTGTATCTGGACCAGGAAACACGGCAAGCAGATCGTCTGCGCTGCCATGCGCAAGTTGCTGCATCTGGTCTGCGGCGTCCTCAAATCAGCCACTGCGTTTGACCCGCAGAGAGCCCTTTTCGGATGACGCGCAAGACGGTATTCAAGGAACCTAGGTGGCCCGCGCCGCAACCAGCATCACGGTGGCGCGGCCTTTGGCAAGCAATTGGTCTTGATGAGTCAGGCGAAAGCTGTATTGCTGGCTGTCGTCGGCCTGCATCAGCACCTGTGCCTCGCAGTCGATGGCAGCTGGAAGGTCGTCCAGATAGGCCAGATGCAGCTCCACGCCCCGCAGGGCGACCAGCATGCCCAGGCGCGCTGGCTGGCTGGGATCCTGCCCAAGCAACCCGCCATGCACGGCCATGGCCTGCGCGCCGTATTCGCACAAATGCAGCGCGCGCAAACGCCCGCTGCTACGCAACGGATGCGCATCGCTGCGATGCGCGTGACTGCGCAGCACAATGCGCTTTGCATCCCACTGGATCACTTCTTCCCACAGGCACATGCTGCCCTGGTGCGGAATCAGCGCGGCAAGTGCGTTACGTCCCTGCATGCGGTTCTCCGTTCGCGGTGCGTTCCAGCGCCGGTTCGCGCGACACCAGCAAGGCCAGAATGAAATTGAACAATACCCCCAGCGCCACCGTGCTGCCGATGGCACGCAAGACCGGGATACTGGAAGCAGCCAACAGCGCAAACACCAGCAGCGTCATCAGGCTGCAGACGATCAACGCATGCAGCGTACGCAGCTGGTCGGCGTGATCGTCGCCGGCATGATCGAAGAACAGCGCGTAATCCAGGCCCAGACCGGCGGCCAGGATCAGCGCGATCAAATGGAACAGATTGAGCTCCACCCCGGTGCCGCGCAGGATCGCCAGGATCAGTACCGTGGTCAGCGCCATCGGCAGCAGCACCCGCACGATGCGGCGCGGGCTACGCAATGCAATCGCCACGGTCACCGCCAGCAGCAATGCGGCAAGGACCAGCGCACCGAGCACGCGCCCGCGGTAGGCAGCCACCAGCGATTCGGAGGCGTCCTTCAGATCCAGCAATTGCGCACCGCTGCCTTGCACGGCGGCCGCCAACACCGCCGGATCGCGCAGGCCGGTCAACGACACCAGCGCGGTGCTGCGGTCGCCACGGCCGAGCAGCAATCCACCGACCGAGGTCGCCAGCGGCGAGCCGATCAGATCCTTCGGCAGCAGCGGTACGGCACGCTTGGCAGCGTCCAGATCCTGCACGAACGGCGCAAACGCATCGCTGCGGAACGGCGTGGTGGCCACGGCACGCTCGGTCAACGCGCGCGCCTGTGCGGCGTCGGGCAATGCTACCTGTCGCGCACGCTGGGTCTTGGCACTGGGCAGATAGCGTGCCGCCATGTCGTAACCGAGCAACGCACCATCGCGCACCAATGCATCCAGGCGCGGGCGCAACTGCTCGCTGGCCTGCAACGCCGCCTCATCGCTGGCTGCCGGCAGTGCCAGCACGTAACGCACATCCGGCGCGCCCAGTTCCTGACGCAGATGGGTGTCCTGCGCCAATGCCTTGGGCGGCACCGGCGTCAGCTTCGACAGATCGTTCTGCCAGAATTGCCCCGGCGCGAACACGATCACCGCCATGCCGATCACGGCCATCACCGCCAGGCTGACGCGTGGCCGCGGCAGGCGCGCAATGCCACGCCACAGCACCGCCAGCAGGCGCGAGTCCGCGTAATCGCGCGGGGCCGGATCGATCAAGGCCGGCAACAGCCAGCGCGTGGTGACCGCAGCGGTGGCCAGGCCGGCGATGGTGAACACCGCCAGCTGGCGCAAGCCGTCTACGCCGGAAAACAGGAAGGTCACATAGGCAATGCAGGTGGAGACCACGCCGGTGGCCAATGTCGGCCACAGATGCCGTGCGTTCTCGCGCGGATCCAGACCCGGGCGCTGATGGCTGAACAGGTGGATCGGGTAATCCTGCACCACACCGATCAGCGTGAAGCCGAATGCCACGGTGATGCCATGCACGCCGTCGAACAGCAGCGCCACCGCACCCAGGCCGGCCAGACCGGCGCTGGCCAGCGGCAACACGCCAAGCACCGGAATCTTCCAGCTGCGGTAGGCCACCAGCAGCAACACCACCAGGCCCACCGTATCCAGCGTGCCGATCCACTGCGCCTCGCCCTGCGTGCGCGCAGTGATTTCCACGGCGAATGCGCCCGGCCCGGTCAGCGTCAGCCGGGTGGCGGTGCCTTTGCTGACCTTCGCGAACGCCGCTTGCACGGCGTCGTAGGCCAGCTGCTGGCCGGTGGGGTCGAAGCCGGCCGCGCGGGTCTGCACGATCAACAGCGCCGAAGTGCCGGCACGATCGAACCACACGTCATTGCGCGTCTGCGGCATCGCTGCCGGCTGCAGGGTTTCGGCCAGATGCAGGATTTCCATCGTGGGGTCGCGCGGCAACAACGGCTCCACCATGGCCGCCGCCGGCGAGCCGAGATCCTGCACGCGCGCCTGCAACGCAGCTTCCAGCGTCGGCGCATCCAGCGGCGTGTTGTCGAAGCTGTCGCTGAGCAGATAGCGGTACGGCAGCAAGCGCCTGGGAATCGCCTCCAACCCGGCATTGCCGCCATTGCTGACCAGTTCGAACAGCTCTGGCTGCGTGGACAGCGCTTTTTGCAATTGCTGCGACTGCTCGGCCAAGGTGACCGGATCGTTGTTGGACAACGCCATCAGCAGCAGCCGTGATCCAGGGCCTTCGCCGAGTTCTTCGATCAACAGTTTCTGCGCCGGCGTGCGCGGGGCGGGCATGAACTTGCGCAGATCGCCGGTGACCTTGAGCGTTTCGCTCAACCAGAATCCGGCCACCGCCAGCAAGGCCAGCCACAACAGCGCCAGGCCGATGCGGCGGTTCGCGTTCAATTCAAGCGCCATGGGGTGCATGTCCTGCGGCAGCGGCCGAACGCCCACCGGCCGCGCGCGCGGCATCGGGCGCTATCGGCGATGTGCGCTTTTCAGCTGGCAATGCCGTGATGTTTCTGGAGACGACCGGCGCAACCATCCAGCGCGCGGTCACGCGCCCGAACCGTGGCAGAGCGTGGTCAGGGCGGCGGCATCGGTCACGCCGGCCGCCGCGCGCGCGGCACCGCCCAGCAGCGTGCGCTGCATGTCGCCCTTGGCGGGCACGCTTTCGATACACCGCAGTTCGTCGTTGCGTCCGTACAGGCGCAACGCATGCACCTGCTTGGCCACGGCAGCGTCCTTGGGCTGCAGCGTCAGCTGCCAGGCCTGCAGTTGGCCCTGCCCACTGACACTGTAGTGCTGTTCCAGCAGCGCGCGATCGCCAGCCAGCAACGCGCCGAAACCGGACTTCAAGCCGGCCAGTTCGGGCACGCGGCTCAACGAGAAGCGGCGTTGCGATTTGCCTTCGCGTTCCAGCACGCCTTCGTCGCCGGTCAGCGTGGTGGTTTCGCGATATGGCGCACTGACTTCGCGCACCAGCGTCTGCGCGTCCGGGCGACGGTAGTGGCCCTCCACGCGCAACGGCGTCTTCAGCAAAGCCGAACCGCGCAGTTCGACGAATTCGGTGCTGACCGGTGCGGGGCGCGCCAGGCGCTGCAGCACCTGCCCGACGTCCAGCGTCTCAGGCGGTGCGGCGCATAGCGGTGCGGCGCTGAACAGCAGTATCAGCATCCACGGCAGGGTGCGGCACATCGACATGGTGGGTGTTCCAGAAATCGTAGAAGTTGAACCAGTTGTACGGCGCGTAGCAGGTGTAATGTTCCAGCCTGGCAGCGTAATCGCGCATGAGTACCGCAAGCACCGGGGCGCGCTGACGGCGCGGCACGTCCAGGCCTTCGCTGAAGGTTTCGAACGCCAGCTCGTAGTGATTGCCGCCGTGATACAGGCCGAACGCCAGCACCACCGGCACCTTGAGCGCAGCGGCGATCAGCCACGGCGAGGTCGGGAACATCGCATTGCGGCCAAGGAACATCGCCGGCAGCGCCGGGTCGCCTTCGCGCGGGCGGTCGATCAGCAGTGCCACCAGCGCACCGGCATCGGTGGCTTCCTTGATCGCCATGACGATCGAGGTCGCGTCCATGCCGGCGTCGATGATGTTGGCGGCCAGCTGCGGGTTGAGCGCGCCCAGCAGATCGGTCATGGCGCGGTTGTGCGCCTTGTCGAGCACCACCTTGACCTGCACGTCCGGGCGCTCGGTGGCCAGCACGCGCAGCGCATCGAAGCTGCCCAGGTGCGAACCGAAGATCAGCACGCCGCGGCCGCGATCCATTTGCGTGTGCAGTTGATCCAGGCCGGTGATGTCCACGCGGAAGCGCTGCATCTGCCCGCACAGCATGTACACCCGGTCCAGGATGGTCGAGGCGAAGGTATGGATGTGCCGCGCCACGTCGCGCAGCGTGGCCGGGCGGCCCAGCACCCGCGCCAGGTAGGCACGCGAGGCGGCGCGCTCGGGTGCACGCACCAGCAGGAAGTACAGCGTGATCGGATACAGCAGCGCGCGCCCCACGGCGCGCCCGGCGTGCCGTGCAATGCCGCGGATCAGCCACAACGCAAAGCGCCCGCCACCTTCCGGACGCTGCTTCCAGTGCTTGCTCATGCCGCCGCCTCCGCCACCAGTTCGCCACTGACCAGCAACGCGCCGTCGCGTTGCACGCGAAAGCGCCAGCGCGGGCCATCGCCCTCCAGCGTGACCGAGGCGGTCTGGCCGGGCAGCAAGGGCTGCACGAACTTCACCTGCGGCAGGCGCATGGCCGCGCGCGGGCCATGCAGCGCTTCCACCGCCTGCAGCACATGGTCGAGCACGACCACGCCAGGCACCACGGGACGGCCCGGGAAATGTCCGGGCAGGCAGGGATGATCATGCGGCACAACGAAATCCATAAGCGCAAAACTCAGATCCTGGGTTGAAGCATTGCAGCCACGGCCTTGTGTGCCTGCTCGGTCAATTGTTGGCGATCCGGCGCATCCGGCCCGGTCACCGCGATCGGCGCACCGATCCGCACGCGGATGATGCCCGGTCTCACCCTGAACAGGCCATCGACCGGCAAAACCTTGCCGCAGCCATCCAGCGCCACCGGAACCACCTGCACGCCAGCATCGATAGCGGCCTGCAGTAGCCCGGCCTTGAATGGCAATAATGCGCCGGTACGGCTACGCGTGCCTTCGGGAAACAGACACAACTGTTTGCCTTCGCGCAGCAGTGCGGCGGCCTGGCGCCGCACCAGGGCCCCTGCCCTGCGGCTGTCGCGGTCCAGAAACAGCATGCCGGCAGCACGCGCATACCAGTTCACTAACGGCACCTTGCGCATTTCCTGCTTGAGCAAAAAGCGCAGCGGCACCGGCAAGGCATGGAACAGCGCACAGATGTCGATGATCGACTGGTGGTTGCTCACGAACAGATAGTTCTTGGACCAATCCACCCGCTCGCGCCCTTCCACGATGACGGTGGCGCCCGCACCACGGAACAGCACCGGCGACCACATCCAGCTGCCCATGCGCAGCAGACGGTCGGCATCGCGGGTGATCGCCAGCACGACCAATGCATAGACGATGCCGCCAGCGGTAAAGGCCAGCGCGAACGCCAATTGCAACAGGTTGAACACAGCCCACGCCAGGCGCGACGGCATCCTTGCCAACGGCATTTTTGTCTTGTCCCCGAAAATATGCACGTCCGTCGCTGCCCCAGGCCACGCACTCAGCGCAGCAGATCGCGCCAGAAATCCGGCCCGAGCCGCGCCATCTGACGCAAGAAGTCTGGCAGACTACGATAGGGGCGCAGTGGAAACCAGCGACCCCGCAATAGATATTCCCCAACGAAGAAGCCGCCAATCACGCCATAGGCAAGCAGATTGGCGAACAACGAGGCGCGCGCGTCGCTGATCGGCAGCGGCGAGGCATGACCCAGCTGCGCGAGCACGCCGCTGGGCTCGGCGCACAGACCCAACACCAGATTGGCCAGGGTCAGGCCGCACAGCAGCACGGCCCAGGCCAGCGTGAGGCGGCGCGTGTAGCGGCATTGTTCGGGCGTGATCAGCATGCCGGCCTGGCCGTACAGACCCTCGACGATGCGCGTGATCAGCGGCGTGCGTCCGGCCCGCAGGCTGCGCCCGAAGAACCAGGCTACCCAACCGGTGAACACCACCGGCGGCGCCGCCAGCACCAACAGCGCATACGGCGAATGCCACAGCGCGCCCAGCCCGGCAAGCAGCAACAGGGCCAACGGCCAGGCCCAGGGCCGGCGTGCAACCATCGGTTCGATCAGTACCATCAGCACCAGCAAACCACCGGCGATGACGGCCAGCTCCGGGCGGTGACTGGCATTGGCCCAATGCGCCAACGGCGAATACGCCACCGCAAGCAGAACGCCCAGCCCCAGCACCCACGCGGGTGCGTCGGGGGAAGGCGAGGTCGGCGGATCAGACGGTCTTGTTGGCTTGAACATGCGCCGACAGTGCGCGCAGCGACGCGAAGATGCGACGGTTTTCGTCGTTGTCAGAGCGCAACTGGAAGCAGTAGCGCTTGCTGATCGCCAGCGCCAGTTCCAGTGCGTCGATCGAGTCCAACCCCAGCCCGGTATTGAACAACGGCGCCTCCGGATCGATGTCGGCGGGTTGGACGTCTTCCAGGTTCAGACTTTCGACCAGGAGTTCGGCCAGTTCACGTTCGGCAGCGGTTTGCGAGGACATCCAGGATTTCCACAGGTCAGGGTCGGGCAACAAGAGTGAGAACAAGCAAGAGCAGCGCGGGCGTCCATCGGCATGCATGAGCGTCGCGTCGGCCGTAGTGTACGTTGCCGCCGCTGCCAATCCGAGCATCTGCCGCGCGGCTGGCCGGTGCCTGCACCTGCTGCCGGTCGTTTTTCACAGATGAATCGGCGCTCCGCAAGCTGGGCGGCCCGCTGGTCAGGCTATCATGACTGCATGATGCTCGCCCGCCGCAGGTTCGTTCCAGGATGACTTCCACCGCTGTTCGCCACACCCCGACCGCCATGCCGGCAGCCGGGCCGGCTCCCGGACCGGAGTGTCCGGATGTCCTGATCGTCGGCGGCGGCCCGGCTGGCTGCACCGCGGCCATCGCACTTGCCGAGCTCGGTTGGTCCGTGACCCTGCTCGAGAAGGCGCAGCACCCGCGCTTTCATATCGGCGAATCCTTGCTGCCGATGAACATGCCGATTCTTGAACGCCTGGACGTGCTGGAAGACGTGCGCGCCATCGGCATGCTGAAGCGTGGGACGGATTTTCCCAACGACAGCGGCGGCTACAACACGTTCCGTTTTTCGCACGCGCTCGATGCCAAGGCCGATTTCGCCTTCCAGGTGCCGCGTGCACAATTCGACCACGTGCTGTTCCAGCGTGCGCGTGCGGTGGGCGTGGACGCACGCGAGC
Source organism: Xanthomonas axonopodis (assembly GCF_001304695.1). Taxonomy (GTDB): domain Bacteria; phylum Pseudomonadota; class Gammaproteobacteria; order Xanthomonadales; family Xanthomonadaceae; genus Xanthomonas; species Xanthomonas axonopodis. The sequence continues at coordinate 9,111 of NZ_JFAQ01000119.1, forward strand.
AGGTCTGCGTGGAGCAAGTCCTATTCGAGGGCGAACAACCCATGCTGCAGGCACGCACGGCAGATGGTGGCGTGCAGCAGTTCCGCCCGCGCTACCTGCTCGATGCCAGCGGCCGCGACACCTTTCTGGGCAACCGCCTCAAGCTCAAACGCGCCAATGCAAAGCATCAGTCGGCCGCGGTGTTCAGCCATTTCCGCGGCGTGACACGACGCCCGGGCGAGGATGCCGGCAACATCAGCATCTACCGGCATGCGCACGGCTGGATGTGGCTGATTCCGCTGCCGGACGACATCATGAGCGTGGGCGCGGTCTGCTACCCGGACTACATGAAGACCCGCAAGGGCGACAGCGAGGGCTTCTTGATGCGCACGCTGGCGCTCAGTGCCGAGCTCAACGCACGCATGCTAGGCGCCGAGCGCGTGGCGCCGGTGCATGCCACCGGCAATTACGCCTACGAATGCACGCGCATGTCCGGGCCACGCTGGTTGATGCTGGGCGATGCCTACACCTTCGTCGACCCGATGTTTTCCTCTGGCGTGTTCCTGGCCATGCACAGCGCCGAACGTGGCGCAGCGATGGTGGATGCCGCACTGCGCGCACCGCAATCGGAGGCGAAACTGCAGCGCGCCCTACAACGCGAACTGACGCGCGGCGTGGATGAATTCAAGTGGTTCATCTACCGCTTCACCTCGCCCACCATGCGCGCCTTGTTCGCGCACCCGCAAAACACCTGGCAGGTGGAACAGGCGGTGGTCGCGATGCTGGCCGGCGATGTGTTCGATGCCCCAAAGGTCCGCATCCGCCTGCGCGCCTTTCGCGCCCTGTACGCATTCACCACCTTGTCGATGATGCCGCGCGCCTGGCAGTCGTGGCGCCATCGCCGACGTCAGGCCAAGCTCGGCTTCGACGGCGACACCTTGCAACGCGACACGCAACAACGAGACGCCCAATGATCGCTTCCCATGCTCAGACCGCGCACGCCGTGCGCCATCCCCGGCTGCAGGTCGACTATGTCGACCAGACCGACCCTGCCATGCTGCTGACCGACCCGCAGGTGCTGGCGGTGTTCGGCTTCGGCGATGCGGCGCCGCGCCTGCACGACCCGCGCTATCTGCGCGTGCCGCTGCAGCCGTACCAGGCCAGCGTGCTGGAAGTGTGGCGCACCGATGCGCCGGTGCGCAGCGGCCGCGATGGCAACATCGCCTGGTCCAGCGACGGGCATTTGCAGTTCGGCGTGATCGAGATCGACGAGCAGAATGTGGATATCGAAGAAGCCGCCGCCAGGGCGTATGTGGAAATCACCGCCTTCGTCAGCAACGGCCAGACGCCGCGGTTGCTGCGGATCTGGAACTACCTCGACGCCATCACCCTGGGCAGCGGCGACCGCGAACGTTACCGGCAGTTCTGCGTGGGCCGTGCACGCGGCTTGGGCGCATTCGACACCGCGCAGTTGCCGGCCGCCACCGCCGTAGGCCGTTGCGATGCCGAGCGCATCATCCAGATCTACTGGCTGGCGGCCGCCAATACCGGCACGCCGTTGGAAAACCCGCGCCAGGTCAGTGCCTACCATTACCCGCGCCAGTACGGCCCGCAGCCGCCCAGTTTTGCCCGTGCCATGCTGCCGCCGGCCGGCAGCGACATGCCGCTGCTGCTGTCAGGCACCGCTGCGGTGGTGGGCCACGCCTCGATGCACACCGGCCAATTGCTGGCGCAGCTGGAAGAAACCTTCGCCAACTTCGACGCCCTGCTCGGCGCCGCGCGTCAGCATGCGCCTGCGTTACCCGCGCAATTTGGCGCCGGCACGCGCCTGAAAATCTATGTGCGCGAACGCGACGACCTGCCCAAGGTTGCGCAGGCACTGGATGCCCGCTTCGGCGATGCGGTCCCGCGCCTGCTGCTGCACGCGGTGATCTGCCGCGATGAGCTGGCGGTAGAAATCGATGGGGTGCATGGGTAACGTCATTTGCCGCGAAGACCATCTGCGGCAATGGATTGAGCAGCGCCAACCGACGGCGCGATGCGGGCTGAGGTGACGCAGGCATCCTGCGCCGCGCATCTCTACCCTCGCATTGGAGGCGCTAGGCGGTTGCCCATAAACGCCGGCACACCACTGCCACCACACATTGGCCTCCCACGACTGCGCGGATGCCGACCATCGAGGTGGCAACGCTGTGTGGCCTGCGTTGACCACGCCTGCCAGCGCGTTTCGCGCTGTGTCTGTAGACATTCATCACCACGCTGACTGTCACGCCCATGCGGCCTGGCTGCTGCGCGCACGCAGTTGGTCACGCTCAGCCGTTGAGCAGTCCCAGCACCACATCGCGCGGCAACTTGCCGGTTTCGTTGCGTGGCAATGCGGCGACCTTGCGCAGGCGGCGCGGCAGGAACACCGGGTCCACGCTGACGCGTAGAGCGGCCAGCACCTGGGCTTCGTCGAGGGTGGGGGCGACCACCAGCGCAGCGATGCGGCCGACCGCCTGGCCGGGCTCGGGGGCGAGCTGCACGATGGTCCCGTCGATGACTCCGGGAATGGCGAGCAAGCGCCGGGTGAGATCGGCTAGCGATGCGCGTTTTCCTGCGATTTCCAGCAGGTCGGCCTGGCGGCCGCGCACCTGGAAGCGGCCGTCGTCGGCCACGTCCATCATGTCGGCCAGCAGCACCGGCGTGGCCAGATGCGGCGCATGCACCAAGGTGCCTGCAGCCTGGATTTCCAGGCGCACGCCGGGCAAGGGCGTCCACGCCGCTTCCAGCGCCGTGCGGCGTACGGCGAACACGCAGGTTTCGGTGGAGCCGAACATCTCGCGCACCTCACCGCCGAACCGCGCTTCGGCGGCAGCAGCGATCTCCGATGCGAGCGGCGCGGTGGCCGACACGATGCCGGCCAGCGGCGGCAGCGCCACGCCGGATTCGACCAACGCACGCAGATGCACGGGCGTGGTCACCAAGACACGCGGCGCGGGGATATCGGCCAACGCACGCGCCACATCGTCCGGAAAGAACGGGCGCCCTGCGTGCACCGCCAACGTGGTCACCATCGGCAGCAGCACCGACAACTCCATGCCGTACATGTGCTGCGGTGGCACCGTGGCGACCACGTGCGGGACGGCATCGGTGTGCGCCCACAGGCTTTGCAGCGCGACCAGATCCTGGCGCGTGCTGGTCAAAAAGCTGCCCCATGTCTTGGGATTGGGTTGCGGACTGCCGGTGCTGCCGGAGGTGAAACCGATCGCCACCAGTGCATCGTCGGCCAGCTGCGGAATCGGGCCCTGGGCCTGCGGCAACTCGGCCGGCAGCTGCCAATACCGCGGCGGCGCCAGCTCCAGCGTCAAATCGCCCAGACAATACGCATCGGCGTGACGCGCCTGCACTTCGCCCACCACCGCCGACGCGCGCGAAGACGGCAGCAGCGAGACCTGCCCGCGCAGCGCACACGCATAGAACGCCACCATGAAACGATAGCGGTCTTCGCACAGATTCACCGCATGGCTGCCCTCGGGCAGCTGCTGCGCCAGGCCGTGCACGTGTGCGATGAAGGTCGCCAGATCGATCGACTGCCCCGCGCGCCAGGCCAGCGGCCGGTCGGGCGCACCAACAGCCATCGGGTGGGACATAGCGGGAGCAGGCAGGCTGGACATGGAAACCGATGGTCGCAAAAGCGCGCTAGCTTGGCCGCCACCCGCGCCGCTGGCAAGTCAGGGGATTTCCTCTACGACACGCGAAGTTGATCGCCGCCCGTGTGTGGCATGTGGGTGGCCGGGCCAGTTGGGTGTACGGCGTGCGCCGTGTGCGGCATGGCAGATCATCATCTCTGCGCTCGGCGAGTCCTCGCCAATGTGTGGTTGCGCTGGGCGTTGCGATACGCCGGCAGGCTGCAGGTGTGGATGGCAGTCGTGCGGCGCCTGTGCGCAGAAGCTTTTCCAGGCGAGATCTTTGTCGCGATCGTCTGCGCGTTTGCCAGTCGCGCGCGCGGCGCTACCAGTGCCGTGGAGATGAAGGGTTCATGTTCGCTGCCGTGTCGCGCATCGCTGATGCCGCGCATCGCTCTCATCTGCCACTGCATGCTTGCGCAGCGCTGGATCATGGTCGCGCCTGCTCCTCGCGCTGGCGGATGTTGCCAGGTCATGCCTGCAGCCACGCACGCATGACCTGTGGCCCAAGCGTGGCGCAAAGGCGAACTGCTAGGCTTGCGCGCGCTCCTTTGCGTCCAGCCGTGTCCGATGCCTAGATTGTTGCCGTTGACCCTTCTGCTGCTGGCCACCGCTGCGCATGCGCAGTCTGCCGCCCCGCTCACCATCGAACAGGCGATGGCCGACCCGGACTGGATCGGGCCGCCGGTGGATCAGGCCTGGTGGCAATGGGACGGCAAACAGGTGCAATACCTGCTCAAGCGCGATGGCAGCCCGGTGCGCGACACCTATCGCCAGAGCACCGGCGGCGGCACTGCCGAACGTGTGACCGACATCGCGCGCGCCGGCCTGGATGCGGCAAATCCCAGTTACGACGCCACACGTCAGCGCATGCTGTTCGCACGTAACGGCGATATCTTCCTGCGCGATCTGCGTACAGGCGCACTCACCCAGCTGACCCGCAGCAACGAGATCGAATCGCGTCCGCAGTTCGCCAGCGACGGCGGTGCGATCTGGCGCGCGGGCAACAACTGGTACCACTGGCGTGCCGATGGCGGCACCGCGCAGGTGGCGGTGGTCAAGGCCGAGCGCGACCCCAATGCCGCGCCCAAGGCCGATGTGCTGCGCGAGCAGCAACTGGCGACGCTGGCCACCTTGCGCCGCGACAAGGAGCAACGCGACGCGCTGCGCGCGCAGGAAGACGCCTGGCGCCTGGCGCCGCGCCGATGCCACGCGTGCGGCAGCGCCGGTGTATCTGGGCGATGAGGTGGAGATTGTCGACAGCGCCTTGTCGCCGGACGGCCGCCATCTGCTGGTGGTCACCCAGGCCAAGAGCGCTGACGAAGGCCAGGCCGGCAAGATGCCCAGATACGTGACCGAATCCGGTTACGAAGAATTCCAGGAAGTGCGTACCCGTGTCGGTCGCAACGCACCGGCAGCGCATGCGCTGTGGCTGGTGGATGTCGGCGCGGGCACGGCCAAATCGCTGTCGTTCGATCCGCTCCCCGGCATCGCCACCGACCCGCTGGCGGCCTTGCGCAAGGCCGCCAAGCGCGACCCGCTCAAGGGCAACCGCGCGGTGCGCGTGGAAAGCGATGGCGACGGCAGCGGGCCGGCCGTGCACTGGAGCGATGACGGCCGCAACGTGGCGGTGGAAATTCGCGCGGTGGACAACAAGGACCGCTGGATCGCCAGCGTGGACCTGGACAACGCCAGGCTGCAGCCGCGTCACCGTTTGAGCGATAGCGCGTGGATCAACTGGGAGTTCAACGATTTCGGCTGGCTGCCAGACAACCGCACGCTGTGGCTGCTGTCGGAAGAATCCGGCTATTCGCAGCTGTATACCGTCGATGGCAACGGCAAGCCGCGCCAGCGCACGCGCGGCAAGTGGGAAGTGTCGATGCCGGTGTCCAGCGCCGATGGCAGCGGCATGTTCTTCCTGTGCAACCAGAAATGGCCGGGCGATTACGAAGTCTGCAAGCTCGATCTGCGCAACGATCAGCTCACCGAAATCACTGCGTTGAACGGCGTGGAAGGCTTCAGCCTGTCGCCCAACGGGCAGCAGTTGCTGGTGCGCTACTCCCGCAGCTATCTGCCGACCCAACTGGCCGTGGTGCCGGCCACAGGCGGCCAGACCACCGTGCTCACCGACACCCGCACGCCTGCCTTCAAGGCGCAGCCGTGGATTGCACCGCAGTACGTGCAAATCCCGTCCAAACACGGCGCCGGCACGGTCTGGGGCAAGTATTACGGGCCCAAGACGCCCGAGCAGGGCAAGCAGTATCCGATCGTGATGTTCGTGCACGGCGCCGGGTATCTGCAGAATGTCTCCGAACGCTACACCCCGTATTTCCGCGAGCAGATGTTCCACAACCTGCTGGTGCAGCAGGGCTATATCGTGCTGGACCTGGACTATCGCGCCTCCGAAGGCTACGGCCGCGATTGGCGCACGGCGATCTATCGCAACATGGGCCACCCCGAGCTGGAGGATTATCTGGATGGCCTGGACTGGCTGGTCGCCACCAAGCAGGGCGATCGCGCACGCGCCGGCATCTATGGCGGCTCGTACGGCGGCTTCATGACCTACATGGCGTTGTTCCGCAGCCCTGGCACGTTCAAGGCCGGGGCGGCGCTGCGCCCGGTCGGCGACTGGATGCAGTACAACCACGAGTACACCTCCAACATCCTCAACACGCCCGAGCTCGATCCGGAGGCCTACAAGACGTCCTCGCCGATCAACTACGCCGAGGGGTTGCGCGACCATCTGCTGATCGCGCACGGCATGATCGACGACAACGTGTTCTTCAAGGACTCGGTCGACATGACCCAGAAGTTGATGGAGCTGCACAAGGACAACTGGGAGGTAGCGCCGTACCCGCTGGAACGCCACGGCTTTACGCGCGTCGATTCGTGGCTGGACGAGTACAAGCGCATCCTCAAGCTGTTCAACGAGCAGGTGAAGCCCTAAACCCGTTGAAACTGCGCGTGCCGCCAGTGGACGGAAGCGGACGACACGCGCAGGGCTCGGGTGTTGCGCGTATTGCACGCAGACGCCGGAGTGAGGCTATCTCGCAGTCACGATCGCCCTAACCCACTGCGCAGAACGCTACCGATCCGGCCATCCGCAGCGACGACTCTGCGATCTGGATCAACAACGCAGCACGTGCGCAAGCAACCCAACACCGGCGCGTCGGTTGCCTCGCACTCACCTGTTGCTACGCCGGTGGCTCTAAGCTTGGCGCAGGACCGGCAAGTTGCCATCGCTGCGCGCGTGCTGCTCATCGGTCCGCCGCATGACCGGTGCGCCGCCGGCATGATCGCGCTTCCACTCACCAAGGGCGCAGGGAAGGGAGAAGCGATGGGCCTGTGGGACTGTTTGTTTGGACGCAAGAGCACTGCGGTAAACACGCCGCGCACAGAACCGACGGCAGCGTCTGTCGCTGCCGCAGATGCGTCGGAGTCGGCGGCCGAGATCGATCCCGCACTGCAGCCGGCACTGAGCGCGTTTCAGCGCCGGGACCATGTCGACGCCTACAACGCTGCGCAAGCGCAGCTGCACGTTGGTGCGGATGCGCAGCGCCTGTGCGCGCTGTCGTTGAGCGCGCTGGACCGCTATCGCGAAGCCTACCCGCACTGGCTGGCGCTGTACGAGCTGGAGCCCAGCGCACACAACGCACTGCAGCTGGCAACCACCTCGGTGATGTGCCACGAGATCGCGCAGGGCGAGCAGTGGCTGCTGGCCTTCGACGATCTCAACGCGCAGGAGCGGTCCACCTCGCCCGCGACCGCACGTACCAGCTTCCTGACCGCGCTCACCCGCGCCGGCCACGGGGCCCACACGCTGCCGCATCTGGAATGGTTGCGCGAGGCATACGCTGGCATGTCCATTACCGACAGCCACTTCCTGTACGTGCGCGGGCTACCGTTTTTTGAAGCCTTTCTCGAGCGCAGCACGCCGCTGTTGCGCCAATGCCTGCCGGCCGACGCAGTACCTGAGTGGTACGCGCAACTGCAACCGGCGCTGGATGCCCCCGGCCAGGCGATGGTGGCTGCCCACATCGCATCACTGCAATGAGCACCGTCCAGCCCGCATCGGCGCGGCAGCGTGGTGGCTTCGTCACTGCGTTGGCGTGGGTTTCCCTGTTGCTGGGGGTGGTCAGCGTGCTGGCCAATCTGGTGCAGATCGCCATGATCGCACTGACGCCAGATGCGGCATCGCTAGGCCTGCCCGAAGGCATCACCCTCCCCCACTCCTGGCAATGGCTGATCGATCACGCGCTGTCGTTATCCGTCGCCGGCGTGGTGCTCTCGGCTGCCTTCTGCTGGTTGAGTTGGGCGCTGCTGCAGCGGCGCGAGTGGGCACGGATCGGCTTCGTGGCGGTGTTGCTGGTGACCGGACTGCTCAATTTCGGCGGACTGGCGTTGATCGGGCCATTGTTCGACGGTGTGCAAACGCTAGTGCCCGCCGACGTGCTGCAAAGCCCGCAATGGCCGCAGATGCAGGCGCGTTTGCAGGCCACCCAGCAGATGGCACTGGTCCTCACCGGCCTGGGCGCGCTGGTGATCGGCTGCGTCCACGCAGCATTGGCATGGCGGCTGTGCACCCCCGCTGTCCGCGCAGAGTTTTCGCAACCTTGGTGACTTGGGAGCGTGCAAGGGCGCTGCAGCCTGCAGCAGACTAGCTGCCTTGCAACGTAATACGCCTCGCTCGCCCGTTGCGCATCAAAAACTGAGAGCTTGCGTGTGCGGTTGCCTGGCTATCTTCAAGCCAGGTCGGATGTGCGGGCCCTCACCGCTCGCGACACACGCCGTGACCCAGCCTTGCGGCGAGGACACTGCACCAGCACATTGGTCAGCAGTTTATGAAGTAGCTCTTAAAACGGAAACCTCGCTGTAGAACAAGCGAGTGTCGCCGGTCGGTTGCACTGGCATACGACCGTCTCGACTGGTCCTTGCCCGCTCACCGTCGCGGGACTCTTGGCGGCATGGATGCCGCCACGGAAGTTACAGGGACGTACTTGCAGCGTGTCCGGCGATGGTGGGCGGGCAAGGGCCCTGCAGCAAGCGCGAAGACCTTGAGGGAGCGGCGCCCTCGCCAGACAGTTTGCCGGTGCTCTTGATTGAGAAACGAAAACACCACCTCGCACGGTTGGCTGATTGTTGGTTGCCGCGCTGAAACTCTGTGCACCAACCAACTCGACTGGTCATTGCCCAGCAGCGATCACTGTGCCGTTATCCCCGCATCGCACTGCGACAAACGGGCGCGCTTGCGCGGGATGCACCACGCGGAGTGCACGGCTTAGAATTGGGGCATGAACGAATTCGACCGTGTACGCGATTATCTAACCGACCTGCAGGACCGGATCTGCGCCGCTGTGGAAGCTGCCGACGGCAAGGCACGCTTTGCCGAGGATGTTTGGAAGCGCGAGGAGGGCGGCGGTGGCCGTACCCGCATCCTGCGCGACGGTGCGGTGTTCGAGCAGGCCGGCATCGGTTTTTCGGACGTGTCCGGTACGCGCCTGCCGTCGTCGGCCAGTGCGCACCGGCCCGAGCTTGCCGGTGCGACCTGGCGTGCATGCGGCGTCTCGCTGGTGTTTCATCCGCACAATCCGTATATCCCGACCACGCACATGAACGTGCGCTACTTCCGCGCCGATCGCGATGGCGAAGTCGTGGCCGCCTGGTTTGGCGGTGGCTTCGACCTGACCCCGTTCTATCCCTTCGATGAAGACGTGCAGCACTGGCACCGCGTTGCGCAGGCGCTGTGCGCGCCGTTCGGCGAGGAGCGCTATGCCGCGCACAAGCGCTGGTGCGACGAGTACTTCTTCCTGCGTCACCGCAACGAAACTCGCGGCGTCGGCGGGCTGTTCTTCGATGACCTGGGCCAGGACTTCGAGCGCGATTTTGCCTACCAGCAGGCAGTGGGCAATGGCTTTCTGGAGGCCTATATGCCGCTCGTGCAGCGCCGCAAGGACGCGCCGTTTGGCGAGCGCGAGCGCGAGTTCCAGCTGTACCGCCGCGGACGCTACGTGGAGTTCAACCTGGTCTACGACCGCGGCACCCTGTTCGGATTGCAGAGCGGCGGGCGCGCCGAGAGCATCCTGATGAGCCTGCCGCCGCGAGTGCGTTGGGAATACGGCTACACCGCCGAACCCGGCAGCGCCGAAGCGCGGTTGTTGGACTACCTGGTGCCGCGCGACTGGCTGGGCTGACCACCCCACCCTGTGCATCCGAAGGCGCTGAAATCTGTTCCCGTGTGGGGATTGGCTTCAGCGCCTTTCTTCATTGGATCATTCACGCATATTCACGCAGTCAGATTCCCTCACATACACCCGAATTACAGACATGAAACGCTGTGTTGATTGATCGCGTTCAGCGCCCCTGTTTAAACTTGCGATTGCGCATTGAGCAGACTGGTAATCTGCCGATACTAGGCAGTCTCAAGAGTGAAGTGCAACACGTGATTTGAATTCGAGAATTTCCTTCTCGAGGGCTGCGGCCGGCGTCATCCAGTTCAATGTCTTTCGCGGCCGCGCGTTCATCAGCTTGGCCACATGATTGATGTACTCCTGACTGGCCTGCGACAGATCCACGCCCTTGGGCAGGAATTGCCGCAGCAGGCCATTGGTATTCTCGTTGCTGCCGCGCTGCCACGGCGCATGCGGGTCGGCAAACCAGATGACGATGTTCAGCCGACGCGCCAGCTCCTGGTGGCAGGTCAGCTCGGTGCCAGGGTCATAGGTCAGGCTCTCGCGCAGGAACGCGGGCAGCTTCTTCATCTGCCGCGTGAAGCCTTCCAGCGCCGCTTCGGCCGTGCAGCCATCCATCCTGCACAACACGACGAACCGGGTCTTGCGCTCGACCAGCGTGCCCACGCAGGAGCGATTGAAGGTGCCCTTGATCAGATCGCCCTCCCAATGTCCGGGAGCCAAGTGTTGCTCCACGTGCTCTGGGCGATGCACGATGCGCAGCTCCTCCGGCACCCACGAGCGTTTTGCCGCGGTGGTGCTGCGCAGTCCGCGCGTCGGCTTGCCCTGGCGCAGCGCCTCCACCAGCGCCTTCTTCAGCCCACCGCGCGGGTGAGCATAGATGGCCCTGATTAGCCCCATCCCTCAGCCTCCAGTTGCAGGATCTGCGACGCTGCGGTTGGACAATGGCCCCAGCTGAAGGCAACGGAGGTGGGAGATGGGGATCAACATCGTGCAGTTTCCGCCGGGATTGTCGCGGACCGAGTGCGTGGATCGCTACGGAACTGAGGCCAAGTGTTACCGGGCG
>NZ_JFAQ01000012.1 GCF_001304695.1 Xanthomonas axonopodis
CGGGGCGATCACCGCGCACAGTGCCATCCACGGCACCAGCGTCTCCATCCGTGCCAGGAACACATCGCGCCGCGTCGGGCGACGGTACTGTTCAAACCCGTTGCCCTGGTCAGCTGACATTGCCAAGGTCCGCTGCTTCATCGGCTTGCACCACCATCGCTGCGAAGCACTTATCCTCGCATCTTTGGAACTTGATCAGCGTTGCCTTAATTTGTCGAGATACAAGTGCTTCAACTAGTCACCTGCACATCGTTGTTCGATTGTACGAGTCACTGTGCTATGGGTCTTCGTCATGCGTTTTCACCGCGTATTGCCGGCAATTGCCGGTGGTCGGCGGTGTTTCTTACCCCTCGTTTCTTAGGCCAAGTGCTGATTCGGCGTCCATTGACCGCATAACGGTTGAGGGGTGTCGACGGACTGCGCGCCACACCAGAAGGATGCACGCAATGCACGCTGACGCCTCTCCCGTTTTTCCCCTGACCAAGGCGCAACGTGGCCTTGGGTGGCCAACAAGTTGCACACCGACAACACCTTGATGTTGGCCGAAGTATTGGAAATGTTCGGCCAGCTCAATCCCCAGGTGCTGATCCGCGCCAGCATGCAGTTGACGCACGAGTTCGATACGCTGCGCCTGTGTATCGTCGAACACGAGGGCGTGCCTTCGCAGGTGGTCTTGCCCGAGTAAAACGGCACGATTCCATACTTCGACGTCAGCTCGGATCCGGCTCCGCGTAATGCGGCCGAACATTGGATCGACGAAGAAATCCGCAAGCCTGAAGATCTGTAGAACGGACCGCTATGGCATTGCGCGGTGTTCCGTCTGGGCGAAGATCATCATATCTGGGTGCAATGCGTGAGCCATCTGGTAATGGACGGCTACTGCGCGTCGATCATGATGCAGCGCATGGCTGTGCTCTATAACGCCTACGTGTTCGACGTGGAGCCCGAGCCTGCGCAGTTCGGCAGTGCACTGTCGCTGCTCGAAATGGAGCAGTACTATCGCAACTCCGATCGGTTCCAGCGCGATCGCCAGTACTGGATGCAGCAGTTGGCTGATCTGCCGCCGCAGGCGACGCTGGCGCGGCCGGGCAATCCGCTGTCCACCGGGTTGTTGCGCGGCACCGGGCAGTTCTCGCCGCAGCAGATGGTGCGTCTGCGCGCGCTGGGCAAGGAGTACGGCGCCAGCCTGCCGCAGATGCTGATTTCGCTGATTGCGGCGTATTACTACCGCTGCACCGGTGCCGAGGATCTGGTGCTGGCGATGCCGGTGACCGGCCGCATCAACGCGCGCTACCGGCAAACTGCAGGCCTGGTGGCCAACGTCATTTCGCTGCGCCTGAAGATGGACCCGCAGCAGCCCATCCATACCTTGTTCGCGCAGGTGTCGTCGGTGGTCCGCCATGCACTGCGCCATCAGCAATATCGTTTCGAGGACGTGCGCCGTGATCTGGGCATGTTCGGGATGGAGCAGAAGTTCGCACGGCTGGCGGTGAACATCGAGGTCTTCGACTACACCTTGCGCTTCGGCGAGGCGTACGCGGTACAGCACAACCTTTCCAACGGCCCGGCCGACGACCTCACCATCTTCTGCTACGAACGCGGCGATGGGGCAGCGCTGCGTTTCGATCTGGATGCCACCCCGGCGTTGTACGACAGCGAGGAACTGGCCGAACACTGCCGTCGTCTGACCCATCTGGCCGATGCGGTACTGGCCGACCCGGAATGCGCGCTGGGCCAGGTCGATGTGCTCGGCGATAGCGAGCGCCGCCGCCTGCTGCACACCTGGAACAACACCGCAGCGCCGCTGCCGGAACCGGCCACGCTGTTGCACGGCATGCTGCAACGCGCCGAGTTGATGCCGGCGGCCATGGTAGCGCAATACGACAACCGCACGCTCGATTACGCCACGTTATGCGAGCTTGCCTCGCGCATCGCCGCGCAATGGGTGGCCGATGGCGTGCGCCCTGGCGATGTGGTCGCGGTGGCGTTGCCGCGCAGCGAACACTTGTTGCTGGCGTTGCTGGCGTTGCTGGCGGTGATGTGGACCGGTGCGGCGTATCTGCCGCTGGATCCGGAGAGCCCGGCCGCGCGCAAACGCCAGATCCTCAACGATTCCGGTGCCATCGGTCTGGTCTGCGAGCCGGCACTGTACGAGCGCTATCTGCTCGGTGGCATGGTCTGGCTGGATCCGCGACCGGCCGTGTTGCCTGAGGCGATCGCACCGCTGGCGACGCCCGACGGCACCGCGTACGTGCTGTACACCTCCGGCTCCACCGGTGCGCCGAAGGGCGTGGAAATCAGCCATCGCAACCTGTTCAATTTCCTGCATGCGATGGAACACGAGCTGGCATTGCGTCCGCGCGATCGTGTGCTGGCCGTCACCACCATCACCTTCGACATCGCCGGGCTGGAGTTGTACCTGCCGTTGCTGGTGGGCGCACGCGTGGTCATTGCACCGGCCGGTATCAGCCACGACCCACGCGGCCTGTCGCGGTTGATCGCCGACGAACACATCAGCGTGGCGCAGGCCACGCCATCGCTGTGGCGCATCCTGCTGGCCAATGAGGATCTGGTGCTCGATCGCATCCACGCGTTGATTGTTGGCGAGGCGTTGCTGCCCGAGCTGGCCACGCAATTGCTCAGCCGGGTGGGGCGCCTGACCCAGTTGTACGGGCCCACCGAAACCACGATCTGGTCGATCATCATGCCGTTGCAGCTGACCGATGCCGCCGCACCGCCGATCGGCAGGTCGCTGCTCAATACGCGCGTCCATGTGCTGGATGCGCAGCGGCAACCGTTGCCGACCGGTGCGATCGGCGAGCTGTATATCGGTGGCGCAGGCGTGGCCAAGGGCTATCGCGGCAAGCGCCAGCTGACCAGCGAGCGCTTCATGCGCGACCCGTTCGCCGACGACGGCAGCAGCATGTATCGCACCGGCGACCGCGTGCGCCAATGCAGCGATGGCCTGCTGGAATGCATCGGGCGCGCCGATGCGCAGCTGAAGATCCGCGGACATCGGGTGGAGCCGGCCGAAATCGAAAGCGCCTTGCTGCTGCATTCGCAGGTCGCGCAGGCGGTCGTGGTAGGACACAGCGATGGCGATCATGCCTTGCAACTGCTGGTCTATGTGGTGGGCAAGCATGGCAACACGCCATCGGTCGAGCTGCTGCGTGCGCATCTGCAGCAACGCCTGCCGGCATCGATGATTCCTACCCTGTGGGTGCCGCTGACCTCCAACGGCAAGCTGGATCGGCGCACGTTGCCGGCGCCCGGCGCATTGCCGCAACGCACGCACCTGGCGCCGCGCGATGCGCTCGAACGCCAGTTGGCAACGATGCTTCAGGAGGTGCTGGGCATCGAAGTGGTGGGCGTGGACGACAACTCCTTCGAGCTTGGCGGCGATTCGCTGCGTGCGGCGGAAATGGCCGCGCGTTTCCCGCAGATGTTTGGAGTGGAACTGCCGCTGGGCACGTTGTTCCATGCCCCGACGATCGCTGGCCTGGCCGAGGTGATCAAGCGCAGCGCACACACGCCCAACGACCCGTTGAGCGTGTTGCTGCCGCTGCGTGCAGGCACCGCCGGCACCACGCCGCTGTTCTGCATCCACCCGGTCATCGGCCTGGGCTGGTCGTATCTCACCTTGCTCGGCCGGCTGGACCCGCAGTGGCCCGTGTATGCGCTGCAATCGCCCGGCTTGAGCGACCCGCAGCACCGTCCGGAGAGCATCGAGGCGATCGCGCGCGATTACCTGGCGCGTCTGCGCAGCGTGCAGCCGAAAGGGCCGTACCGTCTGCTGGGCTGGTCGCTGGGCGGTTTGATCGCGCACGCCATCACGGCCGAATTGCATGCGCTGGGCGAAGAGGTCCAGCTGCTGGCCATGCTCGACAGTTACCCGCATCTGGAACAGGCCGCGTCGTTGTCGGAATCGGAGAACGTACGCGCCTCGGTGCACGCGTTGGCCCTGCATCTGACGCCGGGCCAGCCGATGCCGGCCACGCTCAGCACCTTGCTGCACGCGGCCACCGCAGAGGCCACGGGGGGTGCGCAGCCTGTCGGCCATACCGGCCGTGGTGCGGTCGCCGGCGACGGAGTGGCCGAATATGCCTGAGTCCAGAGCCGATCCGTTACGCCAGCGGCCGGTGGTGATCGCCACCCTTGGCACGCATGGGGACGTGCGCCCGATCATTGCGCTGGCGCTTGGCCTGCAGCAGCGCGGTTATCCGGCGCGGGTGCTGACCAGTTCCAACTTCGAGACGTTGATCCGTGCCCACGGCCTGGAATTCTTCCCGCTCAGCGGCGATCTCCAGAAGCTGTTGCAAGACCATCCGGACGTCGCCGAGATGCGCGGCGCCCCTGGCATCTTGCGCAAGAAGTTGCTGGAGTGGGCACGCGATTGGCCTGCACAGGGCCGCGCGGCGTGTGGCGATGCCGGCTTGATCCTGGGCGTGGGCAGTGCCAGTTTCCTTGTCCATAGCCTGGGCGAGGCGTATGGCGTGCCGGTGGCGTTTGTGCAGTTGCAGCTGCTCACCGAGTCGCGCCACCTGCCGTTGATGCTGATGCCCAACCTGCGTCTGCCGGGAAAGGTCAGGGTGGCATTGCATCACCTGATGCGCTTTGTCGGCTGGCAGCTGATGCGGCCGGCCTTCAACGATATCGTGCGTCCGGCATTGGGGCTGCCGGGGTATCCGTGGAGCGGTCCGGATCGCAGTGGGCTACGCGTGATCTACGGCTATAGCGCGCATGTGTGCCCGCGCCCGCCGGACTGGCCGGACAGCGCGCAGGTGTGCGGCTTCTGGCAGCTGCCGCCGTCGCAGTGGCAACCGCCGGCCGCGCTGCAGGCGTTTTTGCAGGCCGGGCCGCCGCCGCTGTATATCGGCTTCGGCAGCATGACCAGTAGCGCCGTCGCGCAGCTCACTGCCACGGTGAAGGCAGCAGTGCGACTGACCGGGCAGCGCGCGTTGCTGGCCAGCGGCTGGGGCGGCCTGGGGGCCGGGGACACCGCTGCCGCCGATAACGCCGAGCGCTTCTTCCATCTGGAACAGGCGCCGCACGATTGGCTATTCCCGCGCGTGTCGGTGGCCGTGCATCACGGTGGTGCCGGCACCAGCGGTGCCGCGTTGGCGGCGGGCATTCCTTCGGTGGTGCTGCCCTTTGGCTACGACCAGTCGTTCTGGGCGCATTGCCTGGCCCAGCGCGGCGTTGCGCCGCCAGCGCTGGCGCGTGCCGGGTTGCGGCCAGAAGCCCTGGCCGCTGCCATCCAGCAGGCGAGCACGCCGGCCATGCGTGCGGCCGCGCGCGCACTTGGTCAACGGATGGGCGAGGAAGACGGCGTCCGCAGTGCGGTCGATCAACTGGAAGCCTGGCAACTGCTTGAACCGACGGCAGTAACGCCCGCCACGGCTGTGCGGACCGAGCAGCACGCCATCGCATAAGCATGGCGATGCTGTGCATCCGCCGCAGCAGTTGATGCGCGCACTCCAGCGGTGTGGCAGTGCGTGGTTGGCAGCCACGCACTGCGCGCTGCCGGCATGCGGCACAATCGGGCTCCCTCGGTTGATCTGGCCCGCATGCGCTATCCCGCTCTGGACCTGTTGCGTGGCATCGCCATCGTGTGGGTGATGCTGTTCCATTCGTTCGTGGTCGGCGGGTTGGGGCCGGACTAGGAATGGCTCTCGCGCTACGGCTGGATGGGGGTGGACCTGTTCTTCGTGCTGAGCGGCTTTTTGATCGGCACCCAGGTGCTGACCCCGCTGTCGCGCGGCAAGCCATTGGACTTCACCGATTTCTACCTGCGCCGCGCATTGCGCATCCTGCCGGCGTTTTTGGTGGTGTTGGCGATCTACATGGCATGGCCGGGTTTCCGCGAGTCGCCCGGGCTGGCGCCCATGGTGGATGTTTCTCACCTTCACCTTGAATCTGTTGGTCGATTACGGCCAGCAGGCCGCGTTCTCGCACGCATGGTCGCTGTGTGTGGAAGAGCACTTCTATCTGGTGTTTCCGTTGCTGGCGACGGTGTTGTTGCGGCGTCCATCGGCGGGGCGCGTGGTTGCCGTGTGCGTGGCGGTGGTGCTTGCCGGTATCGCATTGCGCACCAGCGTGTGGCTGCACAACACAGCGCTGGATCAGATTAGCGGCGGCCAGCAACGCAACTGGTTTGTCGAAGATCTCTACTACCCCACCTGGAATCGGCTGGACGGCTTGCTGGCCGGTGTGGTGCTGGCGGTGTTGAAGGTCTTTCGCCCGCACACATGGCAGCGGCTGCAGCAGCGCGGCAACACCTGGGCGCTGGCCGGCGTGGTCGTGCTGGCACTGGCGATGTGGTTGTTTCGCGAACGTACCGATTTGATCGGCAACGCAGTGGGCTGGCCGGTGCTTTCGCTGGGGCTGGCCTTGCTGGTGTTGGCAGGTACCGCGACCGACAGCGCACTGGGCCGCCTACGCCTGCCGGGCGCTCTGCCTGGTTGGCCGCCATTTCCTACAGCGTGTATCTGATCCATAAGGCGATGTTCCATGTGACACAGGGCTGGTTGGGCACCACGCTGGACAGCCATGGCGTGCTGGCATTTGCGGTGTATGGCGTGGTGGCGCTGGCGGCGGGTGCATTGCTGCACTACGTGGTGGAACGTCCGTTCCTGCAGCTGCGCGGCGCGTTGCTGCGAAGGCGTGCAGCTGTGCGCCGCGATGCCGAACTTGCATGATGCGATGGTTGGGGAGAACGGCGAGCGTGCACGGGTGGTGCGACTGGCCTCCGCTGCAGCACCTTGTGTCAGGCAACAGGTCTGCGCAATTGCTGCGAATGTGCAGCGCCGATGTAACGCAAGGGTTTGCGCGGCGCAGCGAGGTATGTGGCTGGCACTTTGCGCGTTCACCGCCCCGGCCCTGGCTTCAGGGCAATGCCTCACTGCGCGTCGCGCGCCACCTGGAACCCCGCAAACGACTGCGTTACCGGCATGATTTCCAGGCGGTTGATATTCAAATGCGCCGGCAGGCTGGCCACATAGAAGATCTGTTCGGCGATGTCTTCTGCCGTCATCGGGGCGGCGCCGCGGTATAGCGTGTCCGACGCGGCCTGGTTGCCGCCGGTGCGCACCAGGGTGAATTCGGTTTCGGCCATGCCCGGTTCGATCGAGGTCACCCGCACGCCGGTGCCATGCAGGTCAGAGCGCAGGCCCAGCGAAAACTGCTGCACGAAGGCCTTGGTGCCGCCGTAGACGTTGCCGCCGGTGTATGGGTAGGTCGCCGCGACCGAGGCGATGTTGATGATGGCGCCGCGGCGCGCAATCAACGCCGGCAGCAGGCGGTGGGTGAGCGTGACCAACGCGGTGACATTGGTGTCGATCATCTGCTGCCACTGCGCCAGGTCGGCTTGCTGCGCGGGCGCGGTGCCCAGCGCCAGGCCGGCGTTGTTGACCAGCACCTCGATCTCGGCGAATGCGGCCGGCAGTGCGTCGATCGCGTCCGACAAGGCGCGTGCATCGCGCATGTCGAACGCGGCGGTGTGCACCTGCCCGGCCGGCAGTTCAGCGGCCAGGGCCTGCAGGCGTTCGGCGCGCCGGCCGGTGGCGATGACCTTCCAGCCGGCCGCGGCGAAGCGGCGCACGGCGGCGCTGCCGAATCCGGAGGTGGCACCAGTGATCAGGACGGTCTTGGACATGGGGAACTCCAGGGGGAGAGGGGACGGGAAGCAGATTCAGTGCGCAGGCTGCGGGTTCGCCGCTGCGGCATGCCGCGCACGCAGCAGCTCTTCGGTCAGGGTCTGGCGTGCGCGACCACTTGGCCACGCCCCAGCTGCAGCACCACGTAGGGGGCCGGTGCGTGCGCAGCGCTCGTCGCAGTCGCGGGCAGCGCGACGATCAATTCGCCATCCAACCAGGCGGCGGGCTCTGGCGCTGGCTGGCCCGGGAACAGTACATCCAGCGGCAGCGTGGGCGGCGCCCAGACGCAGGCGCCCAGGACCACGCGATCCAGTACCAGCTGTTGCCCATCCAGACGCCAGTAGGCGCGGTAGCCACGCCAGTTGGCGCTGCAGCTGCCCAGCGCGCTGCCTGCGTGCGCCACGAAGCGCTTCCAGGTGTGGCTGGGTCGTCCAATGGGCCGGACAACGGTTCGGCCAGCAGCGTCGCCTGCTGGCCGTCGATCTGGATCAGGTCGGGAAGTTGATCGGTGGCCTGCGCCGGGCCGGCCCACGCCAGGACGCCCAGCAACATGCCAGCGATACGCCGTATCACGCGCGCTTACTGCGCCTTGATCGCGATGGCGGACAGGCCACTGCCGGTGAGCTTCTGCTTGGCCTCGGCAAGCTCGCTGGCACTGCCGTAGGGCCCCATGCGCACGCGATAGACCGTCTTGCCGCTGATGTCGGCCGATTCCACGCGTGCGGCCAGGCCCATCATCGCCAGCTTGGCCTTGGTGGATTCAGCATCGCCCGAGGCGCCGAACGAGCCGGCCTGCAGGATGTAGCGGGTGTTGTCGGTGACCGCCGGCGCAGCAGCCGGCGTCGCTGTTGCAGCGGCGGCGGTTGCGGCGGGCTTGGGCGCGGCGGCCGGCGTGGGGAGTGCGGCGGTACTGGCCGGAGCCGGCGTGCTGGCCGGGCGCGCCTGTGCGGTTTCCGGCAGCGGCTTGGGTGCGCTGGCGGTGGTTTCCTTCAATGGCAT
The DNA here is from genome assembly GCF_001304695.1 of Xanthomonas axonopodis. Classification (GTDB taxonomy): domain Bacteria; phylum Pseudomonadota; class Gammaproteobacteria; order Xanthomonadales; family Xanthomonadaceae; genus Xanthomonas; species Xanthomonas axonopodis. Next base: position 8,655 of record NZ_JFAQ01000012.1, read on the forward strand.
CGGGACGCTGGCGGCCGGTGTTGCGGCTGCCACGCTGGCGCCGGGTGCGGGGGGCACGGGTTTGCCTTCCAGCGCCGCACGCGCACGCGCGGCCTCTTCGGCGCGCGCGCTGGCGGCCAGTTCGGCGTCGGACATCTGCACTTCCTTGCCGGGCAGCAAGGTATAGAAGTCGTACTGGGTCTGCGCATCGCCGGGTTTGGCCTGCGGCTTGGACGGCTGCGCGCTGGGCTTGGGCAGTTCGGCCGGCGTGTCCACGTCGGCATCGGCCACCGGCTCGGGCTGCGCATCCGGATTGGGACGCGGGCCCACGCGCAGGAAACCGTCGCCGTCCTTCTTGAACAGGTTGGGTGCGGCCAGGAAAATCACTGCCGCAATCGCGGCGCCAGCCACCAGCCACACCCAACCGGGGGTGCCATTGCTGGTGTTGCGCCGGGCCTGACTCTTACCGCGTCGTGCTGCCATCTACCACTTCTCCGAATCGTGTCGTTGCGGGCCCGCTGGCCCGACTTGCTGTGGCAATGCGCGCCGCTGCGCTGATTGCCCGGTGAGCGCCATCAGCGCCCGAGGTGGCAGGCCGGCGCCTACCAGTGCCACGCGCTGCGCCGCGACCTGTGAGGGCGCCCGGGACCTGCCGCCCGATTACATCTTTTCCGGAGCGCTGACGCCAAGCAGTTCCAGGCCATTGGCAAGCACCTGTTGGGTGGCGACCGCCAGGGTGAGCTTGGCGTCGCGCTCGGCGGCGTCGTCCACCAGCACCTTGCTGTTGTGATACCACGTGTGGAAGGCGTGCGCCAATTCACGCAGGTATTGCGCGATCTGGTACGGCTCCAACGCCTGACCGGCGATTTCCACCACTTCCGGGTAACGCGACAGCTCCAGCATCACCGCCAGCGAGTGTTCGTCGTCCAGGCATGCGAGCTCGGCCAGGCCGTGGGCCTGGTCGTACTTGTAGCCCTTTTCCTGCGCCTGACGCAGCACGCTGCACACGCGTGCATGCGCGTACTGCACATAGAACACCGGGTTGTCGTTGCTTTGCGCGCGCGCCAAGTCGATATCGAAGGTCAGCTGCGAATCGGGCTTGCGCGCGATCAGGAACCAGCGCACCGCATCGGCGCTGGTTTCTTCAATGAGGTCGCGCAGGGTGACGTAGCTGCCGGCACGCTTGGACAGTTTCACTTCCTCGCCGCCGCGCATCACCGTGACCATCTGGTGCAGCACGTATTCCGGCCAGCCCTGCGGGATGCCCAGTTCCATCGCCTGCAGGCCGGCGCGCACGCGCGTCAGCGAGCCGTGGTGGTCTGCGCCCAGTTCGGTGATGGTGCGCTCGTAGCCGCGCTGCCACTTGGTCAGGTGATAGGCCACGTCCGGCACGAAATAGGTGTAGGTGCCGTCGGACTTGCGCATGACGCGGTCCTTGTCGTCGCCGAAGTCGGTGGACTTCAGCCACAACGCGCCGCCTTCCTCGTAGGTGTGGCCGGAGGCGATCAGCTTCTGCACCGCTTCTTCGACCTTGCCGTCCTTGTACAGCGAGCTTTCCAGGAAGTAGATGTCGAAATCGACCCGGAACGCCGCCAGGTCGTGGTTCTGCTCGTTGCGCAGGTACGCCACCGCAAAGCGGCGGATGGACTCGAGGTCGGCCGGATCCTTGGTGCCGGTGACCAGATGGCCTTCCAGGTCGACGGTGTCGCCGCCCAGGTAGGCATTGGCCACATCAGCGATATAACCGCCGCGGTAGCCATTCTCCGGCCAGCCGTCGCTGTCGGGGGTAAGCCCCTGCGCTCGCGCCTGTACCGACAGCGCCAGGTTCTCGATCTGCACGCCGGCATCGTTGTAGTAGAACTCGCGCTTGACGTTCCAACCGTTGGCATCGAGCACGCGCGCCAGGCTGTCGCCGATCGCCGCGGCGCGGCCGTGGCCGACATGCAGCGGGCCGGTCGGGTTGGCCGAGACGTATTCCAGGCCCACCGAACGGCCGTTGCCGGCCAGCCCGCGGCCGTAGTCGTGGCCTTGCTTGATCACATGCGCCACTTCGCGCTGATACGCGGTGGGGGCCAGATGAAAATTGATGAAGCCAGGACCGGCGATTTCCGCCTTCGCCACGTCGTCGCTGGCCGGCAGGGCCGCCAGCAGTGCCTGCGCCAGCGCGCGCGGATTGCTGCGCGCAGCCTTGGCCAGCAGCATCGCGGCGTTGGTGGCGAAGTCGCCGTGCTCGCGGGTCTTGGGTCGCTCGACCACAAAATCCGGCGGCAGGGTGTCGGCGGGCAGGGTGCCATTGGCGCGCAAGGCTTCAATGCCTTGGCCGATCAGTGCGCGGAGTAGGGCTTTCACGTGGGATCTGCCTGGAACCAAACCAGCGATTTTACCCGACCGCGTGCCGCCGGGTCCGACCGATGGTTCAGGTCGGCGCACCACTGCTCATTCCATCCAGCCGCGCTCGGCGAACGACACCGGCCGACCATCGCCGATGACGAAATGGTCCAGCAGGCGGATGTCTACCAGCTCCAGGCTGTCCGCCAGCCGCTTGGTGACCGCGCGGTCGGCCTCGGAGGGCTCCGGATTACCCGACGGGTGGTTATGCCCGACGATCACCGCCGCCGCGTTGTGCAACAGCGCCCGCCGGACCACCTCGCGTGGGTGGATGTCGGCACCGTCGATAGTGCCGGTGAACAGTTCCTCGAAGGCGATGGCGCGGTGGCGGTTGTCCAGGAACAGCACCGCGAACACTTCATAGGCCCGCGCGCGCAGCCGCTGCGAGAAGTAGCGGCCCACGCTGGGCGGATCGCTGAGCGCCTCGCCGCGCTCCAGCGCGCTCATCAGGTGCCGCTGGGCCAGTTCCATCGCGGCGGCGACCTTGCAGGCCGAGGCCGGGCCCAGCCCGGGCAGGCGCGCCAGCGTCTTGGCCGGGCGGTCCAGTAACAGGCGCAGCGGGCCGTGCAGGTGCAGCAGATCGCGCGCGGTCTGCACCGCATCCTGGCCGCGCAGGCCGGAGCCGACGAAGATCGCCAGCAGCTCGGCGTCGGACAAGGCAGTGGCCCCGCGCGCCAGAAGTTTCTCGCGCGGGCGTTCGTGGGTGGGCCAGTCGTGTATGTGCATATGGCGAGATTGCCGGTGCTCATCGCCGACGCCCATCAGGCCAAGCAGAGGCATCGGCTAATCTAGTTGTCCTTGTATCCGTAGGACGACCCCGACGTGATTGGCTCCACTCAGGCCCGCCCCCTGGACGGACAGCGTTTGCTGCTGTGCGTCGGCGGAGGCATCGCCGCTTACAAATCGCTCGAACTGGTCCGTCGCCTGCGCGACGCCGGTGCGCAGGTGCAGGTTGCCATGACCGGCGGTGCGCAACAATTCGTCACCCCGCTCAGCTTCCAGGCATTGTCCGGGCAGCCCACCCGCACCACGCTGTGGGACAGCGCCGCCGAGCAGGCGATGGGCCACATCGAACTGGCGCGCTGGGCCGACCGGGTGATCGTCGCCCCGGCGACCGCCGACCTGCTGGCGCGTCTGGCGCATGGTCTGGCCGACGATCTGGTCACCACGCTGTGCCTGGCCACGACCGCGCCGCTGACCGTGGCGCCGGCCATGAACCATCGCATGTGGCTGCATCCGGCCACCCAGGCTAATATCGCCATCCTGCGCTCGCGCGGTGTGACGGTAGTGGGCCCCGACGACGGCCCGCTGGCCGAGGGCGAATCCGGCTCCGGGCGGCTGGCCGAGCCGGCGGCGATCATTGCCGCGCTGGACGGTGGCGCGGCGGTCGCCAGCGCTGTCCCGAAGGGCGCCAAGAGCGTCGCCGCGCCCGTCTTCATCCCCAGCAGCGCGCAACTGGAAGGCCTGCGCATCGTGATCAGCGCCGGCCCCACCTACGAGGACCTGGACCCGGTGCGCTACGTCGGCAACCGCAGCAGCGGCAAGATGGGCTATGCGCTGGCTGCCGCCGCTGCCAGGCAGGGCGCCGATGTGGTGCTGGTCAGCGGGCCAGTGCATCAGCCCCCCCCGCCCGGGGTGCAGCGCATCGACGTGCGCTCGGCCGCGCAGATGCGCGACGCGGTGCTGGGTGCATTCCCGGCCGACATCTACATCGGGGCCGCCGCCGTTGCCGACTACACCCCCAAGCGGGTGGTGTCGCAGAAGATCAAGAAGACCGGCGAGACATTGACCCTGGAACTGGTGCGCACCCCGGACATCCTGTCCGAGGTCGCCGCGCAGACCGGCGCGCTGAAACTGGTGGTCGGTTTTGCTGCCGAAACGCACGATGTGGAGCATTACGCCTGTGGCAAGCTGGCGGCCAAGCGGCTGGACCTGATCATCGCCAACCAGGTGGGGATCGAAGGCGGCGGATTCGAAAGCGACAACAACGCAGCCACGGCCTACTGGCAGGGCGGCGAGCGTGTGTTTCCCAGCAGCAGCAAGACCGAGTTGGCAGACCAACTACTGGCCCTGATCGCGGAGAGATTGCAGGCATGAGCCCCCCGACCCAGTCCTTGCAGGTGAAATTGCTCGACCCGCGCTTCGGCGATCTGTGGCCGCTGCCGGCCTATGCCACCGAATCCAGCGCCGGCATGGACCTGCGCGCCGCGCTGGAGGCGCCGATGACGCTGCAGCCGGGCGATGCGGCGCTGATCCCCAGCGGTATCGCGATCCATCTGGCCGACCCGCAGCTTTGCGCCGTGATCCTGCCGCGCTCGGGGTTGGGCCATCGTCACGGCATCGTGCTCGGCAATGGCACCGGTTTGATCGATGCCGATTACCAGGGGCCGCTGCTGATCAGCACCTGGAATCGCGGCCGCGAGGCCTTCACCATCGAGCCCGGCGACCGTATCGCGCAGCTGGTGGTCCTGCCGATCGTGCGTATTGCCTTGCAAGTGGTGGATACTTTCGTCGACAGCGCGCGGGGAGCGGGTGGATTCGGCCACACCGGCGTGCGCTGACAGGGGGAAATCACATGAGCAAGGCGAACGAGCGCAGGCAGGGGATGTCCAGCGTGCGTACGAGTGGTCCGGTGTTGGGGGGCGTATTGCTGCTGCTGGCCGCCTGGTTCGGCTGGAGCAGTTATGCGCAATGGCGCCAAGACGCGGTGGCGCAAGGGCTGGAGCAGGCACGCGACCGCGCGTTGCAGGACGTGGGGCAGACCATGGCCACGCAGGCCAGCCAGCTCGACGCGGTGCTCAAGCAGCCGCCGGTCATCGCTGCGTTGGCAGGCGGCGACGCGCTGGCGGCCGCATCGGCCATCCGCGAGCGTTTCAAAGATGCCGAGGATGTCCAGGTGCTGCCTGGCGACCTTGCTGCGGCCTATGCCAACCCCAAGGATTTCGGTTACGCGCGTCTGAGCCTGCTCGAATCGGCGCAGGTGGCCGACCATGCGCAGGTCCGGGTCGTGCGCGACGCCAAGCAAGTCTGCCTGGGCGTGGCTGCCGCGGTGCGCCTTGGCGGGCAGCCGGCGGTGGCGTATGCGCGGTTGCCGTTATTGCGCCTGACCGGCCCACTGGATGCGATTGCGGCACCAGACAGCGCCTACCTGGCCCTGCGCCAGGGCAGCTACAACGTGGCCCAGCAGGGCGATATGGCATTGGCCGATGCCGCCGAAACGCTGGCTAGGCCGCTCGGGACCAGCGGCTTGCGCGTGGCTGCGGCGGTGCCGCAAGGCGATGGCGGCCCACTGGGCCTGGGCGCCGTCGGTTGCGCCATCGTGGCGGCAATGCTGCTGATCATTGCAGTGCTGCTGGTGCTGGCCAGCCGGGGGCAGGTGGCCTTGCCGCGGCGCCGGGTTGCCGACCAATCCGGCGCCGATGAACCCACCTTCAGTCAGAGCCTGCAGCACGATGCCAGCGTTGCCAGCGAAGCACGCGCGCTGGACGCCGAAGTACCGCCCGCACCGCCAGCGCTGGTGCCGGCGGTGCAGATCGCCACCGAGATGTTCCGTGCCTACGACATCCGCGGCGTGGTCGGTAAGGACCTCAACCCCGGCGTTGCCGCCTTGATCGGCCAGGCCATCGGCAGCGTGATGCAGGCGCAGGGACTGCGCGATGTGGTGGTCGGTCGCGACGGCCGGCTGTCCGGGCCGGAGCTGAGCAACGGCCTGATCGAAGGCCTGCGCCGCGCCGGCTGCAACGTCACCGACATCGGCCTGGCACCGACGCCGGTGGTGTACTTCGGTGCGTACGAGCTGCGTGCCGGCAGCTGCGTGGCGGTGACCGGCAGCCACAATCCACCGGATTACAACGGTTTCAAGATCGTGATTGGCGGCGAGATCTTGTCCGGCGCCGCCATCGCCGAACTGCACCAGCGCATCAACGAAGGCCGCCTGCATACCGCCGCCACGCCTGGCGAACTGGAACAGCGCGACATCAGCGATGCCTACATCCAGCGTATCGCCGACGACGTCCAGCTCGATCGCCCGATCAAGGTGGTGGTGGACGCCGGCAACGGCGCGGCCGGCGACATCGCGCCGCGTCTGCTGGACGCAATCGGTGCCGACGTGGTGCCGCTGTACTGCGATATCGACGGCACCTTCCCCAACCATCACCCTGATCCGAGCGAGCCGTACAACCTCAACGATCTGGTGAAGATGGTGCAGCGTTTCGATGCGGATATTGGCGTGGCGTTCGATGGCGATGCCGATCGCCTGGGCGTGGTGACCAAGGAAGGTGCGATGGTATTTCCCGACCGTCTGCTGATGCTGTTCGCCGCCGATGTACTGCAGCGCAATCCTGGCGCATTGATCATCTACGACGTGAAGTGCACCGGCAAGCTGTCCGACTACGTGTTGCGCAACGGCGGTAGTCCGCTGATGTGGAAGACCGGGCATTCGCTGATCAAGTCCAAGATGCGCGAGACCGATGCCGAACTGGCTGGCGAGATGAGCGGGCACTTCTTCTTCAAGGAGCGCTGGTACGGCTTTGACGACGGCATCTACGCCGCGGCACGCTTGCTGGAAATCCTGGCCCAGCGCGAGCAGACGCCGTCCGAGGTGCTGGACGCCTTGCCTGAAAGTGTCGCCACGCCGGAGATCAAGGTGCCGGTGGAAGGCGATGCGCATGCGCTGGTCGCGCGCTTTGTCGCGCGTGCGCAGACCGGCGAAGAATCGCCGTTCGAATCGGCGCGGCTGTCGACCATCGATGGGCTACGCGCGGACTTCATCGACGGCTGGGGGTTGGTACGCGCCTCCAATACCACGCCGATCCTGGTGCTGCGGTTCGAAGCCGACAGCGAGGCCGCATTGCAGCGGATTCGCACGCTGTTCCGCGACGAACTGCAGACGTTGTTGCCGGAGCATCCATTGGCGTTCTGATTGCCGGATGCGGGGACCGTCCGCTGCGTTGCCTGTGGAGAGGCAGCGCAGCTGGGCCGGTGCGCGACGCGACGGGCCGTCATCCGGCATATCGCCCCGGTGTATGCGGTCACCAGTGTGGTCCGCCTGTCCCAGTGAACTCGGCACGATCGCGTGGCGTGGTGATCGACGCGGCGTGTTGACCGCCCGGCAATAGCCATACTGCGTCCCAGTACGGATACCCGCCCACCTGCTCGGCTAGCCCCGCCCGCAGGGGCAATGCGACCAGCGTGCGGGCGAACTGTCGATGATCGCTTAGCAGCGGAAGCGCCGAAACCTGCATCTGCGGCTGCCACACCGTGCCACCACGCCCGCGGGCGCGATTGACTGCATCGGCACTCATCAGCCGCGCCGTCGCGGCCAATTGCAGCAAGACCGATTTGCTCGGCGCCTGCAGCAACCCGCACCACGTGTCAGGCAACAGCACCCAGCACAGCAACTGCGCACCTTGCCAGTGGCGTGGCAGCGCCAGGCTGGCCGCCGCCGCGCGAGCGCAGCGCCAGTCCGCGAACAACGGCACGTGCTGTGATGCGTGGGCAGCCGCAGATGCCAATACGCTGCTTCAAGCGTCGGCGTGGACCGGGGGCGATGACGGGGCGCACTGGACATGGTGATAGCGTGCCCGCGGCGCGGAAACGGCGACATCGGCAGGCAACCCACGATCGCGTCGGCCGCGCGCGTAGTGGCGTGTCCGAAAAGCGGGCATCAGTGTCAGCGATATCGCCACGTCGCCGGCAATCTGCGCTGCCGCGGGTGGATGCAGCCGATCACCTCAATGCGCGCAGGTGCTCATCAATCACGATGCATCACACCCCAAAAACCTGGTCAGTGAGATGCGGTGCGCCCGGATCGCTTGCGTCGCAGTGCACCCGGATCAATTCCGTATGCTGGGGCAGCGCCAACCATGAAGGATCACCGAAAATCAGATGCGGTAATGGATTTTGCAGCGACACGCACCCGGATCATCTCAACCCACCACGGCGCTCACCAATGTCGTTCGATCACCAGCACTATCCGGATCGGGCGCTTCGAATCCCGAATCCCAGCCTCAATGACCGGCCCGGTCCCGTTTCCACCCGCGATGCTTCACATCCAGATACAGGCTGTAAAACGCGGTAAACGCCGGGAACAGGTTCTGCAGCACGCCCACCGAGTCCTGCTTTGCCGAAAACATGAAGTAGCTCAATGTCATCAGGCTGCCGACCACGCTCATGTACCAGAACAAACGCGGAATCACCGGCTTGCCGGCGCGTTTGGAGGCAACGAACTGCACCAGCCAGCGGCCGCCGAACATCAGTGCGCCGACATAGCCGATCAGCTTCCACCCGGTGACATGGATGCCGGTCCAGTACAGCCAGGTCAGTTGTTGGTCGAGAAAGGACGGGTCCATCAGCGTTCCTGCACCACGGTGCGCTTGCTGCGGGTGATCAGCCAGGCCACACCGCGCAGGTCGCGGATGCCGACCAGGGCGCGATTGAGATTGTTGTACTTGGACACGCCGGCGGTGCGGTGGCGATGGTTGACCGGCACGCTCACCGTGCGCCAGCCGGCGCGTTGCATCAACGCCGGCAGATAGCGGTGCATGTGGTCGAAGTAGGGCAGGTCCAGAAATGCCTCGCGCTCGAACAGTTTGATGCCGCAGCCGGTGTCGGGCGTATTGTCGCGCAGCATGCGCGAGCGGATCGCGTTGGCCCACTTGCTGGCCCAGCGCTTGGAGCCCGAATCCTGGCGATTGACCCGCCAGCCGGCGAACAGCTTGACCTGCGCCTCGGCTTGACTGCGCGCGATGAGCAGCTTGGGGATGTCGGCCGGGTCGTTCTGGCCGTCGCCATCGAGCGTGGCGATCCAGCTGGCGCGTGCGGCCTTCACCCCGCTGCGCACTGCCGTGCTCTGGCCGCTCTGGGTCACATGATGCAGCACGCGCAGTTCCGGCGTGGTGCTCTTCAGGCCCAGCAGCACTGCGAGCGTGTCGTCGCGCGAATGGTCGTCGACATAGACGATTTCAAAGGCCACCACGCCGCGCAGGGCGCTGACGATTTCGCCCACCAGCGTGGCGACGTTATCGCGCTCGTTGAACACCGGGACGACGACGGACAGCTGAGGTTGGCTCATGGATGCGGGTAGCCGGACGAAGGCTGAGCGAAAAAGATCGGGCATTGTGCCCTGACTCTCTGAGTCAGGCATGAAGCATGCGCGCGTTATTCGCATTAGAACGGCTGGAAGCAGCCTGTAGCGTGTGGTGGGGATGTGGCAAGGCTGTAAAAGGCGTGGGCTTGCAGGCCGATCACGCGTCGTCTTCCTGCGCGGCGCAGCTGGCACACCCTGTCTGCCATGCGGCCTTACGCCAGGGCAACTGATGGACGGTAAGCCCTGCATCTCGCTCGCATGGCAGCCTCGACGCCGACCGCCGCACGCTCCCATCGACACTCACGCGCAACGCCGCAGCAAACCCCGCCGAGCGCTAGGCGCGCTCGCCGAAATACTGCCGGCACCATTCCACGACCTGCGGCAAGCCACGCTCGACCGGGGTCGCCGGATCGAACCCGAATGCGGCCTGCGCACGCTGCGTATCGGCCATGGTGCGGATCATGTCGCCCGGCTGCATCGGCCGATAGACCTTCTCGGCTGGGCGGCCTGCAGCCTGCGCGATCACGTCGATGAAGGTCTCCAGCTCCACCGGCGTGTGGTTGCCCAGGTTGAACACCCGGTGCGGCACCGGCGCGCTGCTGGGCGTGTCCAGTGCGCCCAGCACACCGGCCACGATATCGTCGACGAACGTGAAATCGCGCTGCATCTTGCCGTGGTTGAACACCTCGATCGGCCGCCCCGCCAGCGCCGCACGGCTGAACAGCAACGGTGCCATGTCCGGCCGGCCCCACGGCCCGTACACCGTGAAAAAGCGCAGTCCGGTCGCGTGCAGGCCATACAGCTGCGCATAGGTGTAGCCCATCAATTCGTTGGCGGCCTTGGTTGCCGCATACAACGAACGCGGCTGATCCACGCGCTGGTCTTCGGAAAACGGCGGGGTGGCCGAATCGCCGTAGACCGAACTGCTCGAGGCATACACCAGGTGCTGCACGCCGCGGTGCCGGCATAGCTCGAGCATGTTGACGAAGCCGACCAGGTTGCTGTCGACATAGGTGTGCGGGTTTTCCAGCGAATACCGCACGCCCGCCTGCGCGGCCAGATGCACCACGCGGCTAGGCTGGATCTCATCGAACAACGCGGCCAGGCCCTCGCGATCGGTCAGATCCAGCGTGCGGATATCGATGCTGGGGCACAGCGCCGCCACCCGGTCGTGCTTGAGCTGCGGGTCGTAGTAGCTGTTGTAGTTGTCCAGCCCCACCACCGTCTCGCCGCGGGCCGCCAGCGCGCGGCAGGTGTAGGCGCCGATGAAGCCGGCAGCGCCGGTGACGAGAATGGTCATGGCTGTGATCCTGGGAAGTGCGGAAACAAAAGGCTGGCGTTGCGGATGCGCACGCCCGGCGCATTGCAGGCACCGCCGCCCGCAGGTTCGGCATCTTGATGCTGCCAACGCGCCGGTGATGCGCAGCGCGCCAGGCGCCACTGGCGGTGGCCGCAGCTCATGCGGCGCTCAGCATCAAGGCTACAGCGCACAATGCGTGGCCGTTCACCGCAGGGCGAGCGGTGCTTCGCTGGCAAGCTTGGCCTTGCGCTCGGCGCTGAACTTCCACCAGGGCTGCGCCGGCTCGCCTTCCATGAAGCGCAGGATCGACAGGAACACATCGATCACGCAGGGGTCATGCAGCACCCCGGTGCGCAGGCACAGCTGTGCGTGCATGTCGTAGGCATCGCGACCGCGCAGCTGCGCAGGCACGCGGATGCCGATCAGGCGCAGGTCCTTTTCGCAGGCCGGCCCGACGTTGGGCAAATCGGTCAGCTGCAGCAGATGCTGGCGGTCCACCTTGGCGGGATTCATGGCCGGCGAGGATCCTGTGGGATGGGCAAGCGACTAGCTGCGCTGCATGCGCAAGCGTTCGAGCACGCCGTCCAGCGTGTCCAGATCGGTGTAATGGATCACCAGCTTGCCCTTGCCGCCGCGGCCATGATTGAACACCACCTTGGTGCCCAGCGACTCAGACAGTTCGGTTTCCAGCGAGGCGATATCGGCCTGCGGGGCCACCGGCGCCGGCTTGCCCTTGCGCAGCGAGCCGGGCACCTTGCCGGCGGCAAACTGCTGGGCGCGGTGCTCGACTTCGCGCACCGACCAGCCCTGGTCGGCCGCGTCCTGCGCCAGCTTGCTGGCCAGCTCCGGCGCCAGGGTGAGCAGCGCGCGCGCGTGGCCCATTTCCAGCCGGCGGGTTTCCAGCAACACGCGAATGGCCACTGGCAATTCCAGCAACCGCAGCAGGTTGGACACCGATGCACGCGAGCGTCCTACCGCGCCGGCGGCCTCGGCATGGGTCAGCGAAAATTCGTCGATCAGCCGCTGCAGCGCCTGCGCTTCTTCCAACGGATTAAGGTCTTCGCGCTGGATGTTTTCGATCAGCGCCATCGCGATGACGGTGCGGTCGTCCAGCTCGCGCACCACCACCGGCACCTCGGTCAGCCCGGCCAGCTGCGAAGCGCGCCAACGGCGTTCGCCGGCCACGATCTCGAACTGCCCCGGCGCCAGCTCGCGCGCCACGATGGGCTGGATCACACCCTGCGCCTTGATCGACTCGGCCAGCTCGGCCAGCTTGACCTCGTCCATTTCCCGGCGCGGCTGGTACTTGCCCGGCTGCAACTGGGTCACCGGCAACTGGCGCAAGCTGTCGCCAGGCTGGAGCGCGTCGTCGCTGGCGGCGCTCGGTGCCGCTGCGGCCGCCGCGCCCTTCGGGCCCAACAGCGCTTCCAGGCCACGACCCAGGCCACGCTTCTTTGCGGGCATCGGCTTGTTCATCAGACGGTCTCCACCGGCCGGACGGCCTTGTTGCGGTCGTTCTGGCGGCGCACGATCTCGCCGGCCAACCCCAGGTAGGCCACCCCACCACGCGAGGTGCGGTCGTAACCGACGATGCTCTGGCCATGGCTGGGTGCCTCGGCCAGGCGCACGTTGCGCGGCACGATGGTGCGAAACACCTTGTCGCCGAAATGCTCGGTCAGCTCGGCCGATACCGCGTTGGCCAGGTTGTTGCGGATGTCGAACATGGTGCGCAGCACGCCTTCGATTTCCAGCGCCGGGTTGAGGTTGGCACGCAACGCTTCGATGGTTTCCAGCAGCGCGGTCAGCCCTTCCAGCGCGTAGTACTCGCACTGCATCGGCACGATGATCGAATCGGCCGCTGTCAACGCGTTGAGCGTGAGCAGCGACAATGCCGGCGGGCAGTCGATCAGGATGAAGTCGTACTCGTCGCGGATCGGCGCCAAGGCGCGCTTGAGCCGCTGTTCGCGCTCGCCCTGGTCCACCAGCTGGATCTCTGCGGCGGTCAGGTCGATGTTGCCTGGCAGCAGGTCGAAGCCTTCCGGCGCGGTCACCCGGATCTGCGCGGCGGTGTTTTCGCCCAGCAGCAGGTCGCAGGTGGAGGCGGCGACATCGCGTTTGTCGATGCCGCTGCCCATGGTGGCGTTGCCCTGCGAGTCCAGATCCACCAGCAACACACGCTTGGGCGCGCGCGCCAGGCCGGCCGCCAGATTGACGGCGGTCGTGGTCTTGCCGACGCCGCCTTTCTGGTTGGCAATGGCGATGATCCGGGCCATGCGGGAGAGCCTCGTGGGCGAAGAGTAAGACCGGCCATTATGCGGGCAGGGCGTCGGATCGGGAAATGCCGCCCGCGGCGGTGCGCCGCACGGGCGTGATGACGCAAGCGCCGGTCAGCCGGCGGGCGGGGCGCTGGCGGGTGGCTCCTTCATGGCCCGGTAGCGCTGCAGGATGTCGGTGATCTCGCCATCCAGCGCCACCCGCTGCTGCTCGAAGCTGATCTGCACACGCAACTGCGCCATCAGATCGCGATGGCGCTGCTGGATGTCGCCGGCCAGCTTGTCGGCCACTGCCTGGCCGGCCAGCTCGTGGTCGCCGGCAGTGCGCAGCAGACTGGCCAACCCCTCGCGCAGGCTGGTCACATTGAAGCGCGCGGTGTGGATGTTGTTGTCCACGATGGCGATGCGCTCCTTGAACACCCGGCGCAGGTCGTCCTCGCTCTGATAGGACATCAGCATCGCCTGGTCGGTGCGCTGGCGCATCTGCTCGGCGGCCAGATCGGCCTGGCGTTGCTGCTGGCTGGCCGCAGCGGCAGCGCGTTCGTCGCTGCTCATGGCGCGCTGCACCTCGGCGCTACGCATCCCGCTCTTGGCGCTGAATTCGTCGCGTGCCTGGTTCACCGCCTCCGGGGGCAGCGTATCGCTGCACACGCGGGCGCCGTTCTGGTTCCAGCAATACAGCTTCTTGGCGGCCGGCTTGTCTTGCGCACCGGCCGGCGCAGCCATAAGCAATGTCGCAGCGACAGCCGCCGCAACGGCCAATAATGCCGAATGTGTGTGTATTGGCATCATCGCAGCCCCCTGTCGCCTGCCGTCAGCCTGTGGTGTTGGTCCCGTAGCGGCCACGATAGGCCAGCAGCGGTTCCTGGAAGCCCACAAGGTCGGCGTTTCCTGCCGCAAAAGCAAGCAGGTCGCCCAGGTTGGCCACTGCGATCACCGGAATGCCGGCCTCCGCTGCCACCGCCTGGGCGGCGGAACGGCGGTCCTGATCGGACGCGATTTCCTGCCGGTCCAGCGCCACGACGATCCCGGACGGCATTCCGCCAGCGGCGCGGATGATGGCCAGCGCCTCCCGGATCGCCGTGCCGGCGGTGATCACGTCATCGACAATCAACACCTTACGGCCGGTCAGCGGCGCGCCGATCAGGGTGCCGCCTTCGCCGTGGTCCTTGGCTTCCTTGCGGTTGAACGCCAGCGGCAGGTCGCGCCCGCGCCCTGCGTAGGAGCAGGCCAGCGCGGTTGCCAATGGGATGCCCTTGTAGGCCGGCCCGAACAACAGGTCGAACTCCACCCCGGCCGCGTCGATCGCATCGGCATAGCACTGCGCCAACTGCGCGGTCTTGGCCCCCGAATCGAAGCGCCCGGCATTGAAGAAGTACGGGCTGAGCCGCCCGGACTTGAGCGTGAACTCGCCAAAGCGCAGGGCATCGGCGTCCAGGGCCAGTTGCAGGAAACGGGTGCGGTGGTCGGTCATGGCAACGGGATTGGGGATTGGAAATTTGAGATTGGGAAGCATAGCGGCTTGAACCGTGCTGCATCCGCCGATGCGGTACGCTTTCGCCAATCTCCAATGCCCATTCCCGAATCCCGGCCTTTCATCTATGCGCATCATCAGTTTCAACGCCAACGGCCTGCGCTCGGCCGCCAGCAAGGGTTTCTTCGCGTGGTTCGCTGCCCAGGACGCCGATGTGCTGTGCGTGCAGGAGACCAAGGCCCAGGAGCATCAACTGGCCGGGCCGGATTTCCTGCCCACCGGCTACAAGGCCTGGTTTCGCGACGCCAGCACCAAGAAAGGCTACAGCGGGGTGGCGATCTACAGCGGGCACGAGCCCGACGAGGTGCGCACCGCGCTGGGCTGGCCGGAGTTCGACGAAGAGGGGCGCTATATCGAAGCGCGCTTCGGCAACCTCAGCGTGGTGTCCTTCTATATTCCCTCCGGTTCCTCGGGCGAGTTGCGCCAGGACTACAAGTTCCAGGTGATGCAATGGCTGCGGCCGATCCTGGAGCAGTGGCTGGCCAGTGGCCGCCAGTACGTGCTGTGCGGCGACTGGAATATCGTGCGCACCGCGTTGGACATCAAGAACTGGAAATCCAACCAGAAGAACTCCGGCTGCCTGCCACCCGAGCGCGACTGGCTCAACGGTCTGTGCGCCGATGCGCCAGAAGATGCCAACGCCGCCGAAGGCCGCGGCTGGGTCGACAGCTACCGCGTACTGCATCCGCAGGGCCAGGACTACACCTGGTGGAGCAACCGTGGCGCCGCGCGCGCCAACAATGTCGGTTGGCGCATCGACTACCAACTGGTCACCCCCGGCCTGCGCGACACCTTGAAGGCTTGCTCGATCTACCGCGAAGAGCGCTTCTCCGACCACGCGCCGTACATCGTGGATTACGCACAGTGAGGCAGGCCAAGGCAGGGGTTTGCGTCATAGCGCGCCAGCATGTTGTGCAACAGGGCCAACACTCCGCCGGCAACATCGCCATCCGGCCGCACCTTGGCCACTGCGGCACGCGCGCTGGCGCTCATTCGCCATCACGCAGTGTGCCGATGCCGTTCAAAACGCTCTTCTTTGGCACGGATGTGCGTCGTTGCGGGACTGCACAGACCGCGCAAGACCAGAGGCGTGACGCGATGACAGTCGTCCGCGGCCGCCTGCATGCAACGATGCCGTGGGCATCGCCAGCCACCACGGCCACTGGCGTTTTTGCTCGCTGGTGTGAGGCATGACCAAGCCCGCATCCACCTATAAAGGCTGGCGCGGCATCCAGCGCGCCTTCGCCACGCCATCGGCGGCGACCATGGCGCTGCTCGGCTTCGGCAGCGGCTTGCCGTTTCTGCTGATCGCCTCGCAGACCTTGTCGACCCGTTTGCGCGATGTGGGGCTGGACCTGGGCAGCATCGGCTTGATCAGCCTGGCCAGCTTCTTTTACCTGCTCAAGTTCCTGTGGGCACCGCTGATCGACCGCTACGCGTTTCCGCTCACCGCGTTTCTGGGGCGCCGTCGCTCCTGGCTGCTGGTGGCGCAGATCGGCGTCACCATCGGCCTGTTCGCGCTGGCATTTTCGCGCCCGGATCTGAGCGTTACCGGCTTGGTCGGTTGGGTATTGTTCGCCTCGTTCTGGGGGGCTACCCAGGACTCGGTGGTCGATGCCTACCGTATCGAAATCGCTCCGGATGCCGCGCAGGCCGCGTTGGCGGCAACCTACACGCTGGGCTACCGCATCGGCCTGATCCTGGGTGGTGCCGGTGCGTTGTACATGGCCCAATACCTCGGCTGGACATGGGCGTACGTGGGCATGGCCGCACTGATGCTGGTGCCGATCGTCACCACCTTGCTGTGCCGCGAGCCCGACCGCCCCGAGGCGACGGTGGTGCGCCGCGTGGACGTCGCCGGTGCCTTCTGGCAACCGATTTCCAGCTTCTTTTCCAGCAATGGGCTGGCGTTGGGCATCGTGCTGCTGCTGTTCGTGGGCCTGTACAAGTTTCCTGACCAGGTCATCGGCGTCATGGCAGGGCCGTTCTATCTGGATTCGGGCTTCACCAAGGCCGATATCGCCACCGTTTCCAAATTGTTTGGCGTCTGGATGGGGATTGTCGGCGCCTTCGCGGGCGGCGCGGCAATCGCCGCGTTCGGATTCCGGCGCATGTTGCTGGTGGCCGCGTTGGGGGTGGCCTTGTCCAACCTGGCGTTTCTGCTGATGGCACACAACCCCGGCAAGCTGTGGGCGTTCTATGCCGCGCTCAGTGCCGACAACCTCTTCCAGGGTTTTGCCGGCTCGGTGCTGGTGGCCTTCATGTCTTCGCTGACCGACCGCAACTTCACGGCTACCCAATACGCCCTGCTGGTCTCGCTGGCCAATCTGCCGGGCAAGTTTGCCGGTGGCGTCTCCGGGTTTGTGGTCCAGGCGACCTCCTACAGCACCTTCTTCATCCTCAGCGCCCTGACCGTCATTCCCACCTTGCTGCTGCTGGCCTGGCTGTGGCCGCGGCTATTGGCGCACGACAGGCGGCCGGATTGAAACGTCCGCCAACGTTGCCGATGATGCGCGCGGGGCAGCGTATCGCACGAGGCAGGGCATGACCGATCTGGTATTGCGTGACATCGACCCGGTGCTGGTGGACCGTATTCGCCGCATTTCCGTCGCACGTGGCTGGACCCAGCATCAGACCGTCATGCATCTGCTCGAACAAGGCTTGTTCGCCAGCGAATACGAAGTTACCGGCGGCCTGCAGCACCCGGAGGTCGATGCCCTGGCCGAAGCAATTGCCGCGCTCGAGGCGCTCCCTGCAGGAAATAATCCCTAGCGCTGCCGCAGCTTCATCCAGGCCAGCACAACCCACCCCGCTCACGCCGGATAGATCGCTCCCAACAGCCGAGGCCCGGCCGCCCCGGTCACCGAGGGCAGATTGGCAGCGCGTCCGGCCAGCAGCTCGGCCGCCAGCCACGCAAAGCCCATCGCCTCCAGATAATCCGGGTCCAGTCCATACCGTGCGCTGGATTCCACAATGACGCCTGGCAGCCGCGCCGCCAGTCGCGCCAACAGCATCGGGTTGCGCACGCCGCCGCCACAGACCAGCATCCGGCGCGTGGTTGGCTGCAGCCGCAGCAAGGCATCGGCCACAGTGGCAGCGGTCAGTTCGAGCAAGGTCGCCTGCACATCGGCAGCATCCAACCGCGCGCTGCCCATCGCCTGCACGGCCCAGTCCAGATGGAATTGCTCGCGGCCGGTGCTCTTGGGCGGTGGCAACGCAAACCACGGATCGGCCAACAGCGCTTGCAGCAAAGCCGCATCGACGCGCCCGCTGGCGGCAAACGCACCCTCGGCATC
Organism: Xanthomonas axonopodis; assembly: GCF_001304695.1. GTDB lineage: Bacteria > Pseudomonadota > Gammaproteobacteria > Xanthomonadales > Xanthomonadaceae > Xanthomonas > Xanthomonas axonopodis. The sequence continues at coordinate 26,512 of NZ_JFAQ01000012.1, forward strand.
GAACGGCGTGCCGTGATGGCGTTGGCACCAGCTGTCCAGCAACGCGTTGGCCGGGCCGGTATCGAATCCCAGCACCGCGCCATCGCGCGGAATCAAGGTCAGGTTGCCGATCCCACCCAGATTGAGCACGGCGCGGTCTTCATCGCCTGCGCCCAGCATGGCCAGATGGAAGGCGGGCATCAGTGGCGCGCCCTGTCCACCGGCAGCCACGTCGCGGCGGCGGAAATCGGCCACCGTGGTGATGCCGGTGTGCTCGGCAATTCGGCTGGCATCGCCGATCTGCCAGGTGAACGCCGGGTCGGCGTTGGGCCGGTGGCGGATGGTCTGCCCATGCGAGCCGATCGCACGAATCTGCCGGCGCTCCACGCCACTGTCGCCGATCAACTGATTGGCCGCCGCCGCGAATGCCAGCCCCACCTGCGCGTCCAGCTGGCCCAGCGCATCGATGGCCACCGTCTCGGCGCCCTGGCCGAGCGCCACAAAGGTCTGCCGCAATTGCGGCTCCCACGCCACCGTCGTCCCGGCCACCAATTCGCAGCGGCGGTGGGTGGCGTCGGCAAACCGCACCAGCGCGGCATCGATGCCGTCGGCGCTGGTTCCCGACATCAGGCCCAGATACAAGGGAGAGTCAACGTGTTCCAAGACAGACATGCCGAAGCCAGAAAGACACGGCCGGCCAGCTTGTGCAGCCGGGCCGGGTCCGTCAACCGGTCTTACATTGGTGGCGGCTGTGCAGCGGGTGCGTCATCGTCAGGCCGGCATGGGCTGCAATCGCTGCCGCGGCCATCGCCTATGCATCGAAATTCCCTGCCCACCTCAGGCATCGCCAAGGTCCGCAATCATGTCAGATGCGGTCGACGGCCAAGATCGCGTGCCGGGATTGGGACTTCGCAGCGTGCAATACCTGCAGTACGCCGCAACGCGAAGCTGCAGGAGCCCTTGTCAACTCGTAGGGAGTCATCTAGCCACGCGCGCAGCTGGAGGCGACGCCCAACCCCCGCTGCGCCACCCACCTGCGCAGCCGCCAAGCAGCTAACGCAGTTACCAGCCGCAGACGCTCAACTGCGCGACTTGCCCTTGGCCGGCTTGCCGGCGTCGGCGTAGATCAGCTTCTCCATGCCCTCGATACGGGCCATGGCAGGCGCCGTCTGCGCGCGGAACGCCGCCAGTTCGGCGCCCTGCAGCGGCTCCGGCGGCGGCATCGTCACCGACATCGGATTGCGCTGCTGCCCGCCCACGCGGAATTCGTAATGCAGATGCGGGCCGGTCGCCAGGCCGGTCATGCCGACATAACCGATCACCGTGCCCTGGTTGATGTGCTGCCCGGCCTTGATCTTGCCGAAGCGCGACATGTGCCCGTACAGCGTGCTGTAGTTCTTGCCGTGATCCAGGATCACCACGTTGCCGTAACCGCGCTGGGTCCCGACAAACACCACCCGCGCATCGCCGGCTGCCATGATCGGCGTGCCCGGGGCGGCCGCATAGTCCACACCCTTGTGCATGCGCATGGTGCCCAGCACCGGATGCTTGCGCGCACCGAAGGTGGAACTGATCCGGCTATAGGCCACCGGCATGCGGATAAAGCTCTTCTTGAGCGGGCGGCCATTGATGTCGAAGTACTCGGCCGGTTTGCCGGCGCGCTCGAAGCGAAACCCCGTATAGGTCTTGCCGCCAGTGGTGAACGTCGCCGCCAGGATGTCGCCGGTGCTGATCCGCTCGCCTTCGCGCCAGGTTTCATCCATGACCACGCTGAACCGGTCGCCGGGCTGCAGATCCTTGTCGAAGTCGATGTCGTACTTGAAGATCTCGTCGGTCATGATCGCCACCGCCGCCGGCGACAGGCCGGATTTACCGGCCGACGCATACAACGAACTGCTGATCTCCCCGCTGGCCACCACCGTGCGCGTGGTGGTCGCCCGCTCGGTCACGTTCTCGCGCACGGCGTCGCCCAGCAGGCGCAGTTCCACCCGATGACTGTCGTCGCGATCGAAGCGCAGTGCGCGCAGTTGGCCCGGCGTCGGCATGTCGAAGGCGATCTCGGTACCCGGGCGCAGCTTGGTCAGCGCCTCCTTGGTCCCCGGATGCGCCAATACCTGGTACATGACCGTGTTCGGGATTCCCAGCTCGCCGAACAAGGTACTCAGGGTCTGGCCCGGCTTGACCTGCAGAATTTCCCAATGGGTGCTCGGCGCCAGCTGCTTGCGGCTGGGAATCAGCGGCGGCAACGGCAACGCCAGCGTGGAATGGCTGGAAAGCGGTGTGTCGATAGCGTTGGAAAAACCCGGCACGATGGTGGCAACCAGCGCACCGATGGTGGCGAACAGGCTGGCGTGGATCCAGTGACGACGTGTCCAGCGGTCATTGAATGCGGCCGGCAGATGCGCCTTGAGCTTGCGATGCAGGGCAGTGTCGTGGAGGACGTGGAGGCGTTCGTGAAAGCGCCGCTTGCGTGCACGGCCCTGCTCTGAGTTCTGCATCGTTCAAATTCCTCGCTGGCTCGAAGTGCGAGCCCAATCGCCGGTACCATAGACAGCCTGTCGCAGTGCGTCAAACCATTGAGCCTGTTCATTATTTTCACTTGGCGCGGAATTAACCCGCGTTTAACATCATTCACGTTTTTGACGGCAAACGCCGCTGGAGTCTGTGATTGGCCGCTATCGAAGAATCCCTCGCACTCATCGGCCGTGGCGCCGAAGAGATCCTCAAGCTCGATCAGCTGCAGGCGCGCCTCGCCACCGGTAAGCCGCTGCGGGTGAAGGCCGGCTTCGATCCCACCGCGCCGGATCTGCATCTGGGCCATACCGTGCTGCTCAACAAGATGCGGCAGTTCCAGCAGCTCGGCCATCAGGTGATCTTCCTGATCGGCGACTTCACCGGCATGATCGGCGACCCGAGCGGCAAGAACGCCACTCGCAAGCCGCTCAGCCGCGAGGATGTGCTGGCCAACGCGCGGACCTACGAAGAGCAGGTCTTCAAGATCCTGGACCGCGAACGCACCGAAGTGCGCTTCAACTCCGAATGGTTCGGCCAGATGAGCGCGGCCGACATGATCAAGCTCTCTGCCCAGCACACCGTCGCGCGCATGCTTGAACGCGACGATTTCGCCAAGCGCTTCGGCAGCCAGCAGCCGATCGCCATCCACGAATTCCTCTATCCATTAGTGCAGGGCTACGATTCGGTTGCCCTGAAGGCCGATGTCGAGCTCGGCGGCACCGATCAGAAGTTCAACCTGTTGATGGGGCGCGGCTTGCAGGAGCATTACGGGCAGGCGCCTCAGATCGTGCTGACCATGCCGTTGCTGGAAGGCCTGGACGGCGTGGCCAAGATGTCCAAGTCATTGGGTAATTACATCGGCATCAACGAGCCGGCCATCGACATCGTCACCAAGACGATGAAGATCGGCGACGAGCTGACCTGGCGCTGGATCGACCTGCTGTCCTTCGATATCAGCCTGGCCGAAGCGTCGCGCCTGAAAGAGCAGGCCGCTGCGGGCGAACTGCATCCGCGCGAGGTCAAATTGCGGCTGGCACGCGAACTGGTCACCCGGTTCCACGACGCCGCAACCGCAGAGCAGGCCATTGCCGGCTGGCACGCGGTGGTGACAGGGCAGGGCGATACCAGTCTGCTGCCGCTGCAGGAAGTGGTGGTGCCCGCGGAAGGCCTGCGCATTGCCGGTCTGCTGACTGCCGTCGGCCTGACGCCCAGCAACTCCGAAGCCACTCGCAAGCTCAAGGAGCGCGCAGTCAAGATCGACGGCGAAGTGGTGGAGGACCCCAGCCGCGTCTTCACGCAGGGCTTCGAAGGCGTTATCCAGGTAGGCAAACGCAATTTTGCCCGGGTGTCGCTCGTGACTATCTGAGGTACACGAGGGTTGCTGCAGGACGGCAATCTCCCGGATTTACGAGCGGCGCCTGTCGGACAGCTCTGCCGAATCAAGCAAGCCTCGCCGGTATCAGCGGAGGCAATTTGAGGCACCGTGCAACTTTCTGCAGTTCCGTGAAAAATTTTTCACAAAACGCTTCCCAAATTGGTTCGGTGGCCATATAGTCAGCATCCACCGACGCAACGGCCCCGCAAACGCAGAACCGGAGCGGAACGGGTTCGAACAGTCCTTGAAACTAAGGTGTTGACGAAACGAAAA
>NZ_JFAQ01000120.1 GCF_001304695.1 Xanthomonas axonopodis
ATCGCCAAAGCTCAGCTGCATCGAAATCGTCCGCTCTGGTTCTTCATCGATTGTCGCAGATCAGGCTCTTTGTTCAGAGCTTCCTTAAGCATGGTGAGGATGCAGCGCTCGCAAGACACCCCGCGCTTGCTGCACTTCAAACGAAGCGGTATCCGGAAGGCGCCGTTTAATGGTCAAACGGAACTTTTTCAGGCCGTTGCTTTCCTTTCCACTGGCCCTGCTTCTTCGCTTGGGGACAAATACTCATGTACTGGCCTACTGCGGTGACGGCAGTCTGTGTCCAGACGTTGAAGCAGACATTGCCAACGCAACATGGTCCGGTACTCGTTGGCCACGGGCAATAGCCTGGAACAGCGACCCAGGTCCCGGAGATCGGATCAATCGGAGTCCAGTTTTTGTCCTCGTCTTTGCACCCCTGGGTACAAAAAACAAAGGGATCGTTGCTGCGGCATGCCAGCTCTTGATAAACGCTTTGTCCCGCTGCGCTAGCCGCCTGAGTGAACAGAAGAACTGCAAATATCCCTATCCAGCGTTCCATGACAACTCCTTGAGTGCTGATTCTTGAAGTGTACGTTCTATCTATGGCAAGTCAAAGCCGGTATGCGTGCAGCTGGCCTCTGTAGTATGCGTGTGAAAGCAGGTGCGCAGCGCCACATCGATGAGGGGGCCGGTCTTTTGTTTTTCCCGCTTGATGTCTGAGTCCCTTCGCCTGTCTCCTTGCATCGATTCTTTGTGTGCAGCGAGGAGATGGATTGTGGTAGCAGGCACGATGACCTTCGGCAGGTTGTCGGCGCCGTGCGCTCCGCGTACGGTCGCGCATCGCCCCGTTGGACTCTTCTCGATGAAGCCTCTTGTGATTGCCATCGCCCTGGCGCTCGGCATCTGTTTGCCGCTCCAGGCAAAGACCAGTACCAGCACCACCAGCGCACCTGCTGCTCCTGCCTGGGTACAGACCAGCAACGGCTATGCGCAGATCCTGCTCAATGCGCAGGCGCCGTTCCAGCCCGAATACGCCAGCTTCTTTGGCGTGCCCGGCTACGACGATCAGGTCGTCGACCTGGGTCCGGACAACGCCGCGCGTTATCGTGATGCCATGCGCAAGGCGCGCGCCACGCTGCAAGCCAAGCTGGCCACCGAGCGCGATGCCAGCGTGCGCCAGGACCTGCAGATCATGATCGTCGCAGCCGAGCAGAACATCGAAGGCAGCGAGCTCAACGAGCGGTATCTGTTGCCCTGGAGCGACGCTCCCGAGGTGGTCTTCAGTGGCCTCAACGGTCTGCTGTCCGACCAGACCGTGCCCGAGCGCCGCGCCAAGGCGCTGGATCGCCTGAAGCGCTACGCCGGCCTGGTGCCGGGAAGCACGCCGACCACCACGCTGGCGCGCCAGCGCTAATGAGGAAAAGCTGGGCAACACCGCGTTGCTGCAGCCCACCCAGCGCGAAGTGGAGCAGGCGCTGGCCAATGTGGACACCTACGTCGCCGGTATTGGCGAACTGTTCGCCAAATACAAGATCACTGGTGCCGACGAGGCGCTCAAGGCCATGTCCACGCAACTGAAGGACTACGCCGCCTGGGCCCGCAGCACGGTGCTGCCCAAGGCGCGCAAGGACACCCGCCTACCCGAACCGTTGTACGCCTTCCAGCTCAAGCAGGTCGGGATCGACATCGCCCCGCAGCAGCTGATCCAGCGCGCGCACCTGGAGTTCATGGAGACCCGCTCGGCCATGCGCCAACTGGCGCCGCTGGTGGCCAAGGCCAAGGCCAAGGGCGTGCAGGGTGGCGATTATGTGCAGGTGATCCGCGCCCTCAAGGTCAACAAGATCGCCGACGACCAGCTGGAAACCCACTACCGCGGCGTGATCGATCAGATCGACCCGATCATCCGCCAGCAGCGCATCGTCGACGTGCCCAACCGCCCGATGCAGATGCGCCTGGGCAGCGCCGCCGAAAGCGCTGCGCAACCGGCCCCGCACTTCCTGCCGGCGCCGTTGATCGGCAATACCGGCCAGCAGGGACAGTTCGTGTGCCGCTGGGCAACCCGACCACCAATGGCGCCAAGAAAGAGCAGTACGACGACTTCAACTTCGGCTCGGCCGCCTGGACGCTCAGCGCCCACGAAGGCCGCCCCGGCCACGAGCTGCAGTTCACCGCCATGGTCGAACGCGGCGTCTCACTGGCGCGCAGCATGTTTGCCTTCAACTCGGTCAACGTCGAAGGCTGGGCGCTGTATGCCGAAGCAGACATGGTGCCGTACGAACCGCTGGACGGTCAGCTGATCGCCCTGCAGTTCCGCCTGTTGCGCGCCGCCCGCGCCATGCTCGACCCGATGCTCAACCTGGGCCTGATCGACCGCGAACGCGCGCGCCAGGTACTGGAAGACGACGTTGGCCTGTCGCCGGCCATGACCCGCCAGGAACTGGACCGCTACACCGTCCGCGCCCCCGGCCAGGCCGGCAGCTACTTCTACGGCTACACCCGCATCCTCGAACTGCGCATGCGCACCGAACTGGCTCTGGGCAAGAAGTTCGACCGCCTGGCCTTCAACAACTTCCTGCTCGACCAGGGCCTGCTGCCACCGGACCAGCTGGCCAAGGCGGTGGAAACGCAGTTCATTCCCGCGCAGCACGCCAAGCGCTAAACAGTTCCGTCGTATGCAAAAGCACAGGGCGCGATGCAACGCTGGAAACAGCCATCCATCGCGCCCTGGCGCATTGCTTCGGGCGAATCTTGCACGCTTTATCGCGTCGCCGGCGGAACAACCGGTGCCGGGCGCTGCTCCGCCCCCGCAGGCACCCAGATCGCCACACCTGCGGCACGCTTCTGGGTGGAGGGGATGCCGATGCCCAGACCACCGCCGACGCGGCCGCCGTAGCTACCACCGCCGACCGACAGGCCGCCGCCCGAGCGTTCTGAGCCCACGCCGACGATGACCACGCCGTTGGCGCCGAGCTTGGCGGCTTCGCGCTTGAGGCGTTGCACGGCGGCGTCGGTCTGGCCCTGGGTGCCGAAGCCGGCGGCGCTGGTCGATTCGAGCTGGGCGATTTCCACCGAGCCGGCCGGTGCGTTGGAATACACCTGCACCTGCGCCGGGTCGATCGGCGCGCGCGCCTGGCCCAGCATCACCTTGGAGCTGCTGGCGCAGCCGGCTAGCAAGGCGACGGTGGCCGCCGCGATGGCGACGTTCCTGATCAGCGATTGCTTGTGCATGGTGGACCCCCGTTGGGTAATGAAAGCTGGGTAACGAAAGCCGGGTAGTGGCAGCGATGATCCGGCGCCTGGGCTGAATTGCGCCGGACTTGGGCGCACCCTAGCCATGCCGATGTGAGGCTGCCGCCAAACCGCCATTGGTCATGATGACCACCCGCCCACGGCGTGAGGACGGCCGCGCCGGTAAGCTCGTGCTTTCTTCAAGACGAGGTGGCACGTGGGATTGATCAGTCTGTTGTGGGGCATCGTGGCGCTCCTCTGGATGGTGTTGGCCTTCATTCCGCTGCTGGGCTGGGGCAACTGGTTCCTGATTCCGTTCGCGGCGGTGGGCGCGCTGATCGCCGCCATCGCGTTGTTGTTCACCTCGGCAGGCAACCGCGGCCGTGCCAAGACCGGCCTGGTGCTCAACGGCTTGGTGATCGTGGTCGGGGTGATCCGCTTGAGCCTGGGTGGCGGCATCATCTAACAGGCTTTCGATAAGGCGGTGATGCACATGCGCGCCTGCGCCAGGCGAGCAGTGCCTGTGTCGCCAGCTGTGGGTGCGCTGCCCGATGTGTCGTCAGGCGCACGCAGCCAACACGCGTGCCGTTGCAGCGCTGCGACACTGCGTCGCAGCGCGTCCTGCGCGTGATGGCGGGCGTAAACTGATGCGCTGTCTACAGGACTTGTCATGGCCCACCCCCACTATCGCCCCCGCCGCATGCGCCACGATGCGTTTTCGCGTCGGTTGATGCGCGAAAACACGCTGACCACCGACGACCTGATCTGGCCGGTGTTCGTGCACGAGTTGCCTGGCCGCGCGCCGATTGCATCGATGCCGGGCGTGGAACGCCTGTCGCTGGACGAATTGCTGCGCGAGGCGGAAAACGCGCTGGAACTGGGCATCCCGGTGATCGACCTGTTCCCGGTGATCGACCCGGCCGGCAAGAGCCTGGACGCGGCCGAAGCCTGGAATCCGGACGGCCTGGCGCAGCGCGCGGTACGTGCGTTGAAGTCGCGCTTTCCTGAGCTGGGCGTCATGACCGACGTGGCGCTGGACCCGTACACCACCCACGGCCAGGACGGCATCATCGACGCCAAGGGTTATGTGCTCAACGAGATCACGGTCGAGGCACTGGTCAAGCAATCGTTGTCGCACGCGCAGGCGGGCGTGGACATCATTTCGCCGTCGGACATGATGGATGGCCGCATCGGTGCGATCCGCCGCGCGCTCGATGCCGACGACTATCTCAACGTGCGGATCATGGCGTATTCGGCCAAGTACGCCTCCGCGTTCTACGGCCCGTTCCGCGATGCGGTGGGCAGTGCCGGCAATCTGGGCAAGGCAGACAAGACCACCTACCAGATGGACCCGGCCAACGGCGACGAAGCTTTGCGCGAGATCGCCCTGGATCTGGAAGAAGGTGCGGACATGGTGATGGTCAAGCCGGGCATGCCGTATCTGGATGTGGTGCGCCGGGTGAAGGAAGAATTCCGCGTGCCGACCTTTGCGTATCAGGTCAGCGGCGAGTACGCGATGCTCAAGGCCGCCGCGGCCAATGGTTGGCTGGATGAGCGTAAGTGCGTGCTCGAGGCGTTGATGGCCTTCAAACGTGCCGGTGCCGATGGCGTGCTGACCTACTTCGCCCCGCAAGTGGCGCGCTGGTTGCGCGAAACACGCTGAGCGCGAGCACGGTGCGACGGCGCTGCCATTTCAGTTGTGCATGGATAAGGGCGCTCGCTTCGGCCAAGCGGTTGCCTGCGGGCAGTAGGATCCGGAGTGGGCGGTCCGGTTCGATGGCCGGTCGTTAGCCTGAGAGATGCACAACGCCCGCTGGATGGGGGGCGACGTGCCGCCTGCATCAGAGGCAATACGGCACGTCGCTCCCATGCACCAGCGTTCAAACGCGCTGGTGTGATGGCTTGCGTACACCGTAACCGGACCGGCGCGCTAAGCTTGAAATTTCAAGGCCAGCCGCGGATCGCGCCTGGCGACGGCGCAGCGCCGAGCCAGCAACTGGTAGTGGTACTTGTTACGCTGTGTCAGCAAATCCCCAATTCCGTCTCTCGTCTCAGGGCAGCACCAACCCGATCGCCTGCGACTTCACGCTGGCGCTGAGCGAGGGGAACGGGTCGACGTTGGTCATCACGACCAGGTCGTCGATCGACACCACATCGCAGTTGATGCTGCTGTCGTTGACGCACAGATACGCGCCCACGCCCACGCCCGGTTCGTAGATCGCCTTCCACACATACGTCGGCACGGCGACCTGGTCGGTGCCGATCGTCGCTGCGGTGCCGCTGTCGAAGGCCGGGCCGGTCACCACGTACAACTCGCCGTGTTGCTTGGCCAGCTGACGCACTTGTTCTTCGATGTGCGCCCACTCGCCGGTGTTGAGCTTGCGGTCCTGCGGGACGACGTTGGCCATGGAAAAGGTTTCTTTTTCCGAGCTTTCGGTCGATGCATCGCCGGCCGGCGTCATGTGCCCGCGGTCGTAGCCGGTGTTGGTGTAATCGGAACTTTTCGAGCGATCGGCGGCCGGGATGCCGGTTTCTTCGTGAAACGAGCCGACCCGGCCGATCGCCTCGGCGCCGGCAACCTGTTGGTCGGTGAGGTGCTCGGCCGAATACACCGGGTCCTTGGTCACGCCCGAGGCCAGCAGCACGTATTCGGTGTGGCAGACCTCGGTGGTGTGGGTCGTGCTGCTGCCCACGCTAGGCGGGGCGCCTTTTGCGTAAAGGGTGGGACAACTGGTGGTGGCCACCGCCACCGAGGTCGCGCACAACACTGCCAGGGCCACACAACCGCGCAAGAGATAAGGACATTACAGAGCTCGCTTGCCAGGGGAGTGAGGAAGGTGGCAACGGGCGATGTCCAAACGATGACCGCGCCATGTGCGGCAGATGACGGCGCGGCGCATCAGGCAACACCGACCATTTCAGGGCGCATGGCGTGCAACCGAACGCAGCATCTAACCGGCGTTGGCGCAGATCGGATGCGAGACTCATTCTCATCTACAATGGCCGGCCGTCCTGTTTCGTGTCCAGGCCTTGATCAAGACGCTCCTGTTCCAGCTGCATTGGCTGCTCGGCATCACTGCCGGGCTGGTGCTGTCGGTGATGGGTTTGACCGGCGCGGCGATGTCGTTCGAAAACGAGATCGTGCGCATGGCCAACCCGGCCATTGCGCAGCTGGCGCAACGGCATGCGGCGGGCGAGCAGCCCTTGCCGGTGGATGTGCTGCTGCAACGGCTCGATCTGGCGCCGGCCGGTGCGGGGCAAAAACAGGCGGTGACGCGCCTGTTGATCGACCCCACCGGCGCGCGTCCTTCTGCCGCCCGTCTCTCCGGCAAGGGCGCGGGCCGGGCGTACTTCGATCCCTATACGGGTGAGCGAGTCGCGCCGCCGCGGTTGAGCACTGCGTTTGCCTTCATCGAAGACCTGCACCGCAACCTGACGGCCGGCAAGCGCGGGCAGGCGGTCACCGGTGCGAGCGCCTTCATCTTGCTGTTTTTCTGCGCATCGGGGCTGTATCTGCGCTGGCCGCGGCGGTGGTGGAGCCCGCGCACCTGGTGGGTGGTGGAATGGCGACGCCAGGGGCGCAGTTTTTTGTGGAGCCTGCATGCGGTGTTCGGCACCTGGTGCTTGCTGGTGTATCTGCTGGTCGCGCTGACCGGGCTGACCTGGTCCTACCCCTGGTATCGCGATGGCATGATGGCCTTGCTCGGCGTTGCGCCTGCGATGCGCGGCGACAAAGGCGATAACCGCCCAGCCACTGTCGATCTTGCACGCGTGCAGCGCACGCTCGATGGCATTCCCGCAACGCGCAGCGCCGCCCTGGATCTGCGCATTCCCACGCGCGCCGGGCAGCCGTTGAACGTGCGGTTCTTGCCGGACAATCCCGCTCACGATCGCGCCTACACCGGTCTTGATATCGCGCCGGACAGTGGAGCACTGCTGCAGCGCCAGGACTATGCGCTGCTGCCGCGCGGGCAGCAATTGGCGGTGAGCATGTTCCCGCTGCATTCGGGCAGTTTCTTCGGGTTGCCGGGGCGCATCGTGGTGATGCTGGCGAGCCTGGGCATGTCGGTGTTCTTCGTCACCGGCTGGATGCTGTATCTGGATCGGCGCCGCAAAAAACGCGAACTGCGCGCTGCGCGCAACGTGTTGCAACGCGCAGCACCGGCATCGCAAGCGGCACCATGGTTGATTGCGTTTGCCAGCCAGAGCGGTTTTGCCGAACGCCTGGCGTGGCAGGCCGCCGGGCATCTGCAAGCCGCCGGCCTGCCGGTACAGGTGCGCTCGCTGGCGCAGCTGGATGCGCAGGTGCTGCAACGCACCGGACATGCGCTGTTTGTGATCAGCACGTTTGGCGATGGCGAGCCACCGGATACCGCACGCGGTTTCGAGCGTGGGCTGCTGCGGCAACGCCTGGAATTGCCGCACCTGACGTACGCGGTGTTGGCGCTGGGCGACCGCCAGTACGCGCAGTTTTGCGGGTTCTCGCGGCGCGTGGAACAGTGGCTGGATGCGCAAGGTGCACGCGCGCTGTTTTCTGCGGTGGAACTGGACAACGTCGACCCGCAGGCGCTGGCGCAATGGCATGCGCAGCTGGGCCAGATCGCCGGTGCACCGGTGAGCGTGGCGCCGCTGGCACGACCTAAATTGAGCGACTGGACCCTGTCCTCGCGCACGCATCTGAATCCGGGCAGCGCGGGGGCGCCTATCTGGCGCATCGATCTGCAGCCACCGGCCGACGCGCATTGGCAGGCCGGCGACATTCTCGAAGTGCAGCCTGCGCATGCCGAAGCGAAGGTGCGCGCTTGTCTGACGGCATGGGGCCTGTCGCCAGACGCGCTGGTGCAACTGCTGCCATTGCAGCAGGCCGCCGCCGAGCGCGTGCTACCGGAGCCGCCCGCTACGCCGCTTGCTCATCGCCCTGATCCGCATACCTGGCTGGACGCATGTGCTTGGCTGCCCACCCGCGATTATTCGCTCGCCAGCGTCCCGGCCGACGGCGCTGCGACGGTGGTGGTAAGGCTGACGGCGCGTGCCGACGGCAGCCCCGGTCTGGGTTCGGGTTGGCTGATCTGCCACGCGGCGATCGGCGCGCCGGTGCGCGCACGGTTGCGCACCAATCCCGGGTTTCATCGGCTCGAAACAATGCCGATGGTCTTGATCGGTAACGGCACCGGCATTGCGGGCCTGCGCGGGCTGCTACGCGAGGCCGAGGTGGCCGGCGTGCATGGGCACTGGCTGTTGTTCGGCGAACGGCATGCGGCGCACGATCGCTTGTTGGCCGACGAACTGCAGGCCTGGCAGGCGAGCGGGCATCTGCAGCAGCTGGAGTGGGTGTTCTCGCGCGATCAACCGCAAAAACGCTACGTTCAGCATCGCTTGCGCGAAGCCGGCGACGCGCTGCGGCACTGGATCGACCGTGGCGCGGTGATCTACGTCTGCGGCAGCCTGGACAGCATGGCGCGCGAAGTCGATGCAACCTTGCGAGAACTGCTCGGCGACACGCGGTTGGAATCGTTGACCGCGGCGGGCCGTTATCGACGCGATGTGTATTGAATGCGGTGATGACTGTGGCATGCCTGCTGATATCCGCTGGCGAAACACAGGGATTGATCGTTAGGTTGTTGCAGACGGTCAGAACGGCAGACCGCAATACACGGCTGACCTTGAGCATCGGCCGCTGGCTGCTCGCATCGCATCTGCGCAGCGGTTTGTTGGGCTTGACTTGTTGGATGCCGCCAAAAATCTGCTCGGTCACGCGCGGTGTCCTCGCCGCTCGCAGGACACGCCGTGAACCCATCCATGGGGCTCGTTGGCGGCATCCATGCCACCAACGTTCCCGCAATCGGCGAGGGCACCACGCTCATCAGTTCGCTGGTTGTTGATTGAAGAATGAGGATTTGGCCTCGCACGGTTTGCCAGTCGCCTCATTGGAAGCGATCGGCCGTTCTGCGGCGAATGCCCAGATAAGATCTTCTCGGCCTGACCTATGCACCGATCATCTCAATGGCAACGCGCATCGCCGTCGGCTGCCGGTGCCTTCATCCGGTAGATGTCCAGTTGCCCTGCACGCGGCGCGCGCGCACTACCGGTCACCAGTAATTCGCCAGGCTTGGCCGCATCGACGACCGCGCCGAACGTGCGCTCCTGCGGCCCGTTGAACGACAGCGGCAGCGGCAAGCCCGCTGCAAAATGCCCGTCCTTGCAGATGGCCAGCAGCAGTTGGCTGGGGCCATCGGTCTTCCCGCGGGCCCATACCAGCGCGCGTCCGTCGCCGAGCCAGGCGGCGTCCAGCTCGTCGGCTGCGCTATTGATGTCGACCAGGGCCACCGGCGCAGTGAACGCCTGCCCATCCCAGCGCGCGACGAATAGATCCATACCGCCAGCACTGCCATGTCCGTCGCTGGCGAACAGCAAACGTGTGCCATCCAGCGACAGCGTGGGTGCGCGCTCGTTGCCGGCGCTGTTGATCGCCGCACCCAGCGACTGCACCGGGCCCACGGCGCCCTGCGCATCCACCGGCGCTCGGTACAGGTCGCTGCCGCCCGCGCCGCCGGGCCGGGTGGAGGCGAACAGCAGCCAGCGGCCGTCGGCACTGAACAATGGGGCGGTCTCGTCCTGCACGGTATTGACCGGCAGCGGCCGCGCGTCCTGCCAACGCCCACCGCGCAGCTGCGCCTGCCACAGATCCCAGCCGCCGGTGCCACCGGCCCGGTCGCTGGCCCAGACGATGCGTTGCCCGTCCGGGCTGAGCGTGGCGCGCGCCTCGTTGGCCGGCGTGGAGACCACGCCCATGCCCTCGATGCCGAATTCAGCAAGCCCCGGAGCAGACGGGACGCAGAGTAAACTTGCCGCCAGCGTGAGCAGCGTCCATCGGTATTGCATGCGGTGTTCCTGCCTCAAAGAGCGACTCTAACGTCGCGCACAGTCTAGTCAACCAGAGAGCGTTTCATGCCCGTATCCCGTTATGCCGTGTTCGGTCACCCCGTCGCCCATTCGCTGTCGCCGGCCATCCACGCCGACTTCGGGAAGCAGACCGGCATTGCGCTGGACTACACCGGCATCGACGCGCCGCTGGACGATTTCAGCGCCGCGCTGCAACGTTTCGGCGATGAGGGCGGCAAGGGGGCCAACGTCACCCTGCCGTTGAAGGAGGCCGCCTATGCGCTGGCCAGCAGCCTGAGCGATCGCGCGCGGCTGGCCGGGGCGGTGAACACGTTGGTACGTAACGACGGCCAGTGGCAGGGCGACAACACCGACGGCGCCGGCCTGGTGCGCGATCTCACCGAGCGCCAGGGCCTGGATCTGCGTGGCCGCCGCGTGCTGCTGCTGGGCGCCGGTGGTGCTGCGCGCGGTGTGGCGCCGGCGTTGCTGGAGGCGGGCATTACCGCAATGGTGGTGGTGAACCGCTCGCCCGAGCGCGCCGATGCCTTGTGCGATGCGCTGGGCGAACCGGCGCGGGTGACGTCGCGTTACATCGAAGACCTGCGCGAGCTGGGCGACTTCGAACTGATCGTCAACGCCACGGCCGCCGGTCGCGACCGCGATGCCGGCGCGTTCGCATTGCCACTGGGCCTGGTCAACAGCCTGACTGCCGCGGTCGATCTGAATTACGGCGATACCGCCATCGCGTTTCTGGCCTGGGCACGTTCGGCGCAGTGCCGGTACGCCATCGACGGGCTGGGCATGCTGGTGGAGCAGGCCGCCGAGAGCTTCGCGCTGTGGCATGGCGTGCGTCCGGACACCGACCCGGTCTACGCCGCGCTGCGCGCGCGCGAGGCCGTGCTGGTCAGTGCCGACTGACGTGGGCAGCGCCGATGCCACCGCGATCCTGCTGACCCTGGTCACCGGCCTGCTGTCGCGCGTGCCGATGCTGATTGCGGTGCTGCTCGGGCTGGTCCTGTTGTGGCGCGCACCGCATGGCCCGCTGCGGCGCGCCGGGCTGACCGCGCTCTGGCTGCTGCTGGGCTGCCTGTTCGCCGAGGTTGCCGTCCAGGCGATCCCGATGCTGTTGCTGCAGCAAGGCAACGTGCGTCAGATCAGCATAGTGGTCGGCATCGCCCACTTCGTGCTGATGGCCGTGCAGGCCGCCGGCATCGGCGTGCTGGTGTGGACGCTGGCGGCCAGCCTGCAGCGTTTGCCCGCTGGCACTGGTCCGCGCCCATGATCCCGTTCAAAGCCATCTTGCTGGCGATCGTTGGACTGGTCTGCGCCGGGCAGGGCCTGTGGACGCTGCTGTATCCGCAGGCGCTGGCGGCGGTCAATCGCGGCGGCCTGCTGTACGAACACTTCGGGCCGAGCGGCGTGGGCGCCGGCATGCTGTTGATGGGCATCGCAATGACGGCCATCGGCGTGGTGTGGGCGCGCTATGCGTGGCCGGCGCGCCGGCAGCGGAACTGAGCGCATTGATAGTGCTTACGCTTTAAGGACAGCGGCGGGTCTTGCATCGGCATCCACTGCGCCGCCTTCTGGGTGACGCTGGCGGCGAGTGCCTGCAGGCGGCCGGTGCTGGCAGGCCACGATCGGAGAATCGAGCCATGCCCTCGGCCGCGCAGCACCGGCGTGGGACTGGCCGGTCGCCGCCGCACGCAGGCAACCTGTTCAGCCGTGCGGCGCGCCGGTCGCAGTCACGGCGCCGGTCCGTGCGAAAATAGCGCGATGAGTGAAGTTGCCCCACCGGCCGCGCCGTCGGCGCCCGTTCCCACCCAGCGCAGCCTGACCGACCCGATCAAGGCCAGCATCCGCGACGCCTACGCCAAGCTGCAGGCCAATACGCCGGGCTTCGCCATGCGGCGCGCGCAGAGCCAGATGATCGGCCTGGTCTCGCGCGCGCTGGCCACCTCCGGCGGCATCGGCATCGCCGAGGCGCCCACCGGCGTGGGCAAGAGCCTGGGCTATCTCACCGCCGGCGTGCCGATCGCGTTGGCCACCAAGAAAAAACTGGTCATCAGCACCGGCACCGTGGCGCTGCAATCGCAGCTGGTGGAACGCGACATCCCGGCCTTCCTCAAGGCCACCGGGCTGGACGCCACCGTGGCGTTGGCCAAGGGCCGCACGCGCTACCTGTGCACCCGCAATGCCGCCGAGTTGGAGGGCGACACCAGCCAGAATGCGATGTTCGAAGATGAGCAGGCGCTCTATGACCGCCCGCTCAGCCCGGTCGATGCGGATCTGGCCAAACGCCTCGCCAAGGCCTACGCGGCCCGCACCTGGAATGGTGATCTGGACGATGCGCCAGAACAGATCTCCGTGCCGCTGCGCATGCGCATCACCACGCCGGCCTCCGGCTGTGCAGGGCGCCGCTGCAGCTACGCGGCGCAATGTCCGGTGCTTAAGGCGCGCACCGATGTGCGTGAGGCGCAGATCGTGGTCACCAACCACGCCTTGCTGCTGTCGTCGCTGTCGCTGGGCGATGCCGAAAACGGCCAGCCGCTGATCGCCCCGCCAGCGGACATGCTGCTGGTGCTCGACGAAGGCCATCACATCGCCGGCGTGGCGATCGACCAGGGCGCGGCCAATCTGCCGCTGGACGACATGGCCCGGCGCACCCGACGCATGCAGATTTTGATTGCGGCCGCCTATCGCGCAGTAGACAAGGACAAGCTGGGCAACTTGCTGCCCAATGAAGCCATCGAGGTCGCGGCGCGCGTGTCCAAACTGCTCAAGGCTTTCCACGCCGAAGTCGAACGCGTATGGAAGCCGGAGCCCGGCGAGCGCGATCCGCTGTGGCGCGCGGCCAATGGCAAGTTGCCGCCGCAATGGGGCCCGGCCATCGAAGAGCTCGGCGAAGAAACCCGCGCGCTGTTCAACTGGGTGCATGCCGCACACAGCGCGATTGCGAAGGGAAAACAGGACGATTCTGCGCGCGAACGTCTGCAGCGCAGCCTCGGCCTGGCGCTGGAAATGGCCGAGCAGCAGCACAATCTGTGGAGCGGCTGGCGCCGCGAAGACAAGGAAGGTCAGCCGCCGATGGCGCGCTGGATCACCCTCTCGCGCGACGGTGATCTGGTCTGCCACTGCTCGCCGGTCTCGGCCGCGCAGGTGCTGCGCACGATGATCTGGAACGAGGTGGACTCGGTAGTGATGACCTCGGCAACGCTCACCGGTGGCGGCGATTTCCAATCCTTCGCCATCGACAACGGCTTGCCCGATCACGCCGAAATGGTATCGCTGGCCTCGCCGTTCGACCTACCCAACCAGGCCGAATTGATCGTACCCAATTTCCCGGTCACGCCCGACGACCGCGAAGGCCATCCCAAGGAAGTGGCCAAGTATCTGGTGCGCGAACTGGATTGGAACGACAAGGGCAGCATCGTGTTGTTCACCTCGCGCTGGAAGATGGAAAAGGTGGCCGACCTGATGCCATTGGCGCAGCGCAACCGCGTGCTGGTGCAGGGCGAGGGCAACAAGTCGCAACTGATCACTGAACATTTGCGCCGCATCGCCGCCGGCGAAGGCTCTGTGCTGTTCGGTTTGAATTCTTTCGGCGAAGGGTTGGATTTGCCGGGCGAAGCCTGCACCACCGTGGTCATCACCCAGGTGCCGTTCGCCGTGCCGACCGATCCGCAAACCTCCACCTTGAGCGAATGGCTGGAAAGCCGCGGCCACAACGCCTTCAACCTGATCGCCATCCCGCACGCGTTACGCACGCTCACCCAATTCGCCGGCCGCCTGATCCGCAGCTCCAGCGACCACGGCCGCGTGATCATTCTCGACTCGCGCCTGCTTACCCGTCGCTACGGCAAACGCATCATCGATGCTCTCCCGCCGTTCAAGCGGGTGATCGGGCGTTGAATATCGCCTGGCGATGCCCAGCGTCACCACCTTCGCATCATGCAGTTGCGCATGCGATGGTGAGCGATGACGCAGCTGATACGAACGTAGCGCGCCGGTTCGGGTATTGCGCGATACAAGCCGCGTGGTGCAATCCCACATGGAGCATGGCTAGTCGCACTGCATCGGCATACGCGCGATGGTGCAGAAGCAGCGTTGGAGGAGCTCACGTGCTGCACTCTGCATAACCGGTGCTGCATGCGCTGACCAGTCCCGCATCGCGCGGACGCGCGATGGATGGCTCGCATCATCCACACCGCACACGACCCTTGCAGCGCAGCATTCTGTGAGCGTGCTCGGAACTGAAGTCGTGCAACGAAAAAACCGAATGACGCACGTGGCGCTCGATAATGCGGTTATCTGCAACGCACTGCCCGCGAGCTTGGCGATGCATATCACGCAACGCAGTCATCATCATGTTCCCCTATCGAAGCGATCATAACTAACGACTTCTCACACTTCGGCCTGCTAGCGATGATTCAGCCTCCTCACACGAGCTGACGCCATGCGCCCTGGACACCTCATGGTGCTAGCCCTGCTAGCCCCGATGTTGATCGCTCCGCCGGTCTTCGCCCAATCCGTTCTGACCCGCGACAATGGCGCCAAGGTCGGCGATAACCAGAATTCGCAGACAGCCGGCGCCACCGGCCCGACGCTGCTGCAGGACGTGCAGCTGATCCAGAAGCTGCAGCGTTTCGATCGCGAGCGCATTCCCGAGCGCGTGGTGCATGCGCGCGGCACCGGCGTCAAAGGCGAGTTCACCGCCACTGCCGATCTTTCCAGCCTGACCAAGGCCAAGGTGTTCAGCGCCGGCGAAAAAACCCCGGTGTTCGTGCGCTTTTCCTCGGTGGTGCACGGCAACCATTCGCCGGAGACGCTGCGCGACCCGCATGGTTTCGCCACCAAGTTCTATACCAGCGAAGGCAATTGGGATCTGGTCGGCAACAACTTCCCCACGTTCTTCATTCGCGATGCGATCAAGTTCCCCGACATGGTGCACGCGTTCAAGCCGGACCCGCGCACCAATCTGGATGACGATTCGCGTCGCTTCGATTTCTTCTCGCACGTGCCCGAAGCCACGCGCACGCTGACCCTGCTGTACTCCAATGAGGGCACGCCGGCCGGCTATCGCTTCATGGACGGCAATGGCGTGCACGCCTACAAGCTGGTCAACGCGCAGGGTGAAGTGCACTACGTCAAGTTCCATTGGAAGTCTCTGCAGGGCATCAAGAACCTCGATCCCAAGCAGGTTGCCGCCGTGCAGGCCAAGGACTACAGCCACCTGACCAACGATCTGGTCGGTGCGATCAAGAAGGGCGATTACCCGAAATGGGATTTGTACGTGCAGGTACTCAAGCCGGAAGACCTGGCCAAGTTCGATTTCGACCCGCTCGATGCGACCAAGATCTGGCCGGACGTGCCGGAGCAGAAGGTCGGCCAGATGGTGTTGAACAAGAACGTCGACAATTTCTTCCAGGAAACCGAGCAGGTGGCCATGGCGCCGGCCAATCTGGTGCCGGGTATCGAGCCGTCCGAAGACCGTCTGTTGCAGGGCCGTATTTTCTCGTACGCCGATACCCAGCTGTATCGCATCGGTGCCAATGGGCTGAGCCTGCCGGTCAACCGTCCGCGTGTGGCGGTCAACAACGGCAACCAGGATGGCCAGGGCAATATCGGTCAGACCACCAGTGGCGTGAACTACGAGCCGAGCCGCCTGGAGCCGCGTCCGCAGGACACCGCAGCGCGCTACAGCGAGTTGCCGCTGTCGGGCACGACCCAGCAGGCCAAGATCACCCGCGAGCAGAACTTCAAGCAGGCCGGCGAGTTGTATCGCTCCTACAGCAAGAAGGACCGCGCCGATCTGGTGCAGAGCTTCGGCGAGTCGCTGGCCACCACCGATACCGAAAGCAAGCACCTGATGCTGTCGTTCCTGTACAAGGCCGACCCCGAATACGGCACCGGCGTCACCCGCGTGGCCAAGGGCGACCTGGCGCGGGTCAAGCAGCTGGCCTCCAGCCTGCAGGACTGAGCCGCCCGACGACATCGCGGCCTGCGCCGCGGTGTCGTCTTTATTTCGGCAGATCCCTATGCGCACTGTGTTGTTTCTAATGCTTGGCAGCGTGTCTGCGATTGCCAGCGCTGCCTCACCTGCATCCGCATCCGCTGCCAACGCAACGGCAACTGCCACTGCCACGCCTGAGCAGATCAAGCTGCAGCTGCGCGAGTATTTCTTCGACGCCGCGCGTGAGGGCCGCCAGGACATGCTGGCCGAGTTCATTCGCTCGCATTACGACCTCAATACCCGCGACGAGAAGGGCTATACCGCCTTGATCCTGGCCGCCTACCACGGCCAACGGCCGGCGGTGGAGCAGTTGCTGAGCGCCGGCGCCGACCCCTGCGCGCAGGACAAGCGTGGCAACACCGCGCTGATGGGCGCCATCTTCAAGGGCGAGCTGGGCATCGCCAAGCGCCTGATGCAGGCCGATTGCGCGCCGGACCAGCGCAACAACGCCGGCCAGACCGCTGCAATGTATGCAGCGCTGTTCCAACGCACCGACGTGCTCAAGGACCTGGCCGCCAAGGGAGCCGACCTCAGCCTCAAGGACGGGCAGGGCAACGATGTGACCAAGCTGCAACGCGGCGAATTCGCCACCGCTCCGGCGCGCTGAGCGCGCCAGTTCTGCGCGCCGCCGGGCTTGCCCCCTACAGCGTGCCGTCTCGGCCGCGCTGCGCGTTCGTGGTTGCGCATCACCGCTAGAAGCCGCGGACGGCTGCGCGTAACCAACCGCTGCGCTGCGACAGGTAGGCAGTCCCCGCGCCCTTGTCGCAACGCGCCCCGGCTCTGGCGAAGGACGCCACGCCTGTGGGTGCATGCCGCGCCGCCCACCTATCCATCAGCGCTTGCTACGCCTGCCACGTCGACGGCATCGAGCGGGATCGCCGCATCCATCGCAGCACTCCGAACCGCTGCCCAGGAGCCCCAAACCGCTCCTGGCAGTGTCGTCGGTTTTCCGCCGCGGCCGCGCTGGATCTCTGACAGGGATGGTGATGTTTTCGCCATTGCGTCAGAATTTTTCTGACGCGCAAACCGTTGTGCGCCAAGGGTTTGACAGAAAACTGAGTGCTTGCTGACTTGCTCTAAACCGTCTTAAAAAAAGCCGCTGAAAACAGTTCAAGAAAGCGCCGGGAACGCCGATGCTGCAGCTATCGCAACGCACCTTGGAACCCCCCGGACCATGAAGCTCGATCCCTCCATCCCCTTCCTGATGTCGCTGCTGGCCATGGTGCTGTGCAGTGCTACTGCCGTCGTTGCACTGGTGTTCGGCCAGGTGCACGTGCTGGCCAAGTCATGGAGCTTCTACACCGTCATGGGCACCGCCCTGATCACGTTGGTTGCCTCCTACCATGCGCTGGGCAAGCCGCTGAGCGCCGAAGAGCGTGTTGGTGTGCGTAACCCGTAAGTCTTGATTCCGTCCAGACGCAGCAGTGGCTGCGGCACTGGACTGAGCAATCTCCGCTCGTCACTGACGATGCAACGCGTTCGCCGCAGAGGCGAACGCAGCCAGGCACCGCGCATCTTGCCGTGATGCCTCCCGCTACCGCCGGTCCTCGGCGAGCGAGGGAAACCCAAGACAGCGTCAATGCGGGGTGTTCGCCCGCGTCCGACGGACGAACGTAGCCGTGATGCTGGCCGCCCAAGCGTCACCAGCTGCATGGGCACTTGTGCCTAACGCTCGGATTCAACTGACCCGGTAATCATCCGGAACGCGAGCAGGCGATTTTGCAGCCAGGCGTGAGGCGCAGGCGCTCCCGCATCCCGTGCCGCACCGCCGCAGATTCATCGGGGCCCGTGTAAGCTGTTGATCCTGCTTCGCATTCCCATGGCCGCTCGCTGCGGCCACTTTGTCGATGACCGCTTCCACCGATCGCTACGCTGCCTCCCTGCGCCTGTCCGTTGCCCCGATGATGGACTGGACCGACCGCCATTGCCGGGTCTTCCATCGCCTGTCGGCGCCGTCCGCACGCCTGTACACCGAGATGGTGCACGCCAACGCGGTGATCCACGGCGATCGCGCGCGCTTGATCGGCTTCGATGCGGTGGAACATCAGCTGGCGCTGCAACTGGGCGGCAGCGATCCGGCCTTGCTCGCACAGGCGGCGTCGATTGCGCAGGAGTGGGGCTTTGATGAGATCAATCTCAATTGCGGCTGCCCGTCCGACCGCGTGCAGGCCGGGCGTTTCGGCGCCTGCCTGATGCGCGAGCCGGCGCTGGTGGCCGACTGCGTCGCGGCCATGTGCGCGGCCACCCACTTGCCGATCACGGTCAAGTGCCGCCTGGGCGTGGACGACGATGACGACTACGCCCTGTTCGCCCGCTTTGTCGACCAGGTGGTCGCGGCCGGCGCCGCGATGGTGGTGGTGCACGCTCGCAATGCCTGGCTCAAGGGCTTGTCGCCGAAGGAAAATCGCGAAGTGCCGCCGCTGCGGTACGACTGGGCCTACCGGCTCAAGCAGGAGCTGCCCGGTCTGCCGGTCGTGCTCAACGGCGGCATTGTGGCCGTGGACCCGGCCATGGCGCATCTGCAGCACACCGACGGCGTCATGCTCGGCCGCGCCGCCTACCACGACCCGTACGTCCTGCATTGCCTGGATGCAGCCTTGAACCAGCGGCCCGAGCAACCACGCGAGTCCTTGCTGCGCGCCTATCAGCCGTACGTGGAATCACAGCTGGCACAGGGTCTGGCCTTGAAGCACATGACCCGGCATGTGCTGGGCCTGTTCCATGGCCAGCCTGGAGGCAGGGCGTTCCGGCAGGTCTTGAGCGAAGGCGCACATCGTCCGGGTGCCGGGTGGGAGCTGGTCGAGCAGGCACTGGAGCGCACCGATACGCGACCCTGGCGAGTCGTTGCCTGACTCTGGCCCGCCGCTTGCATTCCTGAACGGGCTGCCGGGGTATCCGGGTATTTCGGGTCGCCTCTGCAGTGGGCGTGTCCGCAAACCGCGCGCACGCCATGCCGGCCAATCTGATCGACATTCATTTCACTGAATGCCGTTAACGTGAAGCCAAAAAGTTCAGATCGGATTCACCCCGAAAAATCAAGAATTTGCCTCGATCCCGATGCTCGACTCTTAGTTACGCGTGGTCGATTTCACGAATTTTGAATGTTTCTGAACAACCCGCTAGGATTTGTTTGTGACCCAATCGCTGTGCCGCGCTCGCCAAGTCGCTCTGGTTGCCCTCTGGGTTGCCATGGCCGCGCCGTCGGCCTGGGGCCAGGGCTATCCGATGGTGCAGAGCGGGCGCGAGGCAATGCCGCCCTCGGCACGCGGCAACAGCCGCACGCTGTCGGACACCATTCGGCATGTGCAGCGGTCCACCGGTGGGCAGATCCTGGGCGCCGAGCGCGTTCCGTTCGACGGCGGCAATCTCAACCGGGTCAAGTACATGAAGGACGGGCGCGTGCACACCGTGTATGAGCCGGAGCAGACGCAGGCCGCGCCGGCGCGTAACTCGCCTCCGCCCGACGCGCCACCACGCGACGATAACCACTGAACGTAGATAGTTCTGCGTTCAGTCTTATAAATTCCCCGGCCAGTGGCCGACAACGTAACTAGGGAGAGTGCATGCGTATTCTTTTGGTCGAAGACGAAGCTCCGCTGCGCGAAACCCTTGCGGCGCGTCTGAAGCGCGAAGGCTTTGCGGTCGACGCTGCACAGGACGGCGAAGAAGGCCTCTACATGGGCCGTGAAGTGCCATTCGATGTCGGCATCATCGATCTTGGCTTGCCCAAGATGTCGGGTATGGAGCTGATCAAGGCCCTGCGCGATGAAGGCAAGAAGTTTCCTGTGCTGATCCTGACCGCGCGCTCGAGCTGGCAGGACAAGGTCGAAGGCCTCAAGCAGGGCGCCGACGATTATCTGGTCAAGCCGTTCCACGTCGAAGAGTTGTTGGCGCGCGTCAACGCGCTGCTGCGGCGTGCCGCCGGCTGGAGCAAGCCCACGCTGGAATGCGGCCCGGTCGCGCTGGACCTAGCCGCACAGACGGTGAGCGTCAACGGCGCCAACGTCGATCTGACCAGTTATGAGTACAAGGTGCTTGAGTACCTGATGATGCATGCCGGCGAACTGGTCTCCAAGGCCGATCTCACCGAGCACATCTACCAGCAGGACTTCGACCGCGATTCGAACGTGCTGGAAGTGTTCATCGGTCGCCTGCGCAAGAAGCTCGATCCCGATGGTGAACTCAAGCCGATCGAAACCGTGCGTGGCCGCGGTTATCGCTTCGCCATTCCGCGTACCGAAGGCTGAGTCAGCGCGTCAACGAGCAGGAAGACCAAGTGCTGGGCCGCTCCAAGTGGTATAGACGCTGGCGGCCGCGCTCATTGCAGGCCCGCCAGCTGCTGGCCGCCAGCCTCAGCCTGGTGGCCTTCCTGGCGCTGGCAGGTTACGCGCTGGACGTGGCGTTCGCCGACACCGCCGAGAAGAACCTGCGCGAGCGGCTGAAGAACTACGCCTCCGCGTACGCGGCCAATATCGATTTCGTGCGCGACGGGTCGCTGTATATCGGCGGGCAACCGCCCGACCCGCGTTTCGACGTTCCCGGTGGCGGGCTGTATGTGGAAGTCGTGCGTCCGGACGAAAGCTGGACCTCGATGTCGGCCGAAGGCCCGAACATTCCGCATGGCCGCATGCTGGAGCCGCGCCAGGAAGAATTCATCGGCCCGCTGGAAATGACCCAGATCGACGGCAGCCTGGGCCAGCTGTATCGCTATGGCCTGGGTGTGAGCTATGTCGAACGCGAACATGGCGGCGAGATTCCGTACACCATCTATGTGATGGAAGACGCGCGCTCGATGGGCGCGCAGCTGCGCGTGTTCCGTGGTGCGGTGTGGTTCTACCTCGGCAGCGCCGGTGTGGTGTTGCTGGTGCTGCAAGCCTTCATTCTGCAATGGAGCCTGCGTCCGCTGCGGCGGGTCATCAACGAATTGACCAAGGTGCAGCGCGGCGAGATCCAGCGCATGAGCGAGCAGCATCCGCGCGAACTGGAACCGCTGACCGACAGCATCAACGCCTTCATCGAGAGCGAACGCGACAACCTGGAGCGTCAGCGCAATACGCTGGCCGATCTTGCGCATAGCCTCAAGACGCCCATCGCCGTCTTGCGTACGCAATTGGATAGCGGTGCGTCCGAGCGCGATCTGCACGAAGAAATGGATGTGCAGCTGCGACGCATGAACGACCTGGTGTCGTACCAGCTGGCACGTGCGGCCTCCAGCGGGCACAAATTGTTTGCGGCACCGCTGCCGATCGAACCAACCGCCGAAGAAATCGTGCGTGGCCTTGAGAAGGTGTATTCGGTCAAGGGCGTGTTGTGCGAATTCGATATTTCCCCCGAAGCGCGCTTTCACGGCGAGCCGGGCGATTTGCAGGAATTGCTCGGCAACCTGCTGGAAAACGGCTTCAAGTGGGCGCGTAGCCGCGTGTTGCTGACCGCAAAGCCGGGGCCGACCACCGGTAGCCGTCGTGCCGGCCTGATTCTGTCGGTGGAAGACGACGGCCCCGGCATCGCGCCGGAAGACGTGGCCAAGATTCTGCAGCGCGGTGTGCGTGGCGACGAACGCGTGCAAGGGCACGGCATCGGCATGTCGATCGTGCAGGACCTGATCAAGGGCTATCGCGGCGAGCTGCAGGTGGTGCGCTCGCAGGAACTGGGCGGCGCCCGCTTCGATGTGACCCTGCCGCCGGGATTGTGACCGACGCAGGGGCCGATGAACCCGTGGCCAATGTGCGCTGGCGTTCCGACAACCGTTTAACGCCTCACGCGCTGGCTTACCCATACTGGGCGGGCAAGCCGTTGCGATGGAGGGGCTGCATGTTCGAGCACGTTGGCCAGGCCGTATGCGTGGGCGCGCGCGTCGCGCACGTACGGCGCACGCGAGTGCCGCTGTTGATCGGCAGCCTGTGCGCGTTCACTTGCACGGCTGCCGAAGCGCCGCTGACACCATCGCAGATGCGCTGGCTGCAACGTGCCACCTATGGTGTTGATGCCAGCAGCGCGACGCAGCTGACACGGTTGGGCCCCAAGCGCTTTGGTGCGCTGTTGCTGCAGCCCAGCGACGCCGCCGCGTTGCCCGCGCCGGTAAGCGCGCAGCTGCAACGCTTCGACGCATTGCATATCCCGCTGGTGGATTTGCTCACCCAGTACGAAGCCGACAAGGTCCGTCTGCAGTCCATGCCCGATGGCGATGAGAAGGTCGCCTTGCGCAAGGATTGGCAGGCGCGCGGTGGTCAGATGCTGGTGCAGGCGTGGCAGGCGCAACTGCTGCGCGCGGTGTACGCGCCGGATCAACTGCGCGAACAACTGGTGTGGTTCTGGCTCAATCATTTCAGCGTGTATGCCGACAAGGCCCGGGTGAAGTGGATGGCGGCCGACTATATGGAAAACGCGATCCGTCCCAACGCCACCGGCAAGTTCGCCGACCTGGTGATGGCCACGCTGCAAAGCCCGGCAATGCTGGAGTACCTGGACAATGCCAAGAACGCCAAGGGCAAGGTCAACGAAAACTACGCGCGCGAATTGATGGAACTGCACACGCTGGGCGTGCACGGCGGCTACAGTCAGCAGGATGTGCAGCAACTGGCGCTGATCCTCACCGGCGCGGGCCTGGTGCCGATCAAGGCCACCGGCGCACCACCGTTGCCGCCTGCAGCGCCGGGGCAGGCGCAGGTTGTGCGCAAGGGTCTGTTCGAATTCAATCCGGCGCGTCATCAACCCGGCGACAAGATGTTGCTTGGCCAGCGCATCGCCGGCGGCGGGCTGGATGAGATCGAACACGCCGTACAGTTGTTGGTGCGGCAGCCGGCCTGTGCGCATTTCATTTCGCAGCGCCTGGCCGAGTACTTCGTCAGCGACGCGCCGCCTGCTGCGCTGGTGACGCGCATGGCCACGACCTTCCAGCACAGCGATGGCGATATCGCCAAGGTCATGCAGGCCATGCTGGCGTCGCCGGAGTTTGCGCAGGCGCAACCGCGCAAGTTCAAGGACCCGAACCGGTTTGTGGTGTCGGCGATGCGGGTGGCGTACGAGGGCCAACCGGTGATCAATGCCGCGCCAATGGCCAGTTGGGTGCAGCAGCTGGGTGAACCGTTGTTTG
The DNA here is from genome assembly GCF_001304695.1 of Xanthomonas axonopodis. Taxonomy (GTDB): domain Bacteria; phylum Pseudomonadota; class Gammaproteobacteria; order Xanthomonadales; family Xanthomonadaceae; genus Xanthomonas; species Xanthomonas axonopodis. The sequence continues at coordinate 23,193 of NZ_JFAQ01000120.1, forward strand.
GTCGCATCACGCCCGATGGCTGGTCGCTGCAGTCGCAGGCCTGGACCAGTTCCGGGCAGCTGGCGCGCAGGTTCGAGGTGGCGCGTTCGATTGGCGGCGGACCGAAGCAGTTGTTTCGTCTGGACGGCGACAACGACACGCCGATTCCGGCGGTGACGCAAATCGACACGCGCCCGTCGTATCGCTGGCTGGCACCCTCGCTGTCTGCCGCCACCCAGCAGGCACTGACGCAAGCGCGCTCGCCTGCCGAATGGAATGGATTTTTGTTGTCGTCGCCTGACTTCAACTATCGCTGACGCAGTGACACCGATTCAGATCTGCTGAGGCAACGCCAACGATTCAACGCGCGCAGATTCAAAGCAACGATCCAACGATCCAACGAATGCCAGGCGGTCAATGCCGCGAGAGGACACCATGCAACGACGTCAATTTCTGCTTGCCTCTGCAGCCGCCGCAAGCATGCCGTGGGCCGGTCGTCTATTCGCTGCGCCACGCGATAGCGCACGCATGCTGGTGGTGTTTCTGCGTGGTGGCTACGACAGCAATAATTTGCTGGTGCCGTATGGCAGCGATTTTTATTACCAGTCGCGGCCGAGCCTGGCCATTGCGCGGCCAGACGCCGCCAATCCAAACAGTGCTCTGGCGCTGAATGCGCAGTGGGGTCTCAACCCGGTGGTGGGCGAGACGCTGCTGCCACTGTGGGAGCGCAAGCAGGTGGCTTTCGTGCCGTTTGCCGGCACCGACGATCTGTCACGCAGCCACTTCGAAACCCAGGACGATATCGAGTCCGGTCAGGCCGGCAAGCACCGCGATTATCGCTCCGGGTTCATGGCGCGTCTGTCGGGCGTGCTCAGTGGCGTGCCGGCCATCGCGTTCACCGAGTCGTTGCCGCTGACGTTCCAGGGCGGCGGCGATTTACCCAATGTGTCGTTGCGCAGTATCGGCAAAGGCGGGCTGGATGCGCGGCAGGCACAGATTCTGTCGCAGATGTACGACAGCACGCCGCTGGCGTCAGCTGCGCGCGAGGGCTTGGCGCTGCGTCAGCAGGTCACCGCGCAGTTGCGCGAAGAGATGGAGCAGGCCGGCCGTGGCGCCGCCAGTGCACGCACTTTCGCCGATGAAACCCGGCGCATGGCCACCTTGATGCGCGAGCGCTATCGCCTGGGGTTCGTCGATGTCGGTGGCTGGGACACGCATGCCAATCAGGGCAGCGTGGAAGGTGGCCTGGCCAATAACCTGCGCAATCTGGGCGAAGGCCTGGCGGCTTATGCCGATGCGTTGGGTCCGGCCTGGAACGACACCGTGGTGGTCGTCATCTCCGAATTCGGCCGCACCTTCCGCGAGAATGGCAGCAAGGGCACCGATCATGGCCATGGCACGACCTACTGGGTGCTGGGCGGTGGCGTGCGTGGCGGCCGCATCGCGGGCGAGCAGGTGGCGGTCGAACAGGCGCAGCTGCTGCAAAACCGCGATTACCCGGTGCTCAACAACTACCGCAGCCTGTTCGGCGGGATGCTCAGCCGTTTGTGGGGGTTGTCGCCAGCGCAGTTGGAACGGGTCTTCCCGGGTGCCACGCCACGCGATCTTGGATTGGTGTGAGTCTGCATGGCGCGCGATCGCACAGGTCAGGCCATGTGCGTGGTATCGAAAGCCGGCTTGCATCGATCACGCGGCATCTGCTTCAAGCGATGGCTGCAGGTTTCCTCTGCCCACGGGATACCGCACGCCGCTTTGCGACGCGGCACATCAACGTTGCACTGAATCTGCAAACGGCGACGGCCCGTAAAATCGTTCCAAGTGCATGGCGACCTGCGGCATCGTGCGCAAAAGCACGTGCGGTGCGGAGAAATGAGATTCGCTGACCACTGCGAAGAATTCCTCCGGCGCTTCGGCGGCATACGGATCGATCTCGGTGTCTTCGCCGGCATCGACGCGTTGGCAAAACAGATCGTAGGCTTGCTGGAAATCCCGGGCCCAGGTGCGTTGCGCATCGCGCGGCAGGGGCGGTGTGCCGTCGAGCGCGCCATCCAGTGCATCGAGCTTGTGCGCCATCTCGTGCACGATCACGTTGAAGCCGGCCTGCGGGTCGTCCAGGTCGGCTTGCACGTCGGCCCAGCTGACGATCAGCGGCCCTTGCTCCCAGGCTTCGCCGATCAGGGTGTCGTCCCAGGCATGCATCACCCCGGCCGCATCCACGTGGGTGCGCTGCACGCGGAACGTATCCGGGTACACGATCAGCTGCGACCAGCCGCGCCAACCGGCGGCGCCGATTTCCAGCAGCGGCAGGCAGCAGGTCGCGGCCAGCACGAGCTGATCATGCGGTTGCAGCTGCAGCCCGCCGACGGGCGAAATGGTCTTTTGTTGCAGGAACTGCGCGGTCAATGCGCGCAGACGTTGCTGGCGGGTTGCGTCGAGCGCGGCAACCAAGGCGCAACTGCCGCACAGCTGCTGCCACAGCGCATCAGCAATGTCGGGAGGCGGCCGGCGCAGCCAGCGCGTCAACCACGGGATCAGCGGAACATGCCCGGCAGGAAACTGTGCCAGCGCGGCATCGTGCGCATGCGCGGGAACAGCGAATCGCCATCGCTGCCGCCGCCGCCGGTGGCTGGCGTGGCTTTGTGCGGACTGTTGCGTGCCGGTGCCGCCTCGGGCGCGCGTGCGGCGGAGTTGGTGCTGATGCAGCTGTCATGATCGCCGTCGATCAGCTGGTCCGATGCCAGCGCGGCAAGCGGAGCCAACAACAGGAACAGGCAAACCGTGATTCGGCGCATCGTCCACATCCAGGGCAAGCGGCGTGAGTCGCTGATCATAATAACGCGCTTTTCACTACCTCACGCAAGCCGCGCTGGGCGCCCGGGAGGGCTTGGCGCATACTTCGGCGGAGGGATTCGGGGACTTTGCGCGCAATGCACTGTGAGATGAAAGGCGCCGGCGGCCGGCGGTGGCGCGTAGGCGCCGCGGAAGATCGGTCTGGTGCGCGCGTTGGTCGGCCGTACAGCGCATCCTCGGTGCTGTCGGTCGCCGAGCCGACGGCAGGCCTGGTCCGGGCTGTCGATGCTGCGTCACGCGCGCTATTCGGGCGGTACGCTGGCTGCGCAGCGCAGGCATTCTTCCAGGGGGCTGCAGCCCGCGCCGTCGCCACGCCACGCCGCATCGCCCGCCGCAGCCGTGGATGACCGTGCATTGCTGGCCAAACTCGCCGGTGGCCGGCTGTCTGGCGATGCGTTGGCGCGCGATGCCGGGCTGACCCGCGCGGCGGTGTGGAAGCGCATCCAGAATCTGCGTGCGGCCGGTGTCGACATCGAAGGACGGGCCGGTGACGGGTATCGCCTGGCCACGCCGTTGGATCTGCTGGACGCCACGCGCATCCGTGCCGGCATGGCACCCGGTGCGGCAGCTGGGCTGGCGGCACTGGATGTGGCCTGGACGCTGGAATCCACCAACACCACCTTGCTGGCGCAGCCGGCGCCCGAACACGGCGTGGCGGTGCTGCTGGCCGAGCGGCAGACCGGTGGCCGCGGCCGCCGCGGCCGTCAGTGGACCTCGCCGCTGGGCGCGCACATTTATCTGTCGGCGTCGCGCCGTTTCAATGGCGGGCTGGGCCAACTTGCAGGCCTGAGCTTGGCGGTGGGTGTGGCAGTGGCCGAAGCCTTGCGCGGTTGTGGGTTCGCCGATGTGGGGCTGAAGTGGCCCAACGATCTGCTGGCGCGGCAGCGCAAGTTGGGCGGCCTGTTGATCGAAGGCGGCGGCGAGATGGCCGGCAACGCGCGTGCAGTGATCGGGCTGGGCTTGAACGTGCACATGCCGGAGAGGGCAGCGGCCAGCATCGACCAGCCATGGATCGACCTGGATACCCTGGCCGGCAGCCCGGTGTCGCGCGACCGCGTGACGGCAGCAGTGCTGTCCGGGTTGCTGCCGGCACTGGACCTGTTCGAGGCGCAGGGGCTGGCGCCGTTTCTGGGGCGTTATGCAGACTTGGATGTCTTGAGCGGGCGTGCGGTGCAGGTCGAAGAGGCCGGCACCTGCCATCGTGGCGTCGCGCTCGGCCTGGCGGCCGATGGCGCGTTGCGGGTGCAACTGGGCGAGACGGTGCGCCTGTTCCACTCCGGAGAAGTGAGCGTGAGACCTGCATGAGCGAGTGGTTGTTCGACCTGGGAAATTCGCGGTTCAAGTACGCGCCGCTGCACGGCAACCGTGCCGGCCAGGCGCAGGCATGGGCGCATGGTGCTGAGGCGATGGACGCGGCGGCCCTGTCGGCGCTGCCGTCCGGGCGTATCGCCTATGTCGCCAGCGTCGCTGCGCCGGCATTGACGCAACGCATGATCGCGTGCCTGCAGGGGCGCTTTACGCAAGTGCGCATCGTGCGGACTGCCGCCGAATGCGCCGGCATCCGTATTGCGTATGCCGACCCGAGCCGTTTCGGCGTGGACCGCTTTCTGGCGTTGCTGGGTGCGCGCGGCGACGCGCCGGTGCTGGTGGCCGGCGTGGGCACCGCACTGACCATCGACGTGCTCGGCGCCGATGGCCTGCATCACGGCGGCCGCATCGCTGCCTCGCCGACCACCATGCGCGAAGCGCTGCATGCGCGCGCGGTGCAACTGCCGGCCGGCGGCGGCGATTACGTCGAGCTGGCCGCCGACACCGACGATGCCTTGACCTCCGGCTGCGATGGCGCGGCGGTGGCGCTGATTGAGCGCAGTCTGCAGCACGCCCAACGCAGCCTGGGCGTGCCGGTGCGGCTGCTGGTGCATGGCGGTGGCGCGCCGCCGTTGCTGCCGTTGTTGCCCGATGCCACGTTCCGCGCGGCCCTGGTGCTGGACGGTCTGGCGACGTGGGCGACCGCCGCGTCGTCACCGTAGAATCGGGGCATGTATGTCCGCGCGCTCATCGTCGTCTTGATCGTCCTCAATGCCGGGGTGGCGTTGTGGTGGGCCTTGCAGCCGCCGCCGGCATCACCGCCGGCCCCGCCGCAGCCGACCGGTGTGGCGCGGCTGGAGCTGCTGCCGACGGTGACCGGTGCTGGCGGGGCTGGGCTGCCGGTTGCAGTGGCAGGTAAGGAATCGGCGTCTGCAGCAGAACGTGCGTCGAAAGCACCGGCGCCATCGCCATCGACAGCATCTGGGCCTGCATCGGTACCCACGCCGACCACGCCGGCAGTTGCCGGTCCTTCCACGTCAACGTCTGAAGCGCCGCCATCGACCACCACTGCCGCAGCGCAAGCGCCGCGCGGCGCACCTGAGACGTCGGCAGCGGCGAACGCCGCTGCGAAACCGGCCAATGGCGTCGCCACGACGGCTGCACAACCATCGCCCGCTCCATCCCCGCCTGCCGCAGAGCGCTGCGCCAGCCTTGGGCCATTCGCTGCACGCGCTGATGCCGATGCGGCGCTGGCACGCGTGCGTGGGCAGGCCAGTCGCGCCAGCGTGCGCGAGGACAAGGACGCCGGTATCAGCACGTTTCGGGTGATGTTGCCCAACGTGGGCGATCGCGCGGCTGCGCAGGCCCTGGTCAAGCGCATTGCCGCGGCCGGGATGGGCGACTACTACGTGATCGCGCAGGGCGAGGACAACACCGTGGCGCTGGGCCAGTACCAGAGCCGCGAGCGCGCCGAGCGGCGCCAGGCCAGCCTGGTCGGCGCAGGATTCCCGGCGCAACTGGTGCCCAGCGGCAACGGGCAATCGCGCTGGTGGATCGATGTCCGCACCAGTACGGCCACCAGCGCTCTGCAAGGGGCTGCCGGTGCCACGCGTCAGCGTTCGCTAGATTGCGCCGCGCTGCGCTAGAATGCGCACCGGCGCGCAACGCGCCTGCCTTTGCCGGCATAGCTCAGTTGGTAGAGCAACCGCCTTGTAAGCGGTAGGTCCCCAGTTCGAATCCGGGTGTCGGCACCATCTTCGATCCACGCAGACGTGGCAATCACGGGTGACGTTGCTGCGGTTCGAGCACGCGATGCGTGGGATCTTTTCATCACCTGGTTACCGGGCACGATGGCGCGTTGCCTGCCGCCATCTGTCCCGACGAACGTTATCGTGCTCGGCGTTTCGTAAGCCGGAGGGTGCGCCGCGCGCCGGTTTTTGAGCGCGCTATCCACGCTCACCTGAAGGCTGCTCGCCCCGTTTGGTCGCCGCTGCAAGTGGCTGCACCATGTCACGCGCATCGCGCGATGTTGATCGCGCGATGCGAGGCGCAGCAATCAGGCCGGGCGACCGGCCGAGAGCAGTTCCAGCGCGGCCTTGCCGGTGTCGGCCTTCGCTGCATCGCCGCTCAATCGGTCGGCTAATGCGGCCACGATGATGGCGTGGGCCTGGCGCAGCACGCTGTCGGCATCGGCGCTGGCGTCCACCACGTGTTTGCCGGGCAATTCAAGCGCGGCAAAAATCGTGCGGCAGCGTTCCAGGTTGTCCTGGGTTTCGAAGTGGTTGGGTGCATCGCCGCGGGCGCGGATACGGGCCAGGCCGGTGGGTGGGGGCAGGTCGAGCAGCAGCAGTACGTCCGGGCGCGGCGCGAAGGCGTTGCGCTCCAAGAGTTCGTCCAGCGGCAGACCGGCCGCGCCCTGGTAGGCCACCATCGACGGGAAATAGCGGTCCAGGATGACGATGTCGCCGCGTGCCAGCGCGGGCGCGATCAAGGTGTCCACGTGTTCGTGGCGGTCGCGGATGAGCAGCTCGGCTTCTTGCTCTGCACTCAGGCGCCCGGTGGCGGCGGACTGGCGCAATTGCGTGCCCCACGGGCCGTTGGTGGGCTCCTTGCTCAGCACGATGCGCGCGCCGGCGGCTTCCAGGGTGGTGGCCAGGCGGCGGGCGAGCGTGGTCTTGCCGGCGCCGTCGATGCCTTCGATGGCGATCAGCAAGCCGCCGGGCTTCAGTTCGATTGTCATCGCGCTACTTTATCTGATCGTGGCGATGGACCCTAACCGGCAGCAGGGCCATGAAGAGTAAGCAGTCATCGCGACACGCGCGCTGGCGAAACTCAGCCGCAGCGCCATGGCAGACGCGACGATGCAGTGCGAGCGCTGCCGTGACGTGCTTGGGGGCGCGGCGGCGGCACGGCGCAGACGGGGTCGAAAGATCCGACGCGCGCTGCGCCTCTATTGCCGATGACTTATCGCCAGTATGTCCTGCGCGATGTCGGAAATGTCCCGATATCCTGGCTTCTGGCTGCGGGCCATACTGAACAAGTCAGACACACTGCACACGCGTCTCGCGACTGCGTCGTGTTTTTGGCTTCTAGGATAACGGACGCGTCGCCGCCACCCTAGAGGCGGCATCCCCCGCGTGACGTCCGCTCAGGCACCGTCGTGACCAGATTCCTTGTCTTGCTCGCCGTGCCCAGCGCCCGCGCCAAGCGGGCTTTCGATCAGCGGGTCGCCGAGGTGTAGCGGTAGGACAGCAGGGATTTCACCAGGAAGGTGATCTGGGTGGCCGAGCGTGCATCCACGCGCATGACCGGCACGCGGAAGCCTTCGGCTACCAAGGCTTCGCCAAAGGGCGGCACTAGGAAATCCTCGACTTCATCGGTCATGGCGATGCCCACCGCCAGGCTGGCTTCGGGTGCGATCCGCGAAAACTCGCGCAACAACTCCAGCATGGCTGGGAGCATCTGCGGGTCGCGTGCGTTGGTCAGCACGATCACACCCAGCGCGCCGTCGCACACCAGCGGCCACATGAAATCCAGGTATTTCTGGCCTGGTACACCGTAGACATGCAGCAGCTCGCCGTCTTCCAGCTCGATGAGCTGTAGTCCAGCGCGACGGTGGTGTAGGCCTTGTCGCCGTAGGCATCCTGGCTGAGCGGCATTTCGATGCTGACCGACTCCACATCGGAGATGGAGCGCACCGCGGTGGTCTTGCCGGCGCCCATGCCGCCGACGAACACCAGCTTGTTGGCTGGAAGACTCATGACTGCGCCTAGAAGAGGGAAAGGCCGAAACGGCGTGCGACCCAGGAAAAAAAACCGCGTGTTGCCGCTGTCTGGGCGACGCTGCGTTGCAGGCACGGGAATCTCCGCAGTCTGGGCGAGGCCGCTGGCGAGTGCAGCGGCGAACAGGCATTCCACCGTTTGCAGCGGCAGCTTGCAGGCATCGGCCAGCGCCTGCGGGCGCCAGGGGCGCGCAGGCAGGTGGGCGATGGCCAGCAACTGGGCTGGCGAACTGGTTCCTGCAGTCAACTCCGGCCATTGGTGCAATTGCAGCGCATGGCTGGGTTCCATGGCCGGCAGTGCCTGGCGCAGATGCTCGGGCAGGGCAAAAAACAGCGCTTCGAAGGAAATACGTTGGGGTAACGCGGCAGCGGCAAGGTCGGGCACGACGTGCCAGCCCGAGCGGTCCAGTGCGGCGATCACCTCCGCCAGTGCCACGCCAGCCGGCAACTGCACGCACCCATTGCCCGGGTCCACACGCACGTGCAACTGCGCATGTTCCAGCGCCACTGCGCCGGCACCGAATTCGCCACGGCAGTGCCGCAGCAGCAAGGCCGGCTCCGCGACCGGGGTGGCGTGCGGCGAGGACAACAGCAGACGCATGTGTTCGTTGAGTTCGCGCACGGTGGCGCCGTGCTTGATCCACGCGCCGGCCATGGGTGTGCGCGACACCACCAGCACACGCACCGGTTGCCCCTGCAATGCCTGCCAGGCAGCCAGGCCATCGGCGCTGTCCAGGCCCAGGGGACCACCACATCGGCCGCGTGCTGGGGCCATGGACCCAACTGCACGTCGATGCGTTCGGCGAGCAGCAGCGAGCACGCCAGTTTCAGGCGTGTGGTGTGCAGCAGGTCCAGGTCGGCCGTGGCGACCCGCATGGCGTTGATGGGTGTGGTCATGAGCTGGCGCCGTGGCGGCGCATTGGATTACGAGAGGCCTGCCGGTCTGCACCGGCAGGCTGGATCAGGCGATGCGCTGGCACCGCGCTGTTGCCATCAACCGAAATCGAGGGTCTTTTCGAACGCCTTGAGCTCGTGACGGGCCATGGCCAGGTTGGCCTTGGCGCGGTCCAGCACCACATAAGGAAAAGCGTGTTGTTGCTTTCCAGTGGACGCAGCAGGTGGTATTGGCGTGCGAGCGTGATCAGGATGTCTTCGATGGTGTCGTTCAGGCCGAGCTGTTCGGCGATACGGCGCTTGGCGCGCACCACTTCGGTATTGCCGGCCGCCGCCAGTTCCAGGTTGAGCTCGGCACCGCCGGTCATGCCCAGCGCCATGCCGCTGTCGCTATCGACCAGCGCCGCGCCGACGAAGCCGGCCAGAGAATGCAGGTGTTTCCAGATTGAGTTTTGACACGTGTGATCCTTGGAAACGATGAGGAATGGGTGCCTTGCGGCATGCACGAACAGTGCCAAGTGCTCAGCCTTGCGGCGGCGCCAATACGGTGGCGAGGCGGCCGGCGCAATCGCGCGCATTGAACAACAGCGCAGCGGCACTGATGTCGCTGCTGCCCACTGCGGTGAGCGTCAGCGGTTTGTCGGCGCGGATGCGGATCGGCCCAGCTGCCCGGCCCGCGTGCTGATGGTGGCGTAATCGGCCTCTTTCAGGCTGGATTCGCGCGCCTGGGTCTCGCCCAGGGTCAGGAACGAGTTGGCCATCGCGGCAAGCCGACGACTGTCCACATCCAAGCTGGATTGCTCGGTGATGGCGCGCCCGTCGGCAGTGGAGAGCATCAACAGACGGATGCCCGGCTCACGTTCGATGGTCTGCGCAAACTCGTGCCCAATGCGCTGCAGATCGTAGAATGCAACGCCCGCGGGACGTCGCCTACGGCAGCCTTGACGACTTGGTTGACGGCGTTGTGCGGCATGAAATTCCCCCTGTTGCGTGATGGCCCGAGCGCCTGCATGCGTGGTATGCCGCGCCAGGCGGCGCACCATATCACCCGGAGCCGAGCAGGCTGTCACACTCGCCCGTGATGCTTGACTGGTCGGTCAGACAGGCGGAATCGGCAAAGTCCGGTGCGCCACCGAGTGCCGTGACACGTCACGATAGCGGCGCGACGAGGCAGATCTAAGGCAACGCTGATCAAGCCCCGTTCCCGCGTTTCGCGGGAGGTTGGATGCACATAGACGATGGGGCGCGTAGATCGCTTTGCCCATTCAGGGCAATCCCGGTGATCGAGGCCTCTGTTGGGAGGCCTCTGTGCTTCATGTGGGCAACCTTGCGCGCGCCAGGTAGAG
>NZ_JFAQ01000121.1 GCF_001304695.1 Xanthomonas axonopodis
GGGCCGACCATGGTCGGCCCAGGATCCTTTCTTCCTTTCGCTCCACCCTTCATCACCACACACAACAAAGGTAAGCGTCATGCTGCAGGAATTCTTTATCGCCGCCGCTGCAGGGGGCTCCAATCCGTCGGCCGCTCTGTCGCAGATGGGCTTCGAGCACTTGATCACCGAAATGACCTCCAGCCCCGGCGACTTCGCCGTGTCTTGGGTCGTGCTGATCACCCTGATCGCCATGTCCGCTGCCTCCTGGTACTGGACCGTCATCAACATCTTCCGCGCCACCCGTCTGAAGAGCGCGGCTGACCGCGTCACCACCGCGTTCTGGGATGCCCCGAATGCACAGGACGCCATCCGCGCCATGGAAGCGCAGCCGGCTTCCGAGCCGTTCTCGAAGATCGCGCTGGACGCCGCCCAGGCGGCCGCGCACCACCAGCGTGCAGAAGGTAGCACCGGTGGCCTGGGCGAGAGCCTGAGCCGTTCGGAGTTCGTCGACCGCGCCCTGCGTCAGGCCGTGACCCGCGAAAGCACCAAGCTGCAGTCGGGCATGACCCTGCTGGCCACCGTCGGTGCGACCGCGCCGTTCGTCGGTCTGCTCGGTACCGTGTGGGGCATCTACGGCGCGCTGATCAAGATCGGTGCAACCGGTTCGGCCTCCATCGACGCCGTTGCCGGCCCGGTGGGTGAAGCGCTGATCATGACCGCGATCGGCCTGTTCGTCGCAATCCCGGCCGTGTTCGCGTTCAACTTCTTCTCCAAGGTCAATAGCTCGGTGATCGCCAAGTTCGACTCCTTCGCTCACGACCTGCACGACTTCTTTGCCACCGGTTCGCGCGTTCGCTAATCGCGTCGCAAGATCTGGCAGTAAAGAACGCCTTCGCAACGATTTAGACGGAGCCCGTTATGGCCTTCAGTAGTGGAAACAGCGGTGGCCCGATGGCCGACATCAACGTGACGCCCCTCGTGGACGTGATGTTGGTGCTGCTGATCATCTTCATCATTACGGCACCGCTGATGTCCCATAAGGTCAAGGTGGAGCTGCCAGAGGCCAACTTGATCCAGAAGGAAGATGCGGAGAAACGCGCCGCGCCGATCACTCTGGCCGTCAAGGAAGATGGGTCGCTGTACTGGAACGACGAGCCGATTTCCAAGGAAGCCCTGGAGTCGCGCCTGTCCACCGCCGCACAGCAGACCCCGCAGCCGCCGCTCAACCTGCGTGGCGACCGCACGACCAAGATGCGTACGATCAACGAGATCACCAAGATCGCGCAGGGTCAGGGCATGCTGGACGTCGGTTTCGTTGCAACCAAAGTGAAGGGGCAGTAAGCCATGGCATTTAGTACTGGTGGAAGCCGTGGGCCGATGGCCGACATCAACGTCACACCCCTGGTGGACGTGATGCTGGTGCTGCTGATCATCTTCATCGTCACCGCGCCGATCATGACCTACCCGATCGCCGTGGATCTGCCGCAGCGGGTGCTCAACCCGCCACCGCAGACGACCGAACCGCCGCCGCCGATCGAGTTGCGTATCGACGCCAGCAACCAGGTGTTCTGGAACAACAGCCCGACTCCGGTCGACTTGTTGCAACAGAAGATGGAAGAAGTGGTGCAGGCCGATCCGACCAATCAGCCAGAACTGCGCATCGATGCAAATCCGGATGCGGAGTACGAGGTGATGGCCAAGGTGCTGGCGGCTGCGAAGAACTCGCAGATGAAGAAAATCGGCTTCATGCAGCAGTAAACGTCTCTGCAAGACCGCAACACAACAGTCATGACGCGACTGCAACGCCACCGGAAACGGTGGCGTTTTTTTATGTGTGCTGCCTGCGTGTCGTACCTGCAAACATTCCAATGCTCCAACGAGCACCAGTGCAGTGCGTCCAAGCAGCCAAGCGACCTTTGCTGGGAAAGACTGACGATCAGAGTCACTGGCGTGCCATCGGATGGCATGCGGCAGAACGCGCGGATCTGGGCGCATGAAACCTGCCTATGCATCAGGTGCGCAGTGGTTTCGAGCGCTTCCGTGTCCTGTTGCGCATGACGCGCAAACGAGGCGCGCCGATGCATCCACCGACACCATTGCGCCTGCGCGCAAGCCGCCAGTGAATCCGCTGGCGATCCATCGCCACCTTTTCGACTCACGCGCGTGAATGGCAGCGCTTGTGGAAGCCTCAGCGCCCAGCGCCGCAATGCCGAGCCGATGCCGTGCCGCCAGCGCGCCCGACATGCTCCAGCGCGCCAGCACCCGCGTCGAGTTGGCGACGCAAGACGCAGGTGTATGCTCGGCCATGCAGTACCCACGATCACAGCACAGGAGGCAGTCATGGCTTTCAGTACGGCAGGGAATCGGGGACCGCTGGCGGAGATTAACGTCACGCCGCTGGTGGATGTCATGTTGGTGTTGTTGATTATCTTCATCGTCACCGCACCGATGGTGACGCGGACAATCGCGGTGGATCTGCCGCAGCACAGTTCGCAAGTAACGACACCGCTGGAGCCGCCTGCACCTATCGCTTTGCGCGTGGATGCCAACGGACAGCTGTTCTGGAACGCCAGCCCGGTGACGTTGCCGCAACTCCAGTCCAGGTTGATCGAGCAGATGCAGGCAACTGCAGGAAATCAGCCGGAACTGCGCATCGCCGCCAATGCGGACGCCGAGTATGCAGTGATGGCCAGCGTGCTGGCGGCAGCAAAGAACGCGCAAGTGCAGCGCATCGCCTTCGTGCAGTAGTGTTTCTGCAAGCGCGTATTGCACTTGGCCACATGCAGTGCATGCAATACCGCGCGATGCGGTTGCCCAGGCGCCGCATCGCGTCTTCGGACGCGATAGGCATGAGGGAGTTAATCAAGGTTGTTGCTCACCGGGAGCAATTCGCACCCGCTAACCAAGCGCTTGTCGTGATGCTTCTGCGCAGCATCCCTTTGCGCGAACGCAGTGATCGCCACCCCAGGCATCGATCATCGATGCCGACGTCACCGCATGAACTCAAGCGCCACCGCCGCTGCCACGCAGAATGTCGACATACGCGCGCACGCTTGCATCCAATCCCTGATACAGGGCTTCGCTGATCAAGGCGTGGCCGATGGACACCTCGAGCACACCGGGTACAGCGGCGAGAAAATCGCCCAGGTTGGCTTGCGACAAATCATGCCCGGCATTGATGCCCAAGCCTGCGCCACTGGCACGCTGCGCGGCATCGTCGAACAGCGCCAAGGCGGTATCTGCCTGTCCGCTGGCATGCGCGTGGGCATACGGGCCGGTGTACAGCTCGATACGGTCTGCACCGAGCGTGGCTGCACGGGCGATGTCCGGGTTGCCTGCATCGACGAACAGGCTGACCCGACTGCCCAGCAGCTTGAACGCTGTGATCAGCTCGGCGAGCTGGGCAGTGTCCTGCGCAAAATCGAAGCCATGGTCGGAGGTCAGTTGCCCGTCGCCGTCCGGCACCAGGGTGATCTGCTGCGGGCGCGTGGCATGGCACAATTCCAGCAACCCCGGATAGCCTGCGCGCGGTGGCGCGAACGGATTGCCTTCGATATTGAATTCCACCGCGTGCGCGCGCGTGAGCGCACTGAGCGCCAGCACGTCGTCGGCACGGATATGGCGTTGGTCCGGGCGCGGATGCACGGTGATGCCGTGCGCACCGGCGGCGATGCAGGCGCGTGCGGCCTGCACCACGTCCGGGTCGGCGCCGCCGCGCGAGTTGCGCAGGACGGCGATCTTGTTGACGTTGACGCTGAGCTGGGTGGCCATGCGGTGATCAGGCCTGCGGCTCGCTGTCGCGTGCAGCCGCCAGGGCGGCCGATTTACGCGCTTCTGCCAGCTCGCGCAGGCGGCGCAGCTCGGCCGGGTCGATCATGCTGCTGGTATCGCGTTGGGTGTCGCCCATGCGCGAGGCGAACCAACCGCGCGTCCACAACAACAGCAACAGCAACGCCACCAGCAGCGAGACCACCAGCAACCACACGTGCGGCGTGCTGAAAGCCAGCACCAGCGCACCCAGTGCCATAAGCAGAAACAGCCAGTGCATGACGAGCTCCCCGTTGAGTGGCGGCAGTGTAGCGCCGCACCCGGCGCGGTTCCACGTGGGCACCGCACCGTTGGTCAGAGCAGTGGCGACAACAGCCGGGCAAAGGCTTCCGGCAGGCGCGAGCGCCATAACGGACGATGCCGCGCAAAGCGCACTTCCTGCGCTTGTGCCATGTCGGTGCCGATCAGCCCGGCCATCTCTGCTGCCACCGCCTGGTCGCGGAACAGCATCGACAACTCGAAATTGAGCCGGAAGCTGCGGCTGTCGAAATTGGCGCTGCCGACGATGCAGACATCGTCGTCGGCCAGCAGCGCCTTGGTGTGCAGCATGCGCGGGCCGTATTCGTAGATGTGCACGCCGGCTTCCAGCAACTCGTCGAAATACGAGCGTGCCGCATAGGTGACCAGGCGCGAATCGCTCACCCGCGGCACCAGCAGACGCACGTCCAGCCCGCCGAGCGCGGCCGAGGTCAGCGCCATGCGCGCCGCTTCGCCGGGCACGAAGTACGGGGTGACCAGCCACACGCGGTGCTTGGCTTCATGGATGGCGGCGACCATCAGGCGGTGGATCGCTTCCCACGACGAATCCGGGCCGGACACCAGCACCTGCGCATCGACCGTGCCTTGCGTGCGGGTGGGCATATCGTCCGGCCATAGCTGCTGGCCGTGGAAGGCCGCGCGGCCCTGGCCGGTGGCATAGAGCCAATCCTCCAGGAACACCAGCTGCAGACTGCGCACCACATGGCCTTGCAGGCGCACGTGCAGATCGCGATACGCCTGCTTGCGTACCTGCTCGTTTTCGTCGTCGGTGACGTTGATGCCGCCGGTGAAGCCGACGCGGCCATCGATGACGATCACCTTGCGGTGGGTGCGCAGGTTCAACCACGGCCGCTTGAAGGGCTTGAGCAGCTGCGATGGGTGGAACCAGGCGGTTTCCACCCCGGCCTCGCGCAGCGTGCGCAAGGCGCGTCGGGTCATTGCCGAGGAGCCGATTGCATCCATCAGCAGCCGCACCTTGACCCCGGCACGGGCACGTTCCATCAGTGCATCGCAAATCGCGGTGCCGCTATGGTCGGGCTGGAAGATGTAGTACTCCAGATGGATATGGTCGCGTGCGCCCCGGATCGCTTCGATGATGGCGGCGTACGTC
Organism: Xanthomonas axonopodis; assembly: GCF_001304695.1. Taxonomy (GTDB): domain Bacteria; phylum Pseudomonadota; class Gammaproteobacteria; order Xanthomonadales; family Xanthomonadaceae; genus Xanthomonas; species Xanthomonas axonopodis. The sequence continues at coordinate 5,180 of NZ_JFAQ01000121.1, forward strand.
GCAGCACCATCCACCAGCCAATGCACTTCGGTGGCGCTGCTGGGCGCCAGCCCGGTGGTGGACTGGGCGATCTTGGCCAGCTCGGTGCAATCGGCATCCGGCGGGCAGACGCTGCTGTAGCTCTCCATGCCCGAGCGCGAGCGCCCGCGCCGCAGCCGCTGCCGTTTGACCTTTTGCGGGCCAAGCCAGTAGTAGATCAGCAGCCCCAGGTACGGCAGCGCCGCCAGCGACAGCACCCAGCTCAGCGTGGCCACCGGTTCGCGCTTCTGCAGCACGATCCAGCCGGCGATCCACAGCAGGTACAGCACATAGGCGGCCAGAAGGAGCGCTTCGAGGTGGGGAAGGTTGGCCAGCCACTCCCACGCGCCCTGTGCAAGTGCGGGCATGCGCGGATTCTACGGGGCGCACGCGGTGTTGCGATGACCGCCCGCTGCGCGCTTGAGCAAGGCCGATTGCGGCGGCAGCACGCAGACACTGCCAATCCCAGGCTGCTCGCCCCGTTGCGCCTCGCGCCAGTGCGACCTAGCCCCACCGCGCTGGCGTCGGCATCGTGCCCCGGCGCTTCCAGCCCTGGATGGGCACCGGCCAGCGATCGCTAGAGCGCGCTGAGGCGCAGCGGTGACAACGCAAGCCGGCCTTGCCAACACGCTAGGATGAGTGCCGGAATGCAAGGCTGCCGCGCGAAGGCTGATGGATGTCCAGGACAACTCGCCTGTTTGAACTGCTCGGCCTGCTGCGCGCGCGCGGACTGCCGGTGTCGGCCGCTGCGTTGGCGTCCGAGTTGGGTGTATCACAGCGAAGCGTCTACCGAATATCGACACCTTGCGCGCGCTCGGTGTGCCGTTGGAGGGCCAAGCCGGCGTTGGCTATTCCCTGAAGCCGGGATTTTTCCTGCCATCGCTGGCGTTTTCGCAGGAAGAGCTGGATGCGATCATGCTCGGCCTGGATTGGGTCAAACAACGTGCCGATCCTGCCTTGGCCAGATGTGGCGAAAGCGCCCTGGCGAAGATCTTGTCTGCCAGAAAGCACGGCGATGGCGCCGGCACAGGCATGGCGCCGCCGGTGATTCTCACCGCCGCTTCCACATCCGAGGCGGTCAATCATCCGCAGACCGCCGTGTTGCGCGACGTCATCCGGCGGCAATGCAAACTGGGGATCGGCTATGCCGATGCGCAAGACACGCCCTCCGAGCGCATCGCCTGGCCGATCGCACTGGATCTATTTCGACGACGTACGCGTCCTGGCAGCCTGGTGCGAGCGCCGTTGCGCGTTTCGGCATTTTCGTGTCGATCGATTGCAGGTACAGGCACCGCTGGAAACGCGTTACCCGCAGTCGCGCCAGGCGTTGGTCAAGCAATGGCGACAACAGGACCGCGATTGGCGTTCGTTACTGACAGTTTCTGACATGGCACAACGCTAGCGTGTGTTGGCCGCTTCCCTTGTGCGGAAGCCAGACCAAGGAGACTGACATGGTTGCGTTTTCACCCGATGCACTCGGTGCGTTCCTGGACAACGAGGACACCTCGGCGATCGTCATGTTGAACCTGATTCGCTTCCAGCCCGATGGCGGACGGCAGCGCTATCACCAGTACCTGCGCTTGGCCGAGCCGATCCTGGCCCGGTTCGGCGCGCACATTGTCTTCAGCGGCGACGGTCTGCCGGTGCTGACCACGGGCCAGGCACAGGCGTGGGATGCGGTCACGCTGGTGCAGTATCCGGGTCGATCCGCCTTCAGGCAGATGATTGCCGATGCGGCGTATCAGCAAGCCTTCGAGGTTGGACGTTCGGCTATTGCCGAGATCGTGCTGCAACCCTTCCACGGCATCGCCTTGTAGCCATCTGCCGGACGTGTTGCAGCGTCTCGCCGGCGCTGGCGCATTGTTCCGGCCCTGCGGCCGAACGCAACTCGCATGCGCGTCGGGGCCAAGACCGCTGCAGGCAGCGCAAACCCGGCGCGATCAAAACAGGTCCAACTGCGGCGTGTCCGGTTTGGGCGCACGAAACTGCGTGGTATCGAGCCTGGGCAGCCGCCCGAATCCAAGGCGCCGACACGCGATGGAAAAACGCTGTGCGATCAGCTCTGCAAACGGGCCCTCGCCGACCATGCGCTTGCCGAAGCGGCTGTCGTAGTCCTTGCCGCCGCGCATCTGCTGGATCAGGCTCATGACGTGCCTGGCACGATCCGGATAGTGCAGCTCAAGCCATTCGCGCCATAACTGGGTGAGTTCGTGCGGCAGGCGCAGCAATACGTAGCCGGCCGAACGTGCGCCATGGGCTGCGGCCGCGTCCAGAATGCGCTCGAGTTCCTTGTCGTTGATCATCGGGATGACCGGAGCGACCAACACGCCCACCGGTACGCCGGCAGCGTGCAGCGCCTGCATGGCGCGCAGTCGCGCATGCGGCGCGACTGCGCGCGGTTCCATCTTCGCTGCAAGACGGTTGTCGAGCGTGGTGACCGAGAAATACACCGACACCAGGTTGTGCTGCGCCATCTCGGCAAGCACATCGATGTCGCGTTCGATCAACGCTGCCTTGGTCACGAAGCTGACCGGGTGACGGGCCTGTGCAAGCACTTCCAGGCATTGCCGGGAAATGTGCAGGCGCCGCTCGGCGGGCTGGTAGGCGTCGGTGTTGATCCCCAACGCGATCGGCGAGCACTGGTAGGACGGGCGGGCGTGCCATTTCTGCACGCAGCAGCGCTGCCGCATTCGGCTTGGCAAAGATCCGCGTTTCGAAATCCAGCCCTGGCGACAGATCCAGATACGCGTGCGAGGGTCTGGCAAAGCAGTACACGCAGCCGTGCTCACATCCCCGGTACGGGTTCACCGACTGCGAGAACCCGACGTCGGGCGAGTTGTTGCGGCTGATGATGCTGCGCGCGATTTCCTCCGCCACCACGGTCTTGGGACCAACCGCAGTCTCGGCATCGGAATCGAGCGCTCCCCATCCATCGTCTATCTCGACGGCGGTGGTGACCGAAAAGCGACCGGGCACGTAGGCGGTGGTGCCGCGCCCCTTGATGACCGTGCGCGAGCTGCGGACATCGCGCTCGGTTGCCTCGCTCGCGCCAGGGAAAGAAGTCTTCTGCATCCGGTTAGTATTCTTACTAACGATGCGCGGTGCAAGCGATGCGTACGCATCCAGGAGCGAGCCCAAGCATTGCGACGCAATGCCGGGCGCACTCAAGCGCTGTGCAGCTGCGGGAATGGGGAGTCGGCAAAGCAACAGCAATAGCCACAGCCGAAAGCGCCGCCGTTGCGATTCCCCATTCCCGATTCCCCGCCGTAAAGCGCCTGCGCCGACTGAAACAAGATCCAGCTCGTCGCGATGAACTTGTCGCCGCCGACCGGGCGGTTGCCGCGGTGGGTATGGGTGAAGGCGGTGGGAGCGATCAGCAGGCTGCGGTGCGTGGGCGTGCCTTGCGTTGCTGGAACAGGAATTCGGTTTCGCCCTGCGCGAAGTCGTCGTTGAGATACAGCGTCCACAGCAGATGCCGATGCAGCGTGTCGGCATTGGCATCGCGTGGATACAGCTCGCAATGCCAGTACGGGTAGCCGCACCGCGCATGATGGTGAGGTGCTGCACTCAGGCGCGGTGCCTTGCCCGCTTCGCTTGCTACTCGTTGCTAATTGTTTGTTGCCGGGTGCACGTGTCGTGTGTGGGGCGTGCGACGCAGCAAAGAAAAACCCCGCCGAAGCGGGGTTTTTCGTCACTCAACGCGTGCTGCGGCGATCAGAACTTGTAGTTGATCGAAGCGGCGAACACGTCGCCCTTCACGTCGTAGCTGCCGGCCAGACGATCGCCGGTGGCGCTGCGGGTGTCGCTGGTCGGGTCGCTGGTGAACAGGTGGGTGTAACCGAAGTTGTACTCGGTCTGCGCCGACGGGCGCCAGCTCATGCCCAGCGACACCCACTTGCGGCTCGCGTCCGGCACGCGCACGTCGCGGTGCTCGGCCGTGGTCGGGGTCTGGTCGTAGGCCAGGCCGCCGCGCAGGGTCACCGTATCGCTCATGCGGTAGTCGGCACCGATCGAGGCGAAGGTGGTGTCGCGGTAGGAGAAGTCCAGCACGCTGTCGGGCTGATTGGAGGCGAAGTCCACGGTCACCTGGTCGAACTTGCTCCAGGCGGTGCGGGTGACGTCGGCCATGATCGACCACTGCTCGTTTACATTGTGCGTGAAGCTGGCGGTGGCGCTGGCCGGCAGCTTGACGGTGGCGCGGCCCTTGGTATCGACGAAGGTGCCCGGTGCGGCCACGCTCAGCACGGCGGCAGCACTGCCCGGCACGGTGAAGTCGGCGGTGCCGTCGGTGATCTTGTGTTCCACCTGCGAGTGGTAGCTGAAGCCGATGTGGGTGTTCTCATCGATGCTGAACAAGCCGCCCAGGGTGAAGCCCACTTCGGTGCTGTCGCCCTTGATGCGCGAGTAGCCATCGGCGCTGCCCGGTGCGAAGCCCGGCACGCGGCGCGCAGCCAGCACGCTGCCGAAATCCACGGCGTTGGCCAGGTCGACATCCAGACGCTCGGCGAACACCGAGGCACCGAAGGACACGTACGGGTTCACGTCATAGGAGAACGCGACATTGAAGTCGATCGCCTGCAGCTCGGTCTTGGTGCCGTGGTAGCGGCCGACCCAGTCGCGGTCGTATTCGGTCTTGAAGCCGAACGGCACGGTCAGCGAGGTGCCCAGGTGCATGTTGTCGTTCTCGCCGAACGGCACGTGGAAGTACATCGCCGGGACCGGCGCGATCATGCCGGCGTCGTCGCCGTTACCGCCGGACACCGGAGCGCCGTTGGCGTAGGTCGCGGTGTCGGGCTGGAACTTGGCCGAGAAGCTGATGGCGCTGACGTCGGCCTGGAACAGGCGACCGTCCAGCTGGCGCATGCCGGCCGGGTTGTTGGCGATGATGGAGGCATCATCCGGGGCGCTGCCCGAACCTGCGAACGCGCGGCCGAGGCCCTTGGCGCTGTTTTCCTTCAGCTGGAACGCGGCGCCGTGCGCCTGACCAACGGCCAGCACGCCAGCGATACCGACGGCCAACAGGGTGGCGCGGCTGAGAGTGGAAGCGGTAGACATAAGTTGTAGCTCTCCGGATAAGGACTGCAATGGTCGATTCAGCGCCCGCGTCCAGCACCAATCCAGTGTCCGGAGCGCGCCGGAGACCCCCCCCCCCCGACATACGACGCCGTACGCAGTATACCCATGACGATTAACCGAACAATAACGAGGCCCGCGCTGAACGTGCCGTCAGGTTAGGGTTGGGTTCAGCAGCGTGGACCGGCTATTGTCCCCGTCCGATGTTCGTCTCTCTCCCTTCCCGCAAGAAACCCACCCTGCGCTGGGCGGTGCCGTTGCTGTTTGCCACGGTGTGGCTGGCGTATCTGTGGTCGATCAGCCGGCCCGGCGAGGCGCGCAATACGTTGTGGCTGGACTGGGGCGCGCTCTCCAGCGGGGTCTCCAATCTGGGCGACTGGTGGTGGGCCACCTTGCGCGACGGCAGCGTGCTGCGGCTGTTTACGGCGCTGTTCCTGCACGCGGACTGGTCGCATCTGCTCGGCAACCTGGTGTTCCTGCTGATCTTCGGGCTGCCGGCCGAACGCATCCTGGGTCCGTGGCGGTTGTTGCTGCTGTTTCTGGTCGGCGGCGCGGCCTCCAACCTGGCGGCGATCTTTGCCATCGGCACGCCGGACCGGGTGATCATCGGCGCCTCGGGTGCGGTGTCTGCGTTGATCGGCACGTACCTGGCGCTGTTTCCGGGCGCCAAGCTGGGCGTGGTGCTGCCGCTGGGCGTGTTTCTGGAATTCATCCGTGTGCCGGCGCCGTTGTTGATCGGCGCCTGGGCGCTGCTGCAGGTGGTGTTCGCCTATATCGGCCCGGCGTTCGGCATGGTGGCGTGGTCGGCGCATATCGCCGGCTTCGTGTTCGGCATCGTGTACGGTCTGTACGTGCGCGCGGCGATCGCGCGGCGGCTGCGCAAGCGCCACGGCTTCTGAGGCGCGCAGCACATCGGCCGTAGCGGCAGGCAGCAACCCGTGCGGCCGAGGTACCGGCACGATGCTGCGCGCGTCGCTGCCCAGGCGCGCGCCTATAATCGCGACATGTCCAAGTCTCTGTACAAAGTCACCTTCCTCAATCACGGCAAGGTGTACGAGCTCTACGCGCGTGAGGTCACCGGCAGCCATCTGTGGGGCTTCAACCAGATCGGCGAGCTGGTGTTCGACGTGCACGACGTGCTGGTGGTGGACCCCACCGAAGAACGCCTGCGCGAGGAATTCGGCAATACCAAGACCTTGCACCTGCCGATGCAGAGCATCGTGCGGATCGAAGAAGTCGAGAAAAAAGGCCAGTCGGTGATTCACGATGCCACCACCGGCGATAAGGTGGTCACCCCGTTCCCCTCGCCGATCAAGCCACGCTGATGCGCATCGTGGTGCCCGACGACTACCAGGGCGCCGTCGCGCAGCTGCCCTGCCTGCAGCAGATGCAGGGCCACCAGGTGCAGGTGCTGGGTGCGTTGGATGCGGAACTCGATGCGCGCGCCGCACGTCTGGCCGACGCCGACGCATTGGGCTGTTCCGCGAACGCACGCGGGTGGATGCGGCGCTGCTGCAACGGCTGCCGCGGCTGAAACTGATCAGCCAGACCGGGCGCGTCGGCGCGCATGTGGATGTGGCGGCGTGCACCGCATTGGGTGTGGCGGTGGCCGAAGGCGTCGGCTCGCCGGTGGCGCCGGCCGAGCTGACCTGGGCGCTGATCCTGTCGGCCAGCCGTCGGCTGACCGACTACCAGCATGCCTTGCAGCAGGGCCGCTGGCAGGCGCTCGGTGATCCGGGGCTGGGACGTGTGCTGCACGGGCGCACGCTGGGAATCTGGAGCTATGGGCGGATTGGCCAACGCGTGGCCGGCATCGGGCGCGCGTTCGGCATGCAGGTGTTGGTGTGGGGCGGGCCGGCATCCTGTGCGCAGGCAGCGCGCGATGGGTTCGCGATCGCGGCCAGCCGCGAGGAACTGTTCGAATGCAGCGACGTGCTGTCGCTGCATCGGCGCCTGACTGCGCAGACACGGCACGACGTCACCGCACAGGATCTGGCGCGCATGCGCGACGACGCGTTGCTGGTCAACACCAGCCGCGCCGAGTTGATCGCCCCGGGCGCCTTGCTCGCTGCGTTGGACGCGGGCCGGCCAGCGCAGGCGGGGCTGGATGTGTTCGAGCACGAGCCGGTGCTGGACCCGCGCGATCCGCTGCTGCGGCATGCACGTGTGTTGGCGACACCGCATCTGGGCTACGTGGAACGCGACAGCTACGCGCTGTACTTCGGCGCAGCATTCGACAATGTGCTGGCGTTTGCCGCGGGCACACCGCGCAACCTGGTCAATCCTGAGGTGTTGGCAACAACGCAGCGGGTGTGATTCCCCGCTGGGTTGGCGCGGCCTTGAAACAACCGACCAGCCGCGCGCGCTGCTGCCAGGTGAGCGGCGATTGATGTTGGGTGCCGCATCCACCACGCCCACGCCAATCCCTGGGAGACGACCAAACCCACCTGACGACGGGCCGCGATGTTGCATTGGCCGCTCTTAGTGCGCCGGTTCGGTGGACATTGGCTTGTTTGCTGGCGGCGTCGGCTGCACCGGTTCGGCCGGCGCTGCGGGTGCAGTGGCCGGCTTGGCCTTGCCTGCCGGTTCGGCCGATTTGGCTTTGTCCGTGGTCGCCGGGCGCGCTGCCGCCGGCTTGGGCTCGACACTGGCCTTGCTGGCGGCCTTCGCCTTCTGCGCTGCCTGCGCCCTGGCCTTGCGCGCGGCTTGCGCCTTGGCGGCGGAGCCGGGTTGCTTGAGTTCGGCCAGGGCCTCGGCGATCGGGCCGTCGCCCGGCAACACGTCGCCGGCGCTGTAGCCCTCTTCGCCTTCGTCGTCGCCGCGCAGGTGGCCCGGCAGGGTGGCTTCGCTGTAGTCGGTCAGGCTGGCCGGCACATCGGCATCGCCCGGCTGCGGTTCGGGGGTGAGCAGTACGTCCGGCACGATGCCGCTGGCCTGGATCGACTTGCCGCTGGGCGTGTAATAGCGCGCGGTGGTGAGCTTGACCGAGTCGCCGTTGTCCAGCGGCAGCACGGTCTGCACCGAGCCCTTGCCGAAGGTGCGGCTGCCGATGATGCGTGCGCGCTTGTTGTCGCGCAGCGCGCCGGCCAGCACTTCCGACGCACTGGCCGAACCGGCGTCCACCAGCACCACGACCGGTGCGCCATTGAGCAGATCGCCCGGGGTGGCGTCGAACTTGGCATCGCTGATGGAGATGCGCCCGCGCGTGCTGACGATATTGCCCTTGTCCAGCAGATCGTCGGCCACCTGTACCGCCGAGGTCAGCAGACCGCCGGGGTTGCTGCGCAGATCCAGCACCAGACCGCGCAACTTGCCGCCGGCCTGCAGCTGCTTGAGGTTTTTCTGGAAGTCGGCACCGGTGTCGGCCTGGAAGGTGCTGATACGGATGTAGCCATAGCCCGGCTCCAGCAGCTTGCTGCGCACGCTGGCCACGCGGATGGTTTCGCGCTGCAGGGTCACATCGAACGGCTTGGGCGTCTTGTCGCGCATGATGGTCAACACGACCTTGCTGCCGGATTCCCCGCGCAGCGGCTCCATCGCCTTGCTGGCATCGATCGGCTTGCCGTCGATGGCCACGATCACGTCGCCGGCGCGGATACCGGCGCGCGCAGCCGGGGTGTCGTCGATCGGCGCGATGACCTTCAGCGTGTTGTCCTGCTGTTGCAGCAATTCCACGCCGATGCCGTCGTAGGCACCGGTGGCCTGTTCGTCGAAGGCTTCGGCGTCTTCCTTGTCGAAATAGGTGCTGTGCGGGTCCAGGTCAGAGAGCAGCCCGCGCACGGCGGCGTGCATCAGCTTCTTGTCTTCGACCGGGTCGACGTAGGCCTGCTTGACCGCGTTGTACACCGCCACGAAACGGCGGATCTCATCCAGCGGCACCTTGGACACAGCGGCTTCATTGGCTTCCGGATCGTCCGCGCTGGCCTGGGCGGCGGCGGGGCCGGCCTTCTGCGCCCAACCAGGCGACGCGAACAGGGCCAGCGACAGGGCAACGGACAGGACGGCTACGCGCATGAAGCACTCCGACAAAGAGATAAGGCGCCCCGCAGCGCGGAGCTGACCGGATTATGCGCGAAGCAGCGGTAAATCCGCGTTGAATCCCGGCGGCGCGCCGCTCAGCGGCGTTGCAGCCAGCTCGATGGATCCACCGGCTGCCCGTTGCGTCGCAATTCGAAGTACAGCGCCGGCACGCCCTGCCCGCCCGAACTGCCGACCTTGGCTACCGCGTCGCCACGTTTGATCGATGCGCCGGCATCGCGCAACAAGGTGTCGTTATGCGCGTACAGGCTCATGTAGCCGTTGCCGTGGTCCACGATCAGGATCATGCCGTAGCCGGTCATCCAGTCGGAAAACACCACCGTGCCATCGGCCACTGCAGTCACGGTGGTGCCCTTGGGCGCGCCGATCAGCACGCCCTTGCTGGTGTGACCATCGGGCAAGGTGGCATTGAAGCGCGCCAGCAGATTGCCCGCCACCGGCCAGCTGAGCCCACCGACTTTCGGGGCCGGTGCGCTGGCGACCACCTTGGGGGGCATCTTGCCGGGGCGATCGGAGCGCTCGGTCTTGCTGCGTTTTGCCTGCGCGGCGGCTTCGGCGGCGGCGCGTTTGGCGGCCGCGCGCCGTTCGGCTTCGGCCTTGGCGGCAGCCGCGCGCAGATTGGCGAGCAGTTGTTCCAGCGCTTTGGCGTCCTGGCCGATCGCCTTTTCGCGCTCGGCGCGCTGTTTGTAGCGGTCGTCCAGTTGCGCGACGGTGGCCGCCTGTTGCGAGCGATCTTTCTGCAACGTGGCCGCCTGCGCCTTTTGCTGCGCACGCGCGGCATCCAGCGCCTGGCGCCGGGTGGCGATGTCCTGTTCCACTTTCGCCAGGGCATCCAGTTGCGTGGTCAGGGCGTGGATGCGCTGCGCACGCGCGTTTTGCACATAGCGGTGATCGGCCAGCATGCGCGTGGCATCGCCTACCGTGTCCTGCGACAGCAGTACCTTCAACGGTGCATTGCGGCCCACCTGATCGGCAGCGCGCAACAATGCCGCCAGCTGCGCGCGCTGGCTCTGCAGACCGCGCTGCAACTGCGCGCGTTCCTGTTGCAGGGTGGACAGATGCTGTTCCTGCGCGCGCATCGCCGCTTCGGTCTCGCTCAAGGCGCGTGCGGTCTTGGCCACTTTCTCGTCGGCCTGGCGCAACTGTTGCGCGGCGGTGCCGCGCTTGCCTTCCAGCTCGCGCCGATCGGCGCTGATGGTCTTGAGCTCATCGCGCAGCTGCTGCAGTTTGCGCTCGGTCTCGCGCTGGCTCTGCGCGCTTGCACCCACGCTGCCCAGCAAGGTGCAGGCCAGCACACCCGCCGCCAGCCACATCCGTCCACGGCCGGTGGCGGGAGCGAGCGGCAGGCGCGGCAGCGGTGCGGACGAAGGGGGCAACGAAAGATCCAGTGACTTCAGGCAGGTGCGCGATTGTAGCCAAGCATGATGTGATCGCCGCCACGCCCCAGACAACCGCCGCCGCGCGAGGTTCAGCATGAAGCCCCAAATTCTTCTCCTGGCACTGACCCTGGTCTGCACGAGCGCCTGGGCCGACGAGAACGTCAGCAAGGTCAACGGCAGGATCAGCGCAGATGCCGGCAAGACCTATGGCGCCCTGGAAACGGTCAACGGCTCCATCGAGATCGGTGCCGGCGCGCAAACCAAGAACGTGGAAACCGTCAATGGCGGCATCCGCATCGGCGACAACGCGCGCACCGGTGGCGTGGAAACGGTCAACGGCTCGATCACGCTGGGCCAGAAAGTGACGGTGTCCGGCGGGCTGGAAACGGTCAACGGCAGCATTGGGCTGGTGGGGACCGAGCTCGGCAAGGGCATCGAGACGGTCAATGGCGATATCACGGTCGGGGTGGGCTCGCATGTGCGCGGCGGCATCGATGTGAGCAAGCCGAGCTTCGGTTTTTCGTTCCAGCCCTCGCGCAAGCCGCGTGTGGTGATCGGCCCGGATGCGGTGGTCGATGGGCCGTTGCACTTCGAGCGCGAGGTCAACCTGTACGTGCATCGCAGCGCCAAGATCGGCGCGGTGAGCGGCGCCACCGCGCGCAGCTTCGACAGCGACGTGGCGCCGAAGGACTGATCGACGCAGCACGCACCTGCCGGTGCGAGCGCCGGACCCAGGGCGCCTGCTCCAGGCGCCCTACCCGGCCTGCCATCTGGCTGCAACAGCACACGCAGCCGCGCGCTCACCTCACCATGCGGCGCACGCTCTAAGATCGGAATTCCGCCGCACGAGGAGTTCCGATGCCCCGCAAGATCCTGTTGTGCCTGGTCGCGACGCTGGCCCTGGCCGGCTGCAAACGCGAACCCGCCGATGCGCCCAGCGCGCCTGCCGCGCAGACGCCACCCGATAGTGCGCCCAGCGCGCCGGTCAGCCGCCACACCTTCTCCCCGGACATGACCACCGGCGACTTCGCCGAACTGGTCAAGACACTGGCGTCGGACGACTTCGAAGGCCGCGGCCCGGGCACGCCGGGCGAAGAAAAGACCGTGACCTACATTCGCGACCAGATGCAGCGCATCGGGCTGCAGCCGGGCAATGGCGACAGCTGGTTCCAGGAGGTGCCGATGGTGGAAACCACCGCCGATGCATCCACCGCACCGAGCCTGCGCAGCGGCGAGCAAACCCGCACCCTCGCCTTCGGCACCGACATCGTGGTCGGCACCCGCACCGGCCAGCCGGAGGTCAAGCTGGACAACAGCGAGCTGGTGTTCGTCGGCTACGGCGTGGATGCGCCCGAGCAGCAATGGAACGATTACGCCGGCCAGGACTGGAAAGGCAAGACGGTGGTGATGTTCGTCAACGACCCCGGCTTCCACACCGGCGATGCCAAGCTGTTCGACGGCAAGCGCATGACCTACTACGGGCGCTGGACCTACAAGTTCGAAGAAGCCGCACGCAAGGGCGCGGCCGCCGCATTGATCGTGCACGACACACCCGGCGCCAGCTACGGCTGGGACGTGGTGAAACATTCCTGGGCCGGCCCGCAATACGATCTGCCGGCCAAGGACGATCCCGCCCCGCGCCTGCCGGTACAGGGCTGGATCAGTACCGAAACCGCCAAGCAATTGTTTGCCGATGCCGGGCTGGACCTGGCGCAGGCCTACAAGGACGCCAGCAAGCGCGGCTTCAAGCCGGTGCCGTTGAAGGCCAGCTGGTCGGTGGAACTGAAGAGCACCATCGCGGCCAAGACCTCGCGCAACGTGGTCGGCGTGCTGCCGGGCACCAGCCACGCCGACGAGGCGGTGCTGTACATGGCGCACTGGGATCACCTGGGCAAGCATCCGGGCGAAAGCGGCGACAACATCTACAACGGCGCGGTGGACAACGCGACCGGTGTGGCCGGCATCCTGGAACTTGCCGATGCGTTCGCGCACCAGGACCCCAAGCCGGCGCGCTCGGTGGTGTTTCTGGCGGTGACGCTGGAAGAATCCGGTTTGCTCGGTTCCAAGTACTACGTGGCCAACCCGAGCTTCCCGCTGGACAAGATTGCGGCGGTGATCAATCTGGACGCGATGTCGGTGGCCGGGCGCGCCCGCGATGTCACCGTGGTGGGCATGGGCAGCTCGGAGCTGGAGGACATCCTCAAGCCGCTCGCCGCAATGCAGGGGCGCACCCTGCACGCAGAAGCCACCCCGCAAAGTGGCTCGTACTTCCGTTCGGATCACTTCAACTTCGCCAAGGCCGGCGTGCCGGCGTTGTATGCCGATGGCGGCGAAGACCTGCGCGAGGGCGGCACTGCCGCCGGACGTGCCGCAGCCGAGGACTACGGACGCCATCGTTATCACGCGCCTGGCGACGAATACGACGCCGCCACCTGGAAGCTCGATGGCACCATCGAAGACCTGCAGTTGGTGTATGGCGTGGGCAAGGAGGTGGCCGCTGGCGAACGTTGGCCCAACTGGTACCCCGGCAACCCGTTCAAGGCCGCGCGCGATCGCATGATGGCCGGCAAGCCTGGCGCAAGCGCAGCGACCGCGCAGCCGGCCGACGCTAGCAGCACGACCACCCAGACAAGCAAGCCCAAGCCTCCACGCTGAGGCTTGCCGGGCGGTTATGGCCGCGCGTTGTGGCAGCACTGCACCGGTAATCTAGGAAAGGTCTGATCAACGCGGCCGGACGACACTGCGAGACACATCGGTCGCGTTGA
>NZ_JFAQ01000122.1 GCF_001304695.1 Xanthomonas axonopodis
CGCGCGCAAGGTTGCCCACATGAAGCACAGAGGCCTCCCAACAGAGGCCTCGATCACCGGGATTGCCCTGAATGGGCAAAGCGATCTACGCGCCCCATCGTCTATGTGCATCCAACCTCCCGCGAAACGCGGGAACGGGGCTTGATCAGCGTTGCCTTAGGCAAGCACGCGCTCGCGTGGCGGTTGGACGGGTGGGACACATGCGCGTCACTGATGCAGGCCGGCCATCCGGCGCTGCTGAGGTGCAGGCGCTTCACGCGCACATCGGCCCATGCCTGCGGTTTGCCGCGGTGCGTGCATAATTGCTGTTGCAGACGGCCCGCCCCATCGGCGGGTCGTCTGCATTCTGCGGTGCGTGCCGCTGCATTTGGTTGGCTGAGCCGAGATGACCTCCCACAACGTGCTGCTCCCCACTGCTGCGACCGAGCGCATCGTCGTGCTGGATATCCTGCGCGGCGTGGCGCTGCTGGGCATCCTGCTGATGAACATGGAAGCCTTCGTCGGGCCGCTCGATCTGGCCATGACTGGCGTGGAGCCGCATTGGCATGGCGCCGACCGGGTCGCCGATGCGTTGGTCTACGTGTTCGTGCAAGGCAAGTTCTACACGCTGTTTTCGCTGTTGTTCGGCATGGGCTTTGCGGTGATGGCGCAGCGCGCCGGGCGCGCGTTCTTTGGCCTGTATCTGCGCCGCACCCTCGGGCTGTTGGCGATCGGGCTAGCCCACGCATTGCTGGTGTGGTCCGGCGATATTCTGGTGACCTATGCCCTGCTGGCGTTGCTGCTGCTGAGTGCGCGCAATGTGCCGACGGTGACGCTGCCATGGTTTGCTGCGTTGGTATATCTGTGTGCACCCGGGCTGACCCTGCTGTACAGGGTGGCAGGCGAGTTGGCGCAGACTGATCCCGATGCGATGGTGCAATGGAAAGCGGCGATGGCCGACGCCGCGCAGCAGGCGCTGGCGAACGTGCAGGCGCAGCGCGCCGCATTCGGCAGCGGCACTTACCTGCAAGCGACAGTGCAGCGCTGGCATGACTTTCAGGAAGCGATGACCGGTCTGAGCATCAACGGCCCGGCCATGCTCGGCATGTTCCTGCTCGGTGGTTGGTTCGTGCGCAGCGGTGCGATCGCCACGCCCGAGCGCTTCCCACGCGTGTTTGCCACGTTGCGCTATGTCGTGTTGCCGTTGGGGCTGGGCGTGATGCTGGCAAGTTACGCATTGGAGCCGTGGATCGATCCGGCGCGTCTGGACCTGCGCCTGTCCGGCGCCTTCGCGCTGTCGCTGATTGCAGGGCCATTGATGTGCCTGGGCTATGCCGCATGGGTGGTGCGCTTGGCACCGCGTCTGGCATGGCTTGCGCCAGCGGGGCGGATGGCATTGAGCAACTACCTGCTGCAATCGCTGGTCTGCACCGGCATCTTCTATGGCTACGGACTGGGCTATTTCGAACAGCTGCCGCGGGTGTGGCAATTGCCGTTTGCGCTGGTGCTGTTCGCGCTGCAGGTGCTGCTGAGCCGATGCTGGCTGCACTGGTTCCGCTTCGGGCCGATGGAATGGCTATGGCGCAGCGTGACCTATCTGCAGGTGCCGCCGATGTGGTGTGGCACTGGGCGCGCCGGGTAGCGCCTGCATGCACGGCAGCGGCGATGATGTGTTGGTGATCGGCGCGGGCGCGATTGGCCTGGCCACCGCGCTGGCACTTGTCGAAGCGGGCCGGCAGGTGTGTGTGCTCGATGCCAGTGCGCCCGGTGCGGCGACCTCCTACGGCAATTGCGGCACCATCACGCCGAGCCACGCACCGCCGCTGGCGGCGCCCGGCATGATTGCGCAGGCACTGAAATGGATGTTCACCCCGGATGCGCCGTTGTATATCCCGCCACGTCTGGATCCGGGGTTATGGCGCTGGCTGCTGCACTTCGCACGGCGCTGCAATGCGCGCGATTGGCAGTCCAGTGCGCAGGCGCGCGCGGCGCTGTTGCACGATGCGCGGCAGCGTTTCGACGTGTGGGTGGCGCGGTACGGGTTGGAGTGCGAGTTTCGCAACGACGGGCTGGATTACGTGTTCGGCGATGCGCGCCGCTTTGCGCAATACCGCGACGAATGCGCGCTGCTGGCGCAGTGGGGTATCCGGGCCGAGGTC
The DNA here is from genome assembly GCF_001304695.1 of Xanthomonas axonopodis. GTDB lineage: Bacteria > Pseudomonadota > Gammaproteobacteria > Xanthomonadales > Xanthomonadaceae > Xanthomonas > Xanthomonas axonopodis. The sequence continues at coordinate 2,139 of NZ_JFAQ01000122.1, forward strand.
ATCGATGGTGCGGACTATGTACGCCAGGATCCCGCATTTCGCGATGGGATCGCCGGCGCGATCCACTTCCCCGGCGATGCGCATCTGCGCCCGGAGCAATACACCGCAGAGCTTGCGAGAGTGCTGCGCGCACGTGGCGTGGTGATCGATGCGCACTGCCGCGTGCAGGCGATCGTGCCCGATGGAGCTGGCAGCTGTGTGCAGACAGAGCACGGCAAGCGCCATGCGCGCGAGGTGGTGATCGCAACCGGGCCATGGTCGCCGGTGCTGGCGGCGCAACTTGGTTTGCGCTTGCCGGTGCAGGCCGGCAAGGGTTATTCGATTACCTACAGCGCGCCGCATCTGATGCCGCGCCGCCCGGTGGTGTTGAAGGACCGTTGGGTGTTCGTGGTGCCGTGGCGTGACCGCCTGCGCATCGGTAGCACGATGGAATTTTCCGGGCGCGATACGCAGCTCAATGCCACACGCCTGGCTGCGTTGGAGCGTGCAGCGGCCGACTATCTGCAGGCGCCATGCGGGCCTGCGGTGATCGAGCGCTGGTACGGATGGCGGCCGATGACCTGGGACGATGTGCCGGTCCTGGGCGTGGTGCCCGGCCATCCTCACGTCTGGCTCGCAGCCGGGCATGGCATGCTCGGCATCAGCATGAGCACTGCAAGCGGACAATTGATGGCCGACCTGATCACGGGCCGCGCACCCGCGCTGGACCCACATCCTTACCGGGCGGAGCGTTTCGCATGAGTGCGCCATACGACTACGACGTGGTGATTCTGGGGGGCGGCTCCGGGGGGCTTGCGGCGGGATTTCGCGCAGCAAAACATGGCGCGCGCGTGGCGATCATGGAGCCCAACGAATTGGGAGGCACCTGCGTCAATCTCGGTTGCGTGCCGAAGAAGGCGATGTGGCTGGCAGCCGATCTGGCCGGCAAGGTCGAGTTGGCCAGTGCGTTGGGATTCGATGTGCCGCGCCCGACCTTGGCCTGGCAGGAGCTGGTCACGCATCGGCAGGGATACATCGCCAACATCCATGCCAGTTACCGACGCCGCCTCAACGACGATGGTGTGGTGTTGATTCCGCAGCGCGGCGTAGTGCAGGACCGCCATACCGTCATGGGCAGCGACGGCGTGCCGGTGACCGCTGGCCATATCGTGATCGCCACCGGCGCACACCCATTACGCCCGGACGTGGAGGGCGCAGAACATGGCGAAGTTTCCGACGATTTCTTCAATCTCTGCCATGCGCCTGAGCAGGTCGCGATTATCGGCGGTGGCTATATCGCGGTGGAAATCGCCGGGCTGCTGCAGGCCTTGGGCAGCCGCGTGCATCTGTTCGTGCAGGGCGAGCGCTTGCTGGAACGCTTCGATGCGGAACTGACTTTGCAGTTGGCAGACAACCTACGCCATCTGGGCGTGCGGCTGCACTTCGGTTTCAACACGACCGCATTGGAGCGTGATATGCAAGGTGCGCTGCGCGTGCATGGGCATTCCGTGCATCCGCGCGAGCAAGGCAACGACGTCTTCGATAAGGTGTTTTTCGCGGTGGGCCGCCGCGCCAATACCGCCGGGCTGGGTCTGGACACCGTGGGCGTTGCGCTTGGCGACAAGGGCGAAGTGGTGGTGGACGACGGGCAGACCACCAACGTGCCGAATATTCACGCAATCGGCGATGTGAGCGGCAAGGTCGGACTGACGCCGGTGGCGATTGCGGCGGGGCGCAAGCTGATGGACCGCCTGTTCGGTCACCAACCGGATGCGCGCATGGACTACGAAAACGTGCCCAGCGTGGTGTTTTCGCACCCGCCGCTTGGCAATGTCGGGCTCACCGAAGAACAGGCGCGTGCGCGGTACAACGGCGCTGTGCGGGTGTACCGCAGCAATTTCCGCCCGATGCTGCACGCACTGGCCGACGCGCCGCAGCGCAGCCTGTTCAAACTGGTGTGCGTGGGCGAAGAAGAGCGGGTGGTCGGCGTGCATCTGCTGGGTGAGAGCGCCGACGAAATGCTGCAAGGCTTCGCACTGGCGGTGAAGATGGGCGCGACCAAGCGGGACTTCGACGAAACCGTGGCGATTCATCCGACCTCGTCTGAAGAGATTGTGTTGATGCATTGAGGGATGGGGTGGCGCGGTGGCGTCGCCGTCGCTATCGATGGTTGCTTGTCGTGTGGCGGCGCATAAGGCGATGCCGCGATCAACGCCCGACTGCAATCTCCAGTGGCAGCCGTACCCGCATCCGGCGCTGCGCGCCCCCTTCTCTCCCATGAAGGGGCAGTGTCCCGGAGGGATAAGGATTGAAGCCTCTGCCATCGGGGGAGGCCTCAGCACAAGCGACTCGTTGATCCAACTCGATCTGATGTTCAAAGCTTTTTGTACTCTGATCGGGGCGAATGACGACGTATTGCGTTGCCTGAGCGGTTTGCTTGCTGCGCCCGTACCCTCACCCCAATCCCTCTCCCGTGGGGAGAGGGACTTGCAACTTTCTCTTCGCGTGCAGGGCGATCCGCACGCGCACATGTAGCTCCGTCAGCTGGCATGCTTGCGCGATGTCCAGATCTCGCCATCCAACCGCGCGCGGCACTGCCAGCGTGCCTGTGCGTGCCGCCTCCAAGGGTGAGGCACTGTCCGGCGAGCAGGCGCGGCTGCGGATTCTCCAGGTGGTCCGCGCGATTGCCGTGGGCGAGGTGGCCGGTTATGGGGACGTTGCCCGGCGCGCCGGCCTGCCGGGCCGTGCGCGGCTGGTGGCACGCGTGCTCAGCGGCAACGACGATCCGCGCTGCCCTGGCACCGCGTAGTGCGCAGCGATGGCCGGATTGCCTTGCCCGAAGGCTCGGCAGGCTACCGCGAGCAATGCCAGCGCCTGCGCGCGGAGGGCGTCCAGGTGGAACGGGGCCGTGTGCGCCGGGCCAGCGCCGCGCAGCGGCTGGATGCGGCCGTGTGGGTGCCTTCATAAGCCTGCCGTTATCATCGGCAGCATTCCGAAGGATGCCGCCATGCCTCAACTGCCGCCCATCACCAAAGCATTACTGATCGCCAACATCGGCTTGTTCCTGCTGCAATGGGCGGTAGGCGACCTGGGCGCCGGCGTGTTGCCATCGGACAGCGTGTTGTCGTGGCTGATGTTGTGGCCGCTGTCCAACGGCTTCGATGCGTTTTCGCCGGGCGCCAGCTTCATGCCGTGGCAGCTGCTGACGTACGCGTTCCTGCATGGTGGCTTCAACCATCTGTTTTTCAACATGCTGGCGCTCTTCATGTTTGGCGCGCCGTTGGAACAGACCTGGGGCCAGAAGCGCTTTCTGACCTACTATCTTGTGTGCGTCGCCGGCGCCGGCCTGTGCCAGCTGTTGATGGCCTGGTTCACACAAAGCGGTGCGCCGGTGGTAGGCGCATCGGGCGGCGTGTTCGGTTTGCTGCTGGCGTACGGAATGCTGTTCCCCAATCAGCGCGTGATGCTGCTGTTCCCGCCGATTCCAATGAAGGCGCGCACCTTCGTGATCGTGTTCGGCGCGATCGAGTTATTGCTCGGGGCGACCGGTTGGCAGCCTGGCGTGGCCCACTTCGCACATCTGGGCGGCATGCTGTTCGGCTGGCTGATGATCCGCTACTGGCGCGGCCAGTCGCCATTCGGCGGCAGCGGCGGAAGGAAGGGCGGTGGCAAGCGCAAGCCGCCGTTGCGCGTGGTGCGTTGAGTCGGGCGATGCTGCGTTGTCGGCGTGATCCGTAGTAGCGGCCGTGGCCGCGGTGGGCGTTGCCGGGATTCCCTTGTCGCCGCCAGAACCGCGACCGGAAGGGTGGCTGAGGCCGAAGTCGGCATGGAGCGCAGACGACACGCCATCCCGCCAATGCCACAGAGACAAAAAAAGAGCGCGGAATCCGCGCTCTTTTTAATTGTCTAACCTTGGCGAAAATCAGCGCCAGAGTTCGATCTGGTCTGCATCCACGCGCTGCATCGGCTGGCCGGCCTTGCAGCTGAACGCTGCACCGAACTCGGGCAGGTTCGAGAGCGGGCCGTTGGTGCGCCACTGGCCCGGTGCGCGGATGTCGGCGCTTGCGCGCTGTACCGCTTCGTTGGGCGACAACTGCTGTGCCCACAGCCCGGCCCATGCGGTGAAGAAGGCCTGCTTGTCGGCCTCGGTGGCTGCCGGCTGCGCCTTGCTGAACGCCTGCCAGGCCAATTCGACGCCGGCCAGGTCGGCCAGATTCTCTTCGGCGGTCTGCGCACCATTGACCTTGGCGTTGGGCACGCCTGGGTAAGGGTAGGCCGAGAACTGCGTGGCGACCTTGTTGGTCAGCATCGTCCAACTCGCCTTTTCGGCCGGTGTCCACCAGCTGCGCAATTCGCCCTTGGCATCGACCAGCGAGCCCTTGGCATCGATCGCACGGGTGATCTCGTGTGCGACCAGCGCACCGTAGGCACCGTACTGCGCGGCCTGGGTACCGCCGGTGGTCAACACCGGTGCCTGCAACACGGCGGCAGTGACGATCAGGCGGTTCTGCGCGATGTCGTAGGCCACCGCCGGCTGCTGCGGCAGCACGTCCCAGCGACGGTCGGCGTTGCCCTTGCCGATGCGCTTCATCTCTTCGTGATGGCGCCAGGTCGAGGCGATCAGCATATTGCCGCCGAAGCTGCCGCGCCCCATCGGCTGCACGGTGTAATCCAGGTCGCGTCGCGGCGCGCCGACTTCGATCTTCATCGCGGCCAGCTTGGCCTTGGCTTCGGCCACCACCTCGCCGTTGCCCCAACCGCTGCGCTCCAGCGCGGCCAGCTGCGCATCGCGCACTTGGTCGGCGATGGTTTCGGCCTGGCGGCGGGTGTCGCTGCTCAGGTAGCGTGCCACGTATTCGCGGCCGAGCATCGGGCCGGCGGCCACGTTGATGGCGTCCAGCACCTGCTGCCAACGCTGCGGCGGCACCGCATCGCCACGCAGCAGACGGCCGCGGAACTGGTATTCGGCATCGTGGAAGCTCTTGGACAGGTACGGCGCCATCGCATCGCCCACGCGCCAGCGCAGGTAGGCCTTCCACTGGTCCGGCTTGATGCTGACGATCATGCTGTCGAGCTGCTTGAACATGGCCGGGTCGGCCATCGACACCAGGTCGTCCTTGACGCCCTGCGCTTCCAGGAAGTCGGCCAGGCGCAGGTTCTTGTACTGCTTGCTCAGTTCCTTGGTGGCGGTCGGTGCGTAGTTGTTGAACGGGTTGTTGATGCCCTGCACCGACTGCGCGCTACGCGCCAGCGCGGTTTCGATCTGCAGCACCGAGGCGGCATCGGCGTCGAGCTTGTCGGCGGCGGTGCCGGTGAGCGCCAGGATCTGCTTGACGTAGGCACGGTAGCGGCCCATCAGCGCCTGGGTGTCGGCGTCGGTGCGGGTGTAGAAGGCCGGGTCGGGCAGGCCCATACCGCCCTGCATGAAGTAACCGATATGGCGATCGAGCGCTTTCAGATCCACGTCCGGGCCGAAATTGAAGCCGACCGGAATACCGACCTGATGCAACGCGGCGATGGAAGCGGGCACATCCTTGGCCTTCTTGATCGCGTCGATGCGCGAGAGCAGGGGGGCGATCGGGTTGGAGCCGTCCTTTTCGACAGCCGCTTCGTCCAGGCCGCTTGCCCAGAAATCGCCGAGCAGCTTTTGCACGTTGCCCTGCGGGGCCTTCATCGATGCATCGAGCAATTCGCGCTGCTGCTGCAGGGCGCGCTCGGACAATTGACCCAGCGCGGTGACGGCGCCGGCCTGCGGCACGGGGTTGGCCTTGAGCCAGCTGGCGTTGGCGTAGTCGTAGAAATTGGTGCAGGCCGCCGAGACGGCCGGAGCCTTGGGCGCTGCGGCCTTCTTCTTGCGAGCGGCGTCGGCGTCGGGGGCGGACAGCAGCGAGATCAGGCTGAAGCCAAGAGCGAGGGCAAGCGGACGAATGGTGGGCATCGAGAAGAAGGGTGGCCAGATTGAGGTCGGCGGAGTTTAGCAAGGCTAGGTGCCGCGCAGGCAGGCGCGCGCGCCGGTTCGTGCTCGGTGCCGGCTGCGTGCATGAATGCGACAGGCCCACGCGTGCGGGCCTGTGCCACCAGGTGCCAGGTGCCATCGTAGTGGAAGCGCTTGCCGCCGCCGGTGCGGTCTTACCAGATCACCACGCGGTCTTTTTCTGGCCGCACCATCGCATCGCCGGCCTTGCAGGAAAATGCCTTGGCGAAGGAGGGCATGTTCGAGGGCGGCGCAATGGCGCGCAGGTTGGTCTGGCGCATGGGGGTCGCTGGCCAGGTAGACCAGTTGCTGCTGTTCACGTGTCTGCCCACGCCAAGTGCGGGCGTAATTCAGGAAAAAGCGTTGATCCGGGCTGTACCCGTCGATCGCGCCGGCCCGCTCCGGATGCGCGCGCAGATCTGCCTGCAACGCATCGTAGGCAACGTTGGTGCCGCCCAGGTCGGCGATGTTTTCGCCCAGGCTGAGCTTGCCATTGACGTGCACCGTGGGGTGGTCGGGCAGCGGCACGTAGGCATCGAACTGTTTGACCAGTCGCTCGGCGCGTTGCTCGAAGGCCTTGCGATCCTGCGGCGTCCACCAGTCGACATGGTTTCCGGCGCCGTCGAACTGCCTGCCCTCATCGTCGAAGCCGTGGGTGGCTTCGTGCCCGATCACCGCACCAATGCCGCCGTAGTTCAAGGCGTCGTCCGCGCTGGCGTCGAAGAACGGCGGCTGCAGGATTCCGGCCGGGAAATTGATGGAATTGGTGCTGGGGTCGTAATACGCATTGACGGTCTGCGGCGTCATCTGCCAGCGCCTGCGGTCGGTGGGCTTACCGATCTGGGCGATGTCGTAGTGATAATTGAATTTCGCTGCTGCCTGCAGGTTGCGGTAATACGCGCCGGGCACGATCTCCAGCCCCGACCAGTCGCGCCAGGTGTCGGGATAGCCGATTTTTGGCAGGAATGTCTGCCACTTGGCGATGGCCTTGGCTTTGGTTTCCGGGCTCATCAAGTCGACGTTTTCGATGCGCGCCTTGAGCGCAACACGCACGTTGTCCACCAAGTCGCTGGCGCGCTGTTTGGCTTCCGGCGTGAACACCTTGGCGACGTAGAGCTGCCCCAAGCCTTCGCCCATCGCGCCGTTGACCGTGCGTAATACGCGTTTCCAACGCGGCTGCTGTTCGGGTTGCTCGGACAGCGTTTTGCCGTAGAAGGCGAAGTTGTTGTCGACGAAGACCTTGCTGAGCTGCCTGGACGCATCGTCGATGGTGTGGAAGCGCAGATACGCCTGCCATTGTGCGATTGGCGCGTTCGCCAGCTGACGATCGAATTCAGCGAAGAACCGCGGCTGCGACAGGGAAAAGCCGGCACCGTTGTCGATGCCTTGCACAGCGAAGAAATTGCTCCATGAAAAGTGCGGCGTGAGTTTGTCGGCCTCGGCCGTGCTGACGAAGTGATACTGGTTCTTGGGGGCGCGCGCCTCGGTGCGTGTGAGCGAGGCGGCAGCCAGCCGCGTTTCGAGCGCCAGGACCTCGCTCGCCTGCGTCTTGGCGGCGTCGGCGGTGCTGCCGGTGAGCTCGAAGGATTTGGCGATATAAGCCAGATACGCCTCGCGAATGGGCGCGTATTCGGGGGAGGTGTAGTACTCCTTGGTCGGCAGGCCCAGTCCATCTTCCTGCGCGAACCCGATCTGTCTGTCGGCTTGTTTGAAGTCGGTACGCGCGCCGAAGTCGAAGACCAGCGCATCGCCTTCGGCAAAACGATGCGTGATGTAGTCGGCAACGTCCTTGCCTGAGGTCAGCGCGGCGATGGCCTCGAGCTGTGGCTTGATCGGTTGGTCGCCGGCCGCTTCGATGGCCGCTTCATCCATGCCGGAGGCATACAGCATGCCGATTTTGTGGGCGACAGGATTGGTCTGGGTGTCGGCCTGTTTTGCGGCGTCTTCGGCGATCTGGCGTTGGGTGGTCAGGCTGTTCTCCACGAGCACGTCGGAGACCCCCCAACTGGTGCGGTCGGCCGGGATGGGGTTGGCTTTTTTCCAACTGCCATTGACGAAATCGTCCAGGTTCCGGCACGCGCTGGTGGCTGTATCCAGTTCGCCGATATCGAACGCAGGTTTCGCAGCCGCTGGCGTCGCTGCAGGTGCCGAGGTCGCGGTTGTTCTGGTGTGCGCTTCGCGTTGGCAACCTGTCACGGCGACCAGCAGGGCGAGGGCAAGCGTGGAGGTCTTGGTGGGTGACATGGGCGGGCGCCAGTGTCTGGAATAAACGCCGAGCATAAGCGGACCCATCACCAGGGGCACGTGCGTTGAGTTGTGTTGAGGCTTGCATGCAGGCGCGATTGCAGATCGCACCGCATTGCGGCTGATGTTTGCGGCTCTTGCGTACAGACTACGCTTGCGGCCGGGCGCAACGATGGCATCGCGGCAGGATGTGCGTTGTACGCGTTGGTCGGCATGTGTCTGGCGACGCGTGCGTGCAGGAAAGATCATCTACTGCAGGAGCATGGCCTGCCTCGGTTGTTGGCGCCGGCTGGTGGATATGGAGAAGACGACGCGGGAAATACGGTGTGCACAAAGAAACGGGCGGCCATCTTTCGATGGCCGCCCGTCGTTTTACAGCGACTGCGCAATTACCAGATCACGACCTGCTTGTCGCCCTGACGCACCATCGCATCGCCCGCCTTGCACGAGAACGCGGCGGCGAATGCCGGCATGTTCGACGGTGCGCCGATGGCGCGGAAGTTCGCCGGTGCATGCGGGTCGGTCTTCAGGCGCACGACCAGTTCTTCCGGAGTGAAGTTGCGACGCCACACCGTGGCTCAGTTGAGGAAGAAGCGCTGGTCGCGGGTGATGCCGTCGGTCTTGGGGTCGTCCTTGCCGGCAGTGGCCGTTTTCATCGCGTCGTAGGCGGTATTGAGACCGCCCAGATCCGCAATGTTTTCGCTCAGCGTCAGGTCGCCCTTGACCTTGTCGCCGGCAGGCGTGCGGTAGCTGTCGAACTGCGCCACCAGCTTGCCGGTGCGTGCCTTGAACGCGTCCAGATCCTTCTGCGTCCACCAGCCCGGATCGGGGATGAAGTTGCCATCGGCACCGAAGCGGCTGCCCTGGTCGTCGTAGCCGTGGGTCATCTCATGGCCGATCACTGCACCGATGCCGCCGTAGTTCATTTCCTCCGGCGCATTGGGGTCGAAGAACGGCGGCTGCAGGATGGCGGCAGGGAACACGATCTCGTTCTGCAGCGGGTTGTAGTAGGCGTTGACCGTCTGCGGACTCATGCCCCATTCGGTCTTGTCCACCGGCTTGCCGATCTTGGACAGGTTCCACTTGTAGTTGAACTCCCGCGCGGCCATCACGTTGTCCAGGTAGCTGTCGAGGCCGGTGCTCAGGCCGTTCCACTCACGCCACTTCTCCGGGTAGCCGATCTTGGGCGTGAAGCTTTCCCACTTGGCGATGGCCTTGGTCTTGGTCTCCGGGCTCATCCAGTCCAGCTTTTCGATGCGGGCCTTGAGCGCGGTGCGCAGATTGGTCACCAAGGTTTCCATCTTGGCCTTGGAATCGGCCGGGAAGGCTACCTTGACGTACAGCTGGCCCAGCGCTTCGCCGGCCTGGCCGTTGATGGTGGCCAGCACGCGCTTCCAACGCGGCTTGATTTCCTTCTGGCCGCGCATGGTCTTGTTGTAGAACGCAAAGCTCTCATCGACGAACGGCTGGCTCAGGAACGGCGAAGCGCCATCGACGGTATGGAAGCGCAGGTACGCGCGCCAGATCGCCGGGTCGGTGTCGGCGATCATCTTGCTCACTTCCTGGTGGAAGGCGGGGATCGCCAGCGAGAACATCTCCGGTGTGGCCACGCCCTGCGACTTGAAGAACTCGGTCCAAGACCAGTTCGGGGTCCGCTTGTCGGCCTCGGCCGGGGAGATCGGGTTATAGGCCAGCGAGGCGTCGCGCGACATCTGGGTGCTGGTCTTGGAGACCTTGGCCAGGCGGGTTTCGAAGGCCACCACTTGCTTGGCCTGCGCGGCGGCATCGGCCGCAGCCACGCCGGACAGTTCCAGCACCTTGGCCACGTGCGCCTGATACGCCTCCAGCTTGGCCTTGTTGGCGGGGCTGGTGTAGTACTCCGGGTCCGGCAGGCCCAGGCCGCCCTGCATGGCATAGGCGATGTTCTGGCTGGACTTTTTGAAGTCCGCTTGGGCACCGAAGCTGAAAAGTTCGTTGTTGCCCTTGGCCGCGCTGCTGCGCAGATAGTCGACCAGCTTGGCCTGGTCGCTGATGGCGTCGATGGCGGCCAGCTCCGGCTTCAGCGGCTCGATGCCCTGCGCGTTGATCTTGGCTTCGTCCATGCCGGTCGACCATAGGTCGCCGACGATCTTTTCCACGCCGGTGGCCTTGCTGTCGGCTGCGGCCTGTTCCACCAACTGCCGCTGGATCGCATTGGAGCGCTCGTCGAGCATCTCGAACGCGCCCCAACTGGTGCGGTCGCTCGGCACCGGATTGGCGGCCAGGAACTTGGCATTGGCATAGGCGTTCAGATCGGTGCAGGCGTTGCTGTTGGGGTCCAGGTCGGCCACGGTGAAGTGGTTCACTGCCGGCAGCTTGCTCTGGTCCAGCGTCAGCGTCTTGGGTGCCGCCGGGGTGGTGGCCGCGGTGTCGCCCGCCGGGGCCGCAGGCGCGGCGTCTTCGGACTTCTTGCAGCCGCTCAGGGCGGTGGCCACGGCCAGGGTCAGCGTCAATAAATGAGGTGTTCGAATCACAAAGGACTCCAGAAGCATCAAAGGGAAGCCCCGTCGCCAGGGCCGTGGCCGGCACTCTACGCCTCGCTGGCCGGATGGCATGGTGTCGAAGGTCATGGGTGCGGGGTGTAAAGGGCCGGGCGAGGTGCCAGCTTTTGGCGCGCTGGTGCCGAACATCATTTGAGTCACCTGGCCAGTGCCAGCAGTGCAACGGCGGCACTGCCGATCACACAACATCCAGCTGTCGGCTGGACGTGTCGGCCTGCTCACCCTCGAATCCTTGAGCGTGGCACTTGCTGCAATGCCCGCCGCGACGTTGCAGCGGCCGTTCGTCGTCTTGCCGGTGGCACGCGCTGGCGCGGTGGTGCGTTGGTAGCGGCGGGCAGGCGCTCAGACGCTGCCGCTGCCAGATGGTGGGCGCGGGTAAGCGGTGCTATATACCAACGCATGCCCATCGCCTCTGAACCCCTGGATGCACTGATCATCGGCGCCGGCCACAACGGGTTGGTGTGCGCTGCTTATCTGGCCAAGGCTGGCAAACGGGTGCTGGTGTTAGAAGCGCGCGAGGTGGTTGGCGGCGCGGCGGTGACGGAGGAGTTTCATCCGGGTTTTCGCAATTCGGTGGCGGCGTACACGGTGTCGTTGCTGCAGCCCAAGGTCATCGCCGATCTGGCACTGGAGCGCCATGGCCTGCGTGTGGTGCCGCGCCGTATCAACAACTTTTTGCCGCTGCCGAACGGTGACTATCTGCTTGCCGGTGCAGGGCGCACGGCACAGGAAGTCGCCAAGTTTTCAGCGCGGGATGCGGCGGCGTTACCCGCCTATGAGGCGCGGTTGGAGCAATTGGCCGATGTATTGCGTGCGCTTGCATTGCAGCCACCGCCTGATATCACCGATGGCGGCTGGCTGCAGGCATTGCCGCAGCTATGGCGGGCAGGCAAGCTTGGGCTGCAGTTGCAGGGCCTGCCGCTGACATTGCGCCAGGAGCTGTTGGACCTGTTTACGATTTCAGCGGCCGAGTATCTGGAGCGCTGGTTCGAAAGCGCGCCGATCAAGGCCTTGTTCGGCTTCGACGGCATCGTGGGCAATTACGCCAGCCCCTACACGCCGGGCACCGCCTACGTGTTGTTGCATCACGTGTTCGGGCAGAGCAACGGCGTCAAGGGGGCGTGGGGCCACGCCATTGGTGGCATGGGCGCGATCACTCAGGCCATGGCCGCCAGCGCAAGCGAGCACGGGGCGCAGATCCGTACCGGCTGCGCGGTGGGGCACGTGCTGGTAGAGCAGGGGCATGCGGCCGGTGTCGTCACGACTGCCGGGGAAACGATCCGCGCTCGCGCGGTCGTGGCCAATGTCAATCCGAAACTACTGTATCAGCGCCTGATGCGGCCAGACGACGTGTCTGCGCCAACGCGCGAACGTATCGCGCATTACCGCTGCGGGTCGGGCACCTTCCGCATGAACGTGGCGCTCTCGCGCCTGCCGGACTTCACTGCGTTACCCGGCGATGGCGATCATCTGACTGCCGGCATCATCCTGGCACCGAGCCTGGACTACATGGATCGCGCCTGGCAGGACGCGCGCGCTTTCGGGTGGTCGCGTGAACCCGTGGTCGAACTGCTTATTCCCAGCACCCTGGACGACACCCTTGCGCCACCTGGCCAGCATGTCGCCAGCCTGTTCTGCCAGCACGTGGCACCGCAACTGCCCGACGGCAGGCAGTGGGACGACCGCCGCGACGAGGTGGCCGATCTGATGATCGCGACGGTCGAGCGCTATGCGCCCGGGTTTGCCGCATCGGTACTGGGCCGGCAGATCCTCAGCCCGCTCGATCTGGAACGCATCTTCGGCCTGGTTGGTGGCGACATCTTCCACGGCGCCCTCAGCCTCAATCAGCTTTTCAGCGCACGCCCGCTCCTGGGCCAGGGTGCGTATCGCGGCGCGGTGCCAGGGCTGTATCTGTGCGGCTCCGGGACGCATCCCGGCGGAGGTGTGACGGGTGCGCCTGGGCATAATGCGGCACGGGTGATTTTGGGTGGGTGATCGGCTTACCTCTCCGATCATTTCATAAGCGAACTAATAAAAAGGCCCTGGAAACCAGGGCCTTCTGTAACACGTTGTCTGCAACCGGAAACGCCTTCCAGCGCTCCGGTGCCGTGCCTGTGATTAGAAATCGTAGGCTGCAGTCAGGCGAACAAAGCGCGGCGTGTTGTAATTGTACGGGTCCGTGCCAATGCCGTAGGTGTTACGAACGGTGTAAGGCGCGGTGTTGTAGCGGCTTTCAACACGGTTCACCGAGCGGTCGTTCAAGACGTTGAAGACCTGAAGGCCCAGTGCCAACTTGTGGTCGGCGAAAGAAGGCCTGTAGGTAATGCCGAGGTCCAGATTCTTGATCCAGGGAGTCCGTCCAGCATCACCCGGAGGCGATGCCTGTCCCCCACAGTAATGGTAGGCAGAGCCATAACCGATCGGATTGTCTTCGTTGGATCCGAAGTAGCCCAGGCATGAGATAGGCGTGCCCGACATGACGCGCACCGTGGCCGATGCCATCCATTCCGGCGAGATCTGATACGCACCGAATGCCTTTAGCTGATGCCGACGATCGTTCGCCAGGCTACCACCGGCGTAATACATCAGTGCGGCAGCATCCCAGTCCTGAGTCTTGGAAACGTCGGATTGACCGATATCAGACTTCACCTGGCCTTCCGTGTTGCCGTAGCTGTGCGACCACGTGTAGTCGACGCGGCCATACCATTTTTCGTCGAACGGATGCTCCAAGAACAGATCAACCGCGACATAGTTGCGACGCGCCTTATCGGTGAATCCCCAGTCAGACTGGCTCATGCGCAGCTGCGTGTAGCCTGATCCGTCGACGTTGGCGAGATTGTAAATATTGGTCTGTCCAGGATTGAACATGACGCAGCCCGGGATACTGACGCTACTGACATCGCCACCGCTTGCAGCCAATTTCGCGGACATCTTGCCCGGATCGCATACGTCATCGATCGCGCTCTGCAACTTGCGATATGTCACCTTGGCGCCGGAATTCCAGCTCTCGCCCAATGTCTTTTCAAAGCCCAGGATAATTTCGTCCTGGTACTGCGACTTCAGATCGCTTGGCGCAAAGGCGTTGGGATCTGGTGATTGGCCATACTCGCCATTGCCCGAGACAGGGCCGGGACCGATAGCGCCAAGACCCGTCGGCTCGCCATTCGCATTGATACCGGTGTAGGTGAAGTACTCGTCGGTGTAGGTAGATGCCGACGCACCCCGAATCGCGACGCTGTTAGGCAGTGCTAGATAGTAGCGGCCGAGGTTGGCAAACACCTTCAACGAAGAGTCACCGAGCACATCCCAGCTTGCGCCCAGGCGAGGTGCCCACTGGTCGCCACTGTCCACATAGGCGACATGCTCACTGTTGAAGTTAGTGAACTTGTCGTTACGGATGCCGAGCGTCAGCAGCCAATTTTCGCTGACCTGCCAACGGTCTTCCAGATAATAGGCTTTCTGTTCGACCGCCATGCTGGTGGTCGTGGAAAAGATTCGACGCTGTGCGTAATAACCCTGGCCGCCTGGCGCACCGACGCCGAGCTCCGGATTAATGCCTTCGGCGGGGTTGTCCTGTCGCCCGTAGATCCATTGGTAGCCCGGACCCGTGGTGCGAACGCCCTCGTCGTAGGCGTTGAAATACATATTGTCCACGCCCGCGGTTAGGTCGTGATTACCCAGTCGATATTCCAGCTCAAGGCGAAGGCTACGGGTTTTGTTGATCGGATCGTCCGCCTTCGCCCGATTGGTAGCCTGGTTGTTGCGGATGGGCGTGGTGCCGACGATTGCCGGATCTTGCTCTGTGACACCGTCCAGAAACGGGAGCGCCGAGATATGGGGGTTGAACTGGCGGTTGTGCTCAGTGCTACGGCCCCAGGTAGCGTTAAAGGTCAAATCATCGGTGAGATAACCGGTATATTTGAAGATGTCGTAATTGTCGGTGATCTTAAACGTATCAGGGAAAATGCCGGTTGCACCGCCGGTGCTTAAATCGTTGTAATTGAATGCGGTGTAATAGCCGCCACGGCGGTCCGTGTTCTGAATGCGTGTGTATTCAAGAATATTGGAGTCGTTAATGTTCCAGTCCAGCTTTCCGTAAAACTTGGGAGAACTGTACCCGTAGTTATTTTGGCCCTGTATCGCGCTCGTCCAAGCGTTTGTAGTGACGCCATCGGTCTTATCGGTTTCGCCAGCGACAAAGATGAAAAGCTTGTCTTCGATTAAGGGGCCGCCTGCGTATGCGCTATAAACGGTACGGGTCTGATTATTGTCTTTGCCGCTGCGATAGAGCGTCCCGGGCTGGGTTCGGTTGGTGTAGCCGTAATTTTCCGGCAGCGTCTTGTTCGGGAACCAGACATCGCCGGTGGAACTCGCCAGGGAGTCCGGCTCCCACACGGCCTGCGCGCCAAAATGCCACTCGTTGGTGCCACGCTTGCCTAGCTGGTTGATGACACCGCCCGTAGAGCGGCCGTACTTGGCGCTGTAACCGCCGGTATACGTTTCCTGCTGATCGATGGCGCCATAGGGCAAGCTCACGCCGCCCAGGTTGCTGAGCGGATTGCTGACATTGAAGCCATTGATGTAGTAAGCGTTTTCTGTGACGCCCGAGCCACCGAACGACACCACCGAGCGCGAGCCGTTGTTGAACGCGCCGCTACCAGCCACCGCACCGGGTGCCAGCAAGGCAATCGCTTCGGCGCTACGGCCCAGCGGCAGGGTAGCCAACTGCTCGGACGTGATCACCGAGCGCGAGCTGGTGGAGCTGACATCGATCTTCGGCGCGTTGGCGGCGGTGACGGTGATCGCACCGAGCGTGGTTGCATCGGCATTGCTGCCCGATGCGGCCGCGCCGGCAAAGGACACTTCAGTGCCCGAGCCGACGCGCAGCTGCACGTTCTTGCGGGTGTCGACGACCTGATCGCCGCGCTTCAGGGTGACGGTGTAGGCACCCACCGGCAGCGAGCCGAGGTTGTAGCGGCCATTTGCATCCACCGTAATGATGCGGCTGAGACCGGTGTCGCTCTGCACGATGATCGTGCTGCCGGCTTCGGACGGGGCGCTGCCGTAAATGCTGCCTGTGGTGGTCTGCGCGTAGACCGCGCCGTTGGTTAGGCAAGCACCGAGCACGACAGCGAGGGCGGTGCGCTTGAGGACTTGGCGACGAAACTGATTGCTCATTCCTGACCTTTCAACTGGAGTTCGGATAAGGGGCGGTCATCGGGGAGTCAGATGGCCTTAACCCGAACGTAATGAATGCCTGCTACGGAGTGCAAGCGTCTGATATGATTTGTTAATGAAATAACCGGAATCCGCGTTGGATGTGAGGAATTAGGCACAAAGTGGTGCTGTGTGCCACACCTCGGCAAACGACCTGAAGCGGCGCTCGCGACTTAATAGTTACGTTCGATACAGATCGTCTGGTGCAGCCGGTGGATCGGACGTTGCTCGGAGTTCCACTTCGCGAGCGAAGATCCACCGCCTGGACAAAGCCCAACAAAAAAGCCCCCGACAAGCGGGGCTCTTTACTATGCGCGTGAGGCCATCAGAATTTCACCGTCGTCCCCAGGTAGAAGAAGCGACCGACGTTGTCGTACAACGCCGAGCTGAAATCCGAGCCGAAATAGTTGTGTGGCGGATCCTTGTCGAAGGCGTTGTCGATGCTCAGGTACACGTCGATCTTCGAGCCGGGGAATTGGTAGCCGAACTGGAAGTTGTGATACACGTACTAGCCGTTCTTGATCGGGCTGGCCGAGCCGGGGTTGCTGTTATAGCTCTCCGGGGTCACGCGCAGGTTGCCGTCCACATAGTTCATGTCCCACGACGCGCGCCACTCGTTCCAGTTGTACTTGGTCTGGAACTGCGCACGCCAGCGCGGGTCGGTCACGGAGGTCACATACTCGTCGTATTCCTGCGGAAAGTCCTGGAATACCCATTCGCGGGACTGGATCAGGCGGGTGCCGACGAACCGCAGCAAGGTATTGCCTTCGCCGATCTGGAAGCGGTAGTCCATTCCAGATCCACGCCCACGCGACGCGAACGGGCGAGGTTTTCGTTGAGTGCCTGCCAGCCGGTGATGCTGTGCTCAGGATAGATGCGGCCTTGCGGGTCGGTGAAGCCGCCCAGCGGTGCGCGCTGCACGAAGCCGCAAAAACTGTTGCCGATCCCGCCGGGGTTATCCACGCAGCGGGTGGCATTGGTTTCCGCAGTCACCGTGCCGATGGCATCGCGCAGGTCGATGCGCCAGTAGTCGATCGACATACCGAAGCCTTCGAAGAACTCCGGCTGCCACACCACGCCATACGACAGGCTGCGCGCGCGCTCCGGCTTGAGCTCCGGATTGCCGCCGCTCACGCCGGGGCGAGTGGAGGTATAGGTGTCGATCCAGCCGACCGGCACGCCCAGCGCACTGCAGTTGGCCTGATGCAATGCCACATCGCCGGCGGTGCCGGGGCGGTTGATATTGGTGGGCAGGTAATTGCAGGGGGCGTTGATGGTGGCGAGGTTTTCGCTCTGCGATGCGTACAGCTCGCCGATGCTGGTCGCGCGTACGGCCTGTGCCAGGGTGCCGCGCAACCGCAACGACTGGATGATGGTCCAGTCCAGCCCGATGTTCCAGGTATTGGTCTAGCCGATGCTGCTGTAGTCCAAATAGCGTCCCGCAACGTCCAGCGCCAGACGCTCCACGCCCGGCAGGCCGGCCAGCAACGGGATGGTGCTTTCGACGAACACTTCCTTGACGCTGTAGTCGCCGCCGTTGTTCGGGATGGCGTTGAGGAAGGTCGCGCCCAACGCAGCCAATGGGTCGGTGACTTCTTCGCTCTGTTCCTTGCGGTATTCCACGCCGCCGGCGAAGCCGATGTCGCCGGCCGGCAGCGACAGCAGGTTGCTGTTAGCCACCGAAGCGCTGAACACGGTCTGCTGGATCTTGGCTTGCGAGCGCGCGGTGGTGTTGAACCACGCAGCCGCTTCCGGGGTAACCGCACCATTGCCGAACACACTGAAGGGCACGCAGCCTTCGCGGGCCAGTGCCGAGTACACACGGCCGGTATTGGGATTGACCGCAGTCGGATCCAGCGTGGTGCGGCAGACGATGTTGCCGCTGGCATCGCGCGCCGCATCGATACCGGCCTGCCAACGCTCGTTGATGCGGTTGTTGAGGTTGAGGCGGTCGACCGTGGTCTTGCCGTAATTGGCAGATACGTCGTAGGTCCAGTTGTCGGTGAAGTTGCCTTCTGCACCGAGCACGGCGCGGTAAGTCTTGCGCTCGATGTTTTCGCCGCGACGGCCGGCATCGACGTTGAAGCGGTTCATCAGGATCTGCGTAGCGCCGCGCGAATCCATCAAGGCGCCGAGGTCGGGACTGACGTACGGGTTCTTGCGACGCACGCGCAGCGAGCTGTCGAATGCGGGTTGGCTGAAGAATTCCGAATCGGTTTCGCTGTATTTGCCTTCGAAGAACACGCGATGGTTTTCGCTGATCTCGAGTTGATCATCGTATTGACGCTTTTGCGATCGAAGCCCGGCTGCAGGTCGGCCACCGCGTTGAGGTTGACGAAATCGCAATCCACGCACGAGGTGTTGCTCACCACCGTGCCGTCGTAGCGGTTGCGCCGGAAGCTGCCATCGTTGTTGAACAGATAACGGTTGCCGTAGCTGGCCGGGTTACGGAAATCGAACGTGCCCAGATTGAAGGTGCCGCCGTAGGAGGTCGAATGGTTGCCGCCTGGGCCGCTGAGCACGTTCTGTGGGGTGCTTTCGCTTGGCGGACAGGTGGGGTCGAAACCGGGATTGGGCACACTCACCAGATACTCGCGGCCGATGGCGCGATTGCCGCGACCAAAGCGATCTTGCTTGCTGTATTCGCCGGACACCGCGATGTTGCCGCGGCCGCCTGCGAAATCGATACCGGCAGAAAAGCTGGCAAATGAGCGGTTGAAATTGCCTTCGTCGGCCAGACCGGTCTGCGCGCGGGTTTCGAAGCCGGTGAACGATTTCTTGAGAATGAAATTGACCACGCCGGCCACGGCGTCGGCGCCGTACACCGCGGACGCGCCGCCGGTGATGACTTCCACACGTTCGATCCATTCCACCGGGATCGTGTTGACGTCCACCGCGGTCGAACCGGGGCTGGAGCCCACATGGCGACGGCCGTTGACCAGCACCAACGTGCGGTCTGCGCCCATGCCGCGCAGGTCGAGCATGCCCAGGCCGGCCGTGCCGATGAAGCGGGTGGAGTTGCCTAGCGTGTAGGTCTGGGCGAGTGCCGGCATACGCGCCATCAGGTCGCTGAGGGTGGTCGCGCCGGTGGCGCGGATTTGCTCTGCAGTGATCGCGGTGACTGGCGAGGGCGTGACAAAGCCGGTGCGCGCAATGCGCGAGCCGGTGACGGTGACCTTGTCCAGATCGGTCGTATCGGGCGCGACGCCATTTTCGGACTGGGCGGCGGCGTTGCCCGCGGATGCGGCACGTACGCCGAAAAGTGCGGTGCTGAGGCGGTGGCGGCGGGTGCGCTGCGAGGTACGGCTCGACAGGATGCTGCAGAATCCTTGCTGAAATTCGATTGGCATCGCTAGGCTCGCTGAGCGCCGGTTGAACTTTTTTCGAACGTAACAATCACTTAATCTTGTGTCCATGTTTGCGAAATATGTCACAACATGTCACGCGCTAACGCGCGGGCGTTAGTCGGGGTTGCCGAACAAACCAGCTGTTTTTGGCCGAGCCAGTACACTGACGCCCTCTTTTGATGTCGCGCCGGGCGATGCTTGCGTCGCTCGTGCATTGGCACACGACCAGTCGAGTAAGCGATGAACACAATGGCGGAAAGTGGTTCCGTAGCTGCACGCGCTGTTGCGCAGGCAGTTGGCGCATGACGGGCGAACGCAGAATCGCCGCGCATGCGGTGCAGGGCGCATTGGCGCCACATCCGCGCATCCGCAACGTGATTGCGGTGGGGTCGGGCAAGGGCGGCGTGGGCAAGTCCACCACTGCGGTGAATCTGGCACTGGCACTGCGTCAGTTGGGCGCGCGCGTCGGCGTGCTGGATGCCGATATCTATGGTCCCAGCGTGCCGGCGATGCTGGGCCTGAGCGGGCGACCGGATAGCCCGGACAATAAGTCGATCGAACCGCTGCGCGCGTTCGGGATCGAGGCGATGTCGATCGGCCTGTTGGTCGATCAGGACACCCCGATGATCTGGCGCGGGCCGATGGCGACTTCTGCGCTGACCCAGCTGTTCAACGACACCCTGTGGGACGACCTGGACTACCTGTTGATCGATCTGCCACCCGGCACCGGCGACATCCAGCTGACCCTCTCGCAGAAGATTCCGGTGGCCGGTGCGGTGATCGTCACCACGCCGCAGGACATCGCCACGCTGGACGCGCGCAAGGCCTTGAAGATGTTCGAAAAGGTCGAGGTGCCGGTGCTCGGCATCGTCGAAAACATGGCGGTGCATACCTGCAGCAACTGCGGTCACCGCGAGCATCTGTTCGGCGAAGGCGGCGGCGAGGGTATGGCGGCGCAGTACGGCGTGCCGTTGCTGGGGTCGCTGCCCTTGGAAATCGCGATCCGCGAGCAAGGCGATGCCGGTCAGCCGATTGTGGTGGCTGCGCCAGAGTCGGTGGCAGCCCAGGCCTACCTGGCGGCGGCGACGCGGCTTGCCGAAGAACTGGGCAAGCGCCCGCGCGCCAGCATCCCGATTTCTGCGTCGCTGCTGTAACCCGTCCGGCCGGCTGCGGGTGCCGGCCGCTGGTAGAATTCGCCGTCTTCGCGCGGGCCGCTCGGCTCGCCGCCTTCCGTCTTCAAGGAACACCGCATGAGCATCAAGAGCGACCGCTGGATCAAGCGCATGGCCGAACAGCACGCGATGATCGAGCCGTTCGAACCCGGCCAGATCAAGCACGATGCGGCCGGGCAGCGCATCGTCAGCTTCGGCACCTCCAGCTACGGGTACGACGTGCGCTGCTCGCGCGAGTTCAAGGTCTTCACCAACATCAACTCGACGATCGTCGACCCGAAGCACTTCGATCCCGGCAGCTTTGTCGATATCGAATCGGACGTCTGCATCATTCCGCCGAACAGCTTCGCACTGGCGCGTACGGTGGAATATTTCCGCATCCCGCGCGACACGCTGGTGGTGTGCCTGGGCAAGAGCACCTACGCGCGCTGCGGCATCATCGTCAACGTAACCCCGCTGGAGCCGGAGTGGGAAGGCCATGTGACGCTGGAATTCAGCAATACCACGCCGCTACCGGCGCGCATCTATGCCAACGAAGGCGTGGCGCAGATGCTGTTTTTCCAGTCCGACGAAGTCTGCGAGACCTCGTACAAGGACCGTGGCGGCAAGTACCAGGGCCAGACAGGCGTGACCCTGCCGCGCACGTAGGGCAGCGACCAAGACGACTGCGCTCGCTGCCAGGCGGGCGCGGCCTGGGCTCGGGATCGGCATGTTCCGCGCGTACACGCCGGTTCGTTTCGCCTGCCGGCTGCTCACTCGGTTTTTAGCCGCTCTTGATGCAATGGCGCGGCCGTGACCTTCAGCAGGTTGCGGCCTTTTTCTCGCGATAGCGCAGCAGTTGGCGCACGCCGGCGGCGATCAGAAACGCCGGCCACCAGTCGCGATCAGGTGGCCCACATCCATATGCGCCAGCCCCAGGTTGTCCAGCAGAAACAGCGCGCCCATGACAATCAGGAACAGGACAGGGATCAGGCGGTAGTTCATGGCGATGTCCTCGTTGGGTATGAGGCCATGCTGCGCCGGATGCGCCCCACGATCAGGTGCCGGAAGTCAACAATCGCAGATGACAAACGTCATGTCGGTGGCGGCATTCGGTGGGGCGGCCGTCGACGGAGATGTGGGTGCTGCCGCTTTTGGCTAGCCGCGTCCGCGCGATAACTGGCGCTGGTGGGAGCCGAGCATCCCGTTTTGAAGCAGCATCTCCGGTGCACCACGCTTCGCCCGTCCCTCATGCGCCACGACGCGGCACCTTCCTCCCCATGAAGGAGGACAATGTCCCGATGGGAGAGGAACGCTGCGGTGAGCGACAGGCTGCACTGGCTCTGCTCAGGACAGCGCTGGACCGCCCAAATCGGCAGCAACCAATGCGTACGAAAAGCGTGGATAAGCGATTGTTCGTCGATTGAAGTGCCACGAGCGCGTGAGCAGCGGTGCGACCAAACGCAGCACCGCACCCCAACTCGCAAGCGCCTCCTACCCAGCCGCTGGAATGTCAGCAGCGCCAATAGCTCGCTCCAACCAATCCCCAATCCCAACTTCCCAATCCCAGCCCCACCTACTTGCCGCGCCCGAACAGCATGCCGATGCCGCACGCAACCAGTGCGGCCGGCCACCAGGTGGCGATCAGACGACCAATACTGAGATTGGTCCAGCCCAGGTTATTGGCCAGGAACAGCAAGCCGACGAGGATCAGGATCAGTGCGGCGACGACATTGGATTTCATGAGGGAGACTGGTTGAAAGACAGGCGTCTATCGTAGCCGTTGCGCCCACGCCGCGACATGCTGCTGCAACGTCTCGGCCGCAAAGCGCTGCGCATTGCCGCTGCCCCAGACGGGCCCGGGCCACGCAGCATCGCCAGGGTGACGGCCGACCAGATGCACATGCAGCTGCCGCACGATATTGCCCAGCGCGCCGATATTGAGCTTGCTCACCCCAGGCTCGACACGTAGCAATTGCGAGAGCTGGTTGATTTCGGCCAGCAACAAACGCTGCTGGCCGCCATTCAGATCGATCCACTCACTGACATCGGCCATCCGTGGCACCAGCACCAGCCATGGGAAGCGGGTGTCGTCCATCAGCCGCACCTGCGACAGCGGTCCGTCGGCGACGAACACGCTATCGGCCGCCAGGCGCTGGTCGAGCTGGAAGTCGCCCGCAGGCGCGCCTGGTGCGGTGTCGCTCATCCCAGGTGCGCCGCGAAGAAGCCCAAGGTGCGTTCCAGTGCACGCTCGGCACTGTCGGCGTCGTAGTGGGTCGGGTCGATGCTGCGGTTGAAGGCGTGCCCGGTCGGGTACACGAAGGTCTCCATCTGCGGCAGTTTCTCGCGATGGGCCTGGATCGCCTCGGGCGGAATGCTGGCATCGCGCTCGCCGAAGTGGAACATCACCGGCGCCATGGGGGTTTCGTCCAGCAGCTGGGTGTTGCGGCCGCCGTAATAGCTCACCGACGGCAGCCCCAGGCGAATGGCCGATAGCAGCGCGACCGAGCCGCCCCAGCAGTAGCCCACCGTGCCGACCTTGCCGGCGCGGGTCAGCAGGGTGGCGGCGGATTTCACCACCTCCACGGCGCGCTCCAGGCCCACCGCATTGGCCAGCGCCAGGCCGCGCTGCAGGCTCTCATGGTCGTACGGCAACTGCACGTCCTTTTCTTCCAGATCGAAAAAGGCCGGTGCCAGCACCTCATAACCGCGTGCGGCGTAGTCGTCGGCCACCGCGCGGATATGTTCGTTGACGCCGAAGATCTCTTGAATCACCACCAGGCCGCCGCGCGGGCTGGAAGCGGGTGTGGCGTGCCAGGCGGCGACCTGGCCGTCGGGTGTGTCCAGCGTGGTCCAGTGACCCATGGAAACTCCTGCTGCAGTCCGGGGGAGGCGTGAATTATCGACCGGATTGGCGGGGGCGAAGGTGAGGGTTCCGCTAAGGTGACCCCGCGTGCGCGGCCTGCGGTTCAGAGCGCCGCCCCCACGCCGCTATAATTGACCCGCTCAGGCCCCAGGCCGCTCCGCTTCCCAGGCTCCTGCTTCCATGTCCCAGCTGCACCCTAAAGTCGGCTTCGTCAGCCTTGGCTGCCCGAAGGCGCTCGTCGACTCCGAACGCATCCTCACCCAGCTGCGCGTGGAGGGCTACGACATCGTGCCCAGTTACGACGCTGCCGATGTGGTGGTGGTCAACACCTGCGGCTTCATCGATTCGGCGGTGACCGAATCGTTGGACGCGATCGGCGAGGCGATGAACGCCAACGGCAAGGTCATCGTCACCGGCTGCCTGGGCAAGCGCCCGGAGCAGATTCGTGAGGCATATCCGCAAGTGCTGGCGGTATCCGGCCCGCAGGACTACCAGAGCGTCATGGAGGCAGTGCACGCGGCGTTGCCGCCGCGTCACGATCCGTTCGTGGATCTGGTGCCGGACTACGGCATCAAGCTGACCCCGCGCCATTACGCATATCTCAAGATTTCCGAAGGCTGCAATCACCGGTGCAGCTTCTGCATCATTCCGTCGATGCGCGGCGATCTGGCTTCGCGTCCGGTGGACGAGGTGCTGCGCGAGGCCGAGCGGCTGGTGCGTGGCGGGGTCAAGGAACTGCTGGTGGTGTCGCAGGACACCTCCGCGTACGGCGTAGATCTGAAGTACGCCGAGCGTTCGTGGCGCGACCGCATGTACCAGACCCGCATGAAAGCGCTGTGCGAGGGCTTGTCGGAGCTGGGCGTGTGGACGCGCCTGCATTACGTGTACCCGTATCCGCACGTGGACGACGTAATTCCGCTGATGGCCGAAGGCAAGCTGCTGCCGTATCTGGACATCCCGTTCCAGCACGCTAGTCCGCGCATTCTCAAGTTGATGAAGCGCCCGGGCGCGGTGGAAAAAACCCTGGAGCGTGTGCAGCGCTGGAAGGCGATGTGCCCGGAGAGCACCGTGCGCTCGACTTTCATCGTCGGTTTCCCCGGCGAAACCGAGGCCGAATTCGAGTCCTTGCTGGACTTCCTGGATCAGGCGCAGCTGGACCGTGTCGGTGCGTTTGCGTATTCGCCGGTCGACGGCGCCAGCGCCAACGCCTTGCCGGACCAGGTGCCGGAAGAGGTGAAGCAGGAGCGCTTGGCGCGCTTCATGGCCAAGCAGGCGCAGATCTCTGCGTTGCGCCTGGAATCCAAGATCGGCAGCGTGCAGCAGTGCCTGGTGGATTTGATCGAAGACGACATCGCAGTGGCCCGCTCGCGTGCCGATGCGCCGGAAATCGATGGGCTGGTGCATATCCAGAACGGCGGCGAGTTCGGCTTGAAGGTGGGCGATCTGGTCGATGTGGAAATCACCGACAGCGACGAGCACGATCTGTTTGGTGATGCGTTACCGGTCACGGATAATCGCGGCATTGAACTTGCGGTGATCAGCTAGGGCAAGAGTGCAAGGTGCGGTAGAAAAGTTCGTACATGAGTTTCATTGCAAGTTCTGCGTCTTCGCGCATGACGGTGCGCGGATGTTTTTGTTCGGTGATGAGTCGGTGTCCGAGCGTATGGTCTAGGTCGTTGGCTTCTTTTCGATGCGCGTAGGCGTTTCTTTTTTTGACCAGCAGCTCGAGATTGTCTAGGAATTCCTGGCTTAAAACTACATTGCGTACCCGGATTTTTCTTATCTCTGTAATCATTTCTCCCAATGGTAGCTTCCGCTTTGAATTGCCCGCTTCCCTCAACTCATCCGCCAAGGTCATCTCAATGTAAGCAGTTGCCGTTAAAACTGCTGCAATGTCCAGGCTGCGTTTGAAACAGTTTTTTGCTTCATTGAGCAGAGTGAGTGATTCAATATCATCATTTAAAAAGGGTACGGGAGGCTGCTCCAGCTTAGCCAGCCATTCGATGCGCTCGGCGCGATCAGATATTGAAGCCATATCAGCTCTTTCCAGTGCGTTCAATAGGTTGAAATTCATGGGTTTCACGCCTCGTAATAGACCGACACCACCATAAACGTGTATTTGCCGGCCGGCAAGTGCGCGTCGAATTCGTCGTCCACGCGCTTTTTCAGCAGTGCGCGTGCCAGGGGCGAATCGATGCTTATCCAGCCGCGTCCGGCATCGGTTTCGTCCGGGCCGACGATGCGGTAGCGCAGCAGCTCGCCGCTGTCGGCGTCTTCCAGTTCCACCTGTGCGCCGAAGAACACCGCGTTCGCGTCGGTGGGTGCGGTATCCACCACGCGCAGCGCTTCCAGCCGCTTGCTCAGATAGCGCACACGCCGATCGATTTCACCGAGCTGCTTCTTGCGATAGGTGTATTCCGCATTTTCCGATCGGTCGCCTTCGGCGGCGGCTGCCGCCAGGGCCCGTACCACTTCGGGCCGGCGCACGCGCCACAAGTCGTCCAGCTCGGCCTTGAGGCGGGCATGGCCTTCGGGGCGTGATCAGCGCAGTGCTTTTCTCGGCAGGTGGGCGCCAGCGGCTCATGGGGCAGGCAGTTTCGAACGGCGGGGCCGCGATGCTAGCGCGCATGACGTGCTTGCGCATCTGCCGCCGCACAGCGAAGCTTTGCGCCATTCTTAAGACACGGACGTTGTCATGCTGATCATGCCGCTGCACAAACCCCGGTCGCGCCAGAACATTCCCTGGGTGACGCTGCTGCTGGTGCTGATCAATGTGGCGGTCTACCTGGGCTACCAGCGCAAGGACGACCGCCTGGTCGAAAGTGCCGTGCACTATTACGTGCACTCCGGCTTGGGCGCGCTGGAGGCCGATGCGCATGCGCGCCACCTGCAGCAGACCACCAACGCCAAGCTGCGCGGGGCACGTCAGGCAAAACTGGACAGCGTGAATGATGCCGCCAGATGGGTTGCATGATGTACGTCCTTGTGGTTGTCGAGAGCGCTTAGCGCTTCCCGCCAAAAATACTGCCGAAAATGCCGCGCACGATTTGCTGGCCGATCTTGTTGCCTACCGTGCGCGAGGTCTGTTTGGCCATCGCTTCCAGCATGCCCTGGCGGCGGCTGGTGCCGAAGACCGCGTCCTTGACCGCCTGACCGAAGCCGCTATCGTGCGTGTCGTCGTCTTCGCGAGTGCGGGCAGGTGGGGCTGCGTTGTGTTCGGCCACTTGTTCGACGCGGCGTGCGAGCAGTTCTGCGGCCGATTCGCGATTGATGGCGGCGTCGTAGCGCGTGCCGACGGGGCTGGAGGCGCGTACCTGCGCGCGCTCGGGCGGCGTGATCGGTCCCATCCGGCAACGCGGCGGTGCGATCAAGGTCTGCTGCACCGGCGCCGGTACGCCCTTGCCCTGCAGTGGTGACACCAGCGCCTCGCCGGTGCCCAGGCTGGAGATGGCGGTGGCGACATCGAGCTTGGGATTGCCGACGAAGGTTTGCGCGGCGGTCTTGACCGCCTTCTGGTCGCGCGGCGTGTAGGCGCGCAATGCGTGCTGCACGCGGTTGCCCAGCTGGCCGAGGATGTTGTCGGGAATGTCGTCGGGAAACTGCGAGCAAAAATACACGCCCACGCCCTTGGAACGAATCAGGCGCACGACCTGCTCGATGCGCTGCACCAGCGCCGCCGGCGCATCGTCGAACAGCAGGTGCGCCTCGTCGAAGACGAACACGAGTCTGGGTTGTTCCAGGTCGCCCACTTCGGGCAAGCGTTCGAACAGCTCGGACAACAGCCACAGCAGGAAGGTGGAATACAGCTTCGGCTTGAGCACCAGTTGGTTGGCCGCCAGGATGCCGATCACGCCACGGCCATCCGGCGCGACGCGCATCAGTTCGGCCAGTTCCAGCGCAGGCTCACCGAAGAACTGTTCGCCGCCGTCCTGCGACAAGCGCAGCAAGGCGCGCTGGATGGCAGCCACCGATTGGCTGGACACCAGCCCGTAACTGGTGGAGAGCTCCTTGCGCTCTTCGACCACCAGCGCGAGCAGCGCACGCAGGTCGTCCAGGTCCAGCAGTAGCAAGCCGCGGTCGTCGGCCAGCTTGAACACGATGTCCAGTACGCCGGACTGGGTGTCGTTGAGTTCCAGAATCCGGGCGAGCAGGGTGGGGCCCATCTCGCTGACGGTGGTACGCACCGGATGCCCGAGCTGGCCATACAGGTCCCAGAACACCACCGGGTTGGCGGCCGGGGCGTAGTCGGTCATGCCCATATCATTGGCGCGCTGCAGCACGCCGGGCGCGCCATCGCCGGCCACGGCCAGGCCGGCGACATCGCCTTTCACATCCGCCAGGAACACCGGTACCCCCAGCCGCGAGAAGCCTTCGGCCAGGGTCATCAAGGTCACGGTCTTGCCGGTGCCGGTGGCGCCGGCCACCAGTCCGTGGCGGTTGCCGAAGCGTCCTTCCAGCACAACCGGGATGTCGTCGGTGATGCCTTTGCCGAGCAGGAACGAGGCCATTGCGCTGATCCGGTAGGAAAGGGCCGATTCTAGCGGGCAATCCCGGCGGGCAATGCCAGCCGGCAACTCGGCAGATTCGGGCGGGCAGGCTGGGCGGAACGGGCCATCACGCGCACGCCGCGCTGCAGGCGCTGGCGCATGCAAATCATGACGGCGGTGAGCCGGTTTGCAGGTGCTGCACGCATCGATCGCGCCCACCAAGCTAACGGCCCACTGACCCCGGCGGCCCGGCTGCCTTGCCCCGGTATCGCCCCGGCGGCTACCCTGCCTGCCTTTCCGCTGTACTGCCTACGATGCCGCTCGCTCATTTTGGTTTGCGCCCATGGCCTGTCCTGGCCGTGCTGGCGCTGATGTCTGTCGTCCCCGCCGCCCACGCCATCTCCAAACGCGACACGGAGAAGGCCGCCGCGCTCGATGCGCGCATGGCCGCCGCCGAAAAGCGCTATCGCGATGCGCTGGTGCTGGTGAACAACTCCGACCCCAAGGGCACTGCCGAAGGCGACGCCGCGCTGGAGGACATGGAAGACATCATCGAGGCCTGCATCAAGCAGCGTGGTTGCCTGGTCTCCAATCAATTGGCCACCTACAAGCGCCTGCTCAAGGCGCGCGCCGATGCCGAGGCGCCGGCCGCCGAAGATCCGGAAGACGACGACACGCTGCTGCAAGCCGACCCTGACCATCTGGGCCCGGCGTCGAACGGCGTGCCCGAGGCCGCGCGTGCCGCCACGCTGCTCAACGACCAGCGCCACGACTTCGACAAGATGGTGCAGTACAACACGGCCGTGCAGGCCGGCGTCCGGCGCTGGCTCACCGATATGCGCCCGGCGCTGCTGACCAGCTATGAGAACTACAGCAACCTGCGCGGCGTGATGTGGCCGGAATGGCAGAAGCGCGGTCTTCCCGAGGCGCTGCTGTTCGGCATCATGGCCAAGGAATCCAACGGCAAGGTGCATGCCAGCTCGCGCGCGGGTGCGGCCGGGTTGATGCAGTTCATGCCTGCGACCGGACGTCGCTTCGGGCTGGGCCCGGACGGCACCGGCTTCGACACCCGCTTCGATGCACGCAGCGCCGCCGAAGCCAGCGCCGCCTACCTCAACGAGCGCATGGCCGGGCTCAACCGCAGCATCGAACTGGCGCTGGCCGCCTACAACGGTGGTGAAGGCCGTGCCGCGCGCGCGTTCTCGCAGAGCGGCGGGCGCGGCTTCTGGGACCAGGACGTCTATAACCAGTTCCCGGTCGAAACCAAGGACTACGTGCCGATGGTGATCGCGGCGGCGTGGATCTTCCTGCACCCGCGCCAGTACGGGGTGGACTTCCCCAAGCTCGATGCGCAGCCGGCCACGCTCAAGCTGGCCAAGTCGACCACCATCTACGAGCTCACCATCTGCCTGGGCAGCATGGGCACACGCGACGGCTACATGCGTGCGCTGCGCAATCTCAACCCGCGTTACGAATCCGATGGCTGGATTCCGGCCGGCACTGTCATCAATGCCACCAACCGCATCGTCAACCTCTACACCCGTTACTGCGTCAACGGCCCGCGTGCGGATCTGGCACGCACCCTGATCACTGCCGACCTCAACAGCGCGATCGTGCGCAGCAGTAGCGCGCCCGAGTACGTGCCCAGCGTGGCGGTGGGCGATGTCAGCCAGATGGCCGGCGTACCGACCACCGTCGCCACCGGCCAGCCGGCAGTTGCCAAGCCCAAGGCCAAGCAGGTACGCAGCTACACCATCGCCAAGGGCGACACGCTCGGTCGCGTGGCGAACAAGTATCAATGCGAGATCAAGGAGCTGGCCAAGGCCAACGGCCTGAAGGCGCCGGCGTACGCGCTCAAGCCGGGTCAGAGCATCAAGCTGGCCGGTTGCGATCGCTGAACCGTGCGCTGGTGGTGCGGTGCTGATGGCCGCACCCTCTAGACGGCGGTGCGCATCGGCCTGACCCGCTTGCGTGGGGCAGGTCAGGCCGCGTCAAAGCCGTTCCCGGTAGCCCCGGCACGGGCAGCGTGTTTTCAAATCGAGGCTGGGAAAACGGCGGCCGGGTGTGCGACGCGTTCTCGGGAATGCCTGGTCGCGGCCAGCTCCGCTGCTACGACGGCGTCGTTGCAATTCACTGACGACGCGCGAGTGCCTGGCCAAGACGAACCGATGTTTCGGCCGCAAGGTTGCCATCGAGCGTGGCCACACCCGGCGGCAGCAACACGATCACGGTCGAACCGTAGTTGAACCTGGCCATCTCCGCGAACTTTTCCAGCACGATGCCCTTGCCGCGGTAATCCTTGCGCGTGATGCGGTCACCGTAGCGCGGAATCTCCACGCCGCTCCACACCGTCTCCACGCCGGAGACCAGCAGTGCCCCCACCATCACCGAGGCCATCGGGCCGAAGTCGGTGTCGAAGTGGCAGACCAGCCGCTCGTTGCGCGCGAACAGGCGCGGCACATTGCGTACTGCGTCCGGACCTACGCTGAACAGCCGTCCGGGCACGTGCACGGTTTCGCGCAGGGTGCCGGTCCACGGCATATGCACGCGGTGATAGTCCTTGGGCGACAGATACACGGTGGCGAACAGGCCGTTGTTGAAGGGCACTGCCGCGGCTTCGTCGCCGAGCAATTCTGCGGCAGTGAACGACTGCCCCTTGGCCTGGAAAATGCGGCCGTTCTCGACCGGGCCGAGCTGGCTGATGCGGCCGTCGGCCGGCATCAGCACTGCCGAAGGGTCGGCATCCGGCACGCGCGCGCCGGCCTTCAAGGCGCGGGTAAAAAACGCATTGAAGGTAGGATAGGCGCGCGGATCCGGCTCCTGCGCTTCGCTCAGGTCCACGCCGAACTTGCGCGTGACCGTATCGATCAACCACTGCTTGGTGGATGGGGTCTGCGAACAAGCCAGCGCGCGCGCCAGCGACGACAGCAACCGGTGCGGCAGCACGTAGGTCAGGGAAGTGACGAGACTCACGGAGCGGTTACCTTGGTCAGCTGTTGGAGGTCGGCGGCGATCGCCTTCGGATCAAGCGGGGGACGGATCAACCCGGCCAGACGGCCTTGCGGATCGAGCACGGCGATGCCGGCCGAATGATCCATGCTGTAGTCGTTGGGATTCTGCGCATAGCCCTTGCCCGGCACCTTCTGGAACACGAAGCCCAGCGCGGTGGCAAAGCGCTCCAGCGCCGGCACGTCGGCAGTGGCGGCCAGGGTGTCCTTGTGGAAGGCGTGCGCGTACTCGCCCAGGCGCGCAGGCGGGTCGCGCTGCGGGTCCACCGACACGAACAGCACGCGCGGGCGCAAGCCGTCGGGAATGCTTTCCCATTGCTGTTGCGCCACCGCCAGATCGATCAAGGTGGTGGGGCAGACGTCGGGGCAGAACGTGAAGCCCAGAAACACCAGCGTCCAATGCCCCTTGAGCTCGCCGGGTACCAGTTGGGTGCCGTCGGACTGGCGCAGGCTGAATTGCGGCAGCGGGCGCGGCTGCGGATAAAAGGTGATGGTCTTGGTGAGTGGCCATGGCGAACTGGGCGCGCCGCCAAGGAACCTCTGGCCTAGCAACATCCCCAGGCCAGCGGCCAGGGCCACTAGTAGCACGATGCCGGTATTGCGATTGAACATGGCGGTTTCCAGTGCAACAGACGCTCATGATACCGATCCGACCTCTATAATCGGGGACCGATTCCTGTTTAGTTGTTGCCATGACTGCCGCCGCGGCCGACGAACTGCACACCATCATCGACCTGATCCGCTACGGCACCAGCTGTTTCAACGCAGCCGGTCTGACCTTCGGCCACAGCTACGACAATGCGTTGGACGAAGCCACCCAACTGGTCCTGCACAGCCTGCATCTGCCGCACGATCTGGGCCCCGCTTATGGCCAGGCGCGCTTGCTGCGCTCGGAAAAAGAGCAGGTGCTCGGTCTGTTCGAGCGCCGCATCACCGAGCGCGTGCCGGCCGCTTATCTCACCGGCGAGGCCTGGTTTGCCGGCCTGAGTTTCAAGAGCGATGCGCGTGCGCTGGTGCCGCGTTCGCCGATCGCCGAACTGATCGAAGCCGGCTTCGAACCCTGGCTGGGCGGTCGCGAAGTGTCGCGCGCGCTGGACCTGTGCACCGGTTCGGGCTGTATCGCGATCGCGATGGGCCACTACAACCCGCAGTGGGATGTGGATGGCGTGGACATCAGCGATGATGCGCTGGCGCTGGCCGCCGAAAACAAGGCGCGCCTGCATGCCGACAATGTCACCTTGCTCAAGTCGGACCTGTTCACCGGTCTGGGCGGTCGCCAGTACGACCTGATCGTCACCAACCCGCCGTACGTCACCAACGACGAAACCGACGCGCTGCCGCAGGAGTATTCCTACGAGCCCGAACTCGGCCTGCGCGCCGGCGACGATGGCCTGGACCTAGTGCTGAAGATCCTGCGCGATGCGCCGCAGCACCTGAGCGAAGACGGCTTGCTGATCTGCGAAGTGGGCGAGTCCGAGCAGCACCTGGTCAAGCTGCTGCCGGAAGTGGATCTGGCCTGGGTCGAGTTCAAGGTGGGGCAGATGGGCATTTTCGCGGTGGAATGCGGCGAATTGATCGCCCACGGCGCCCGCATCGCCGAGCTGGCCGCGCAGCGATGAGCCTGCGCGCATGAGTGCCAATTCGTTCGGCAAGCTGTTCACTGTCACCACCTTTGGCGAGTCGCACGGGCCGGCAATCGGCTGCGTGGTCGACGGCTGCCCTCCCGGCCTGGAGCTGGCGCCCGAAGAGTTCGCTCACGACCTGCAGCGCCGCGCCAGCGGCAAGAGCCGGCACACCTCCGCGCGCCGCGAGGCCGACGAGATCGAGATCCTGTCTGGCGTGTACGAAGGCTGCACCACCGGCACGCCGATCGGCTTGCTGATCCGCAACACAGATCAGCGCAGCAAGGACTACAGTAATCTCGCCCAGCAGTTCCGTCCCGGCCACGCGGATTACACATACTGGCAGAAGTACGGCATTCGCGATCCGCGCGGCGGCGGGCGCTCGTCGGCGCGCGAGACCACCATGCGTGTGGCCGCTGGCGTGATCGCCAAGAAGTGGCTCAAGCAACGGTATGGCGTGCTGGTACGCGGTTTCCTGTCGCAGCTGGGCGAGATTCGTCCCGCTGGTTTCGATTGGGATGCGGTGGAAGACAACCCGTTTTTCTGGCCGCATGCCGCGCAGGTGCCGGAGCTGGAAACCTACATGGACGCGCTGCGTAAATCCGGCGATTCGGTCGGTGCACGCGTGGACGTGGTGGCCGGCGGCGTTCCGGCAGGCTGGGGCGAGCCGATCTACGGCAAGCTCGATGCCGAACTGGCCGCTGCGCTGATGAGCATCAATGCGGTCAAGGGCGTGGAGATCGGCGACGGCTTCGCCAGCGCAGCGCAGAAGGGCACCGAGCACCGCGATCTGATCACCCCGGAAGGCTTTGTCAGCAACCATGCTGGCGGCATCCTGGGCGGAATCTCCACCGGCCAGGCGGTCACCGCCTCGATGGTGCTCAAGCCCACCTCCAGCCTGCGCCTGCCCGGCGCCACGGTGGATGCCGACGGCAGCGTGGTCGATGTCATCACCACCGGCCGGCACGACCCGTGCGTGGGCATCCGCGCCACCCCGATCGCCGAGGCGATGATGGCGCTGGTGCTGATGGACCAGGCGCTGCGCCACCGTGCGCAGTGCGGCGATGTGGGTGAGGTGTCGCCACGCATTCCCGGTCAGGTCGATGTCTGACCGCCGGCGCGCCAAGGTGTGGGTCAGCCAGCCGCTGTTCGACGATGTCGTCGCACAGCTGGGCGAGCATTTCGAGTTGACCACCACCAAGCAAGTCAGCGCGTATTCGTCGGCCGAGCTGGCTGCGCAACTGGCACCGCTGGACGGTGCCCTGATCACCCTCAACGAGCGTATCGGCGCGGCCGAAATCGCGGCGGCGCCGCAGCTGCGCGCCATTGCCAATGTCGGCGTGGGCTACAACAATCTCGACATCGACGCCTTGAGTGCGGCCGGCATCCTGGCCAGCAACACGCCGGACGTGCTCACCGAAACCACCGCCGATCTCGGCTTCGCGCTGCTGATGGCCACCGCGCGCCGCATCACTGAATCCGAGCGCTGGCTGCGTGACGGGCAGTGGGGGCAATGGTCGTTCAAGACCATGCTCGGCGCCGCTATCCACGGCAGCACGCTCGGCATCCTTGGCATGGGGCGCATTGGCCAGGGCATCGCCCGGCGCGGCGCGCACGGTTTCGGCATGCGCGTGCTGTATCACAACCGCAGCCAATTGCCGGCCGCCACCGAACAGGCGCTAGGCGCGCAGTACGTGGATTTGGAGACGTTGCTGGTGCAGTCCGATCACCTGGTGCTGGTGTTGCCGTACACCAAGGACTCGCACCACATCATCGATGCGGCGGCGCTGGGCAAGATGCGCCCTACTGCCACGCTGGTGAATATCGCCCGCGGTGGCATCGTCGATGAGCTGGCGCTGGCCGATGCACTCGCGAACGGGCGTCTGGCCGGTGCCGGTCTGGATGTGTACGAAGGCGAACCCCGCGTGCGGCCGGAGTTGCTGGCGCTCAATAACGTGGTGCTCACCCCGCATATCGGCAGCGCCAGCCTGGCCACGCGCCGCGCGATGGTGCAACTGGCGGTGGACAACCTGATCGCTGCGCTGGGCCAGGGCCCGCATGCCGGCAATCCGCCGAGCGCGCTCAATGCCACTGAGGTTGCCGCTGCCAAACAGGGCGGCACCGGCGTGGACGCGAAAAAAACCGCCGTCACCGGCAGCATTTCTACCAAACGATAGGGAACCTCCGCGGCCAGTGTTGGAGGTTCCCCGAACCCAGCGCGCAGTGCTTACTTCTTCCCCTTTTCGATAAAGATAAACCTCATGAGCAACGAAAACCGTCGTTTCAACGTCGCGGTCGTGGGCGCCACCGGCGCTGTCGGCGAGACCATGCTGAGCATCCTGGCCGAGCGCAACTTCCCGGTCGCCACGCTGTATGCGCTGGCGTCGGCGCGCTCGGCCGGTGGGCAGGTGGAGTTCAATGGCAGCAAGGTCGACGTGCTGGACCTGGCAGAGTTCGACCCCACCGGCGTGGATATCGCGTTGTTCTCTGCAGGCGGCAGCGTGTCCAAGGAATACGGCCCCAAGTTCGCCGCCGCCGGGGCGGTGGTGATCGATAACTCGTCGGCGTTCCGCTACGACGACGACGTGCCGCTGGTGGTCTCCGAGGTCAACCCGGAGGCGCTCAAGCAGCGCTCGCGCGGCATCATCGCCAACCCCAATTGCTCCACCATGCAGATGCTGGTGGCACTGGGCCCGATCCATCGCGCCTACGGCATCGAGCGCATCAACGTGGCGACCTACCAGTCGGTCTCCGGCGGCGGGCGTTCGGGGATGGAAGAGCTGGGCAAGCAGACCAGCGAGCTGCTGAGCTTCCAGGACATCGACCCGCAGCGGTTCCCGGTGCAGATCGCCTTCAACCTGATCCCGCACATCGACGACTTCCAGGACAACGGCTACACCAAGGAAGAGATGAAGCTGGTTTGGGAAACCCGCAAGATCCTCGGCGACGACAGCATCCAGGTGAACCCCACCGCGGTGCGCGTGCCGGTGTTCTATGGCCACTCCGAAGCGGTGGCGATCGAGACCCGCGACAAGATCACCGTCGAGCAGGCGCGTGCCCTGCTGGCTGCATCGCCGGGCGTGGAAGTAGTGGACGAGCGCAAGCCCGGCGGCTACCCGACGCCGGTCACGCACGCCTCTGGCAAGGACGCGGTGTTCGTCGGCCGCATCCGTGAGGACTTCTCGCATCCGCGCGGCCTGAACCTGTGGATCGTCTCCGACAACATCCGCAAGGGCGCCGCGCTCAACGCCGTGCAGCTGGCCGAACTGGTCGCACAGGAAGGCTAAGGGGCACGACAAAAACGACCGCGTAGCCGCCATGTGGGCGCGTGGTCGGTGCACGGTGGGTCAGGCATCACCCGGCCCCTGCGGTACTGGGCGCGCCACCCGCACCTGCATGACGACTGGTGACGGCGGGCTATCGGCGCGCCAAACCAGCCGTACACGTGCTGGAGCGTGCGGGCGCGCGATGTGCTTCCCAGGGCGGCTCACCGCGCGCAAGCGCTGCGGCAGGGTGCAGGCCGACGCATGTAAGGTCGGCTCGATTTTCAACCAAAGGCCAACCTGCAGGCGCGCTGCCCATCGCGTGCCTGCAGGCATGCGCAGGTGCGCATGTCGCCTTATATCGCTCGCCCTGCGCATTGAAGGACCTTGCAGCTTGCGCTGCGCAGTCTTGCTGACCGCCTCTCACACATTCCGTTGCCGGCTCCGTCGACGCGCCATTGGCGCCATGTCATGGCATCACGCATCTCGTGCTTCGCACCACGCAAGCTGCCGATAAGCCGTTGCGCGCTTGATGCATCGCGCAGTGTGATCGCCCATGCGTGCTTGCCGGTTGCAGTGGCCACGCCTGCATGTCGCACTGCGGCAGTGCCGCTGTCGTAGCGCTCTGCAGCACGGTGCCGACTTTTTCGCTCATCCAGCGGCTATATTGATGCCCATGAAACATAGGGGCGGGGGCGCGATGCGTCCGATACAAGGGATAGGTGCGTTGCTGCTGATGGCCTGCAGCGGCGCTGCAATGGCATTGGGACTGGGCGATATCCGGGTGCTGTCCAAGCCCGGGCAACCGCTGGTGGCCGAGATCCCGGTCATCTCCAACGAGCCGGGCGAACTCGACAACGCGCGCGTGGCACTGGCATCGGCCACCACCTTCGCGCGGGTTGGCCTGGAGCGTCCGCAGGGGCTGGTCAGCAATCTGCAGTTCCAGTTCGCGCAGGACGCGCGCGGGCGGGCGGTGATCCGCGTGACCAGCAGCCAGGCGGTGGACCAGCCGGCGATCAACTTCCTGATCGAAGTGGAGTGGGGCCAGGGCCGGCTGGTGCGCGAATATTCCGCCTTGGTCGATGCGCCCAACACCGCGGCCGCCATCGCCGAGCCGGCCATCGAAGCGCCGCGCGCCGGTTCCAGCAATGCGATTGCACGCGAGCCGGCGCCGGTCGCCGAGCGCGCCGCGCAAGACAATGCCAGGGCCGAACCGGCCGCGCGTGCAACTGCCGGTGCGTCTGCTGCGTCCGCCACGCAGGCCGGCGATGCGTTGCCGGCCGTGCGCGCGGGCCAGACCTTGTCGGAGATCGCCGCGGTGGTGGCGCGTTCCAGCGGGCATTCGCTGGACCAGACCATGCTGGCGTTGCTGCGCACCAACCCGGACGCCTTCATCAACGGCAACATCAACCGCCTGAAGCAGGGCGCGGTGCTGCGCACGCCGCAGGAAGACGCGCTTGCCCAGGTCGGCGCGGCCGAAGCGGCGGTGATGGTGCGCGAGCAGGCCGCCCAGTGGCGGCAGGCGCGATCGGCGGTGCCGCAACCGGCCGAAGCCGGCGCTTCCGCTGCCGCAACGCCGCCGCCTGCCACAGAGGCCGGCAACGGCGCGCGGCTCGAAATCGCCCCTGCAGTGGCGAGTCAGACCAACAAGGCCGGCGTCACGTCCGGCACCAGTGCCGAAGGCGAGGGCGAGATGGCGGCCAATCAACAGTTGCAACAGGCCAAGGAAGACATCGCCACCCGCGATGCGGAATTGCAGGACCTGCGGACCCGCGTGGCGGATCTGGAAAAGCTCAAGCAGCAACAGCAAGCGCTGATCGCCATGAAAGACAGCGATCTGGCGGCCGCGCAAAAACGCCTGTCGGAAACCCCTGCGGCCGCACAACAGGGCGGCGGTTTTCCGCTGTGGTTGATTGGCGGGTTGGTGTTGATCATCGCTGCCGTGGTGGCGTGGCTGGCTGCGCGCCGCCGCAAACCCTCACCGCTGCCGCCGTTGCCGCGCCGGCAGTTCGACTTCGTCCTGCCTGGCGCACCGGTGCAGGCCGCCGAACCGCAAGACGCGACGCAAACCACCGAGCCCAGCGAGCGCGATGTGGTGCACGAGACCGAATTCGAGCAGGCCGATCTGCGCGACGAAGAGCGCGCCCATGACGCGCACCAACCGTTATCGGACGTGCTGCGTCGCGAGCCGCCGTCCGAACCGACTGCTGCGCCCATGGCGGTCAGCAGCGACGATTGGCGCGCGCTGCGTGCCACGCCGCCGGTGGTGGCAACGCCGCCGCAGCACATCGCGCCCGTCGACGAGGCACAGGCTGCGCCGCACCCGACGCCCGAGGCTGTGGAAACGCGCCACACAGATGTCGCGCCCACGATGCGCGATGTCCCGTCTACGGCTTCCCCTGTCGCGGTGGCTACGCAAGACAGCCTGGATGTCGAGCGTCCGCCTGCGACACCGAGTGCCGCGCCCAGCCCGTCGGCCAGTCGGGATGTCGCATCTGCCGGACGCGATCGCCTGGAACTGGCAGTGGCCTACATGGACCTGGGCGACAAGGACACCGCGCGCGGCCTGCTGCTGGAAGTTGCCGCCATCGGCGACGACGCCACGCGCGCCGAAGCGGCCGAGCTGCTGGAACGCCTGGCATGAGCCCGGCGATCGATCGCCTCGCCGCGCAGGCAAGCGCCGCACGCGAACGCCGGATCGACTATGTGGAGTTCGCCTCGATCGACCCGGATGCCAGTCGTGCGTTTTTCGAAGCGGTGTTCGGTTGGCAATTCCAGGCCTATGGCCCGGATGACCTGGCCTTCAACGATGGCCGCCTGGACGGCGGCTTCTACCGTGCAGACGCGCCAGCGCCGGCCGAGGGTGGGCCATTGGTGGTGTTGTATGCCGACGCGTTGGCCCCGGTGGTGGAGCGCGTGCGGGACGCAGGCGGGGAGATCGTCAAGGCGGTATTCGGCTTTCCGGGCGGCAGCCGGTTTCATTTTCGCGAGCCCGGTGGCAGCACCTTGGACGTGTGGTCCGAGCGTAGCGTCGCGTCCAACGACTGACCACGCGCCTGCGCGCTGGCCGCACGCGCCTCGTCGTGCTCGGCACGGGGCGATGCTGCTCTTACACTTCACCTTCTTTGCAGCGGCGCGGCTGTGCTGGCAATCGCCTGCGATGGCGGTGGCATGACCGGCGCGCGGATTTCATCGATTCATTACATAGGGCAGATACCGATGCGTTACGCGCTGGGCGTGGAGTACGACGGCAGCGAGTTCCAGGGCTGGCAGCAGTTGGGCGAGCATGGCGGGCCGAGCGTGCAGGCCAGCCTGCAGGCGGCCTTGTCATCGGTCGCCGATGCGCCGGTGCAGGTGGTCTGCGCCGGGCGCACCGACGCGGGCGTGCATGGCGAATGCCAGGTGGTGCATTTCGACAGCGACGCACGCCGCGAGCCGCGTGGCTGGATGCTGGGCACCACTGCGCGCCTGCCGCCGTCGATCGCGGTGCGCTGGTGTGTGCCGGCAGCCGATGGCTTCCATGCGCGCTTTTCCGCGCGCGCGCGTCGCTACCGCTATCGCCTGCTCAATCGGCAGATTCGCCCGGCACTGTATCGGCAGACCCTGAGCTGGGAGCGGCGCCTGCTCGATGCCGATGCCATGCATGCGGCAGCGCAGGCCTTATTGGGCGAGAACGATTTCAGCGCGTTCCGCAGCGTGCAATGTCAGGCCTTGCACGCGCGCCGTCACCTGCAGGCCATCCACGTGCAGCGTATCGGCGAGGTGGTGGAGGTGCAGGTCCAGGCCAATGCATTCCTTCATCACATGGTGCGGAATATTGTGGGTTCGCTGATTTTGGTCGGGACCGGCGAGCAGCCGGCCGACTGGATCGCGACGTTGCTCGCCGGACGCGACCGCACTGTGGCCGGCCCGACAGCGCCGCCGCAGGGTCTGGTGTTTATCGGACCTCTGTATCCTGCAGAGTGGCAT
Source organism: Xanthomonas axonopodis (assembly GCF_001304695.1). Taxonomy (GTDB): domain Bacteria; phylum Pseudomonadota; class Gammaproteobacteria; order Xanthomonadales; family Xanthomonadaceae; genus Xanthomonas; species Xanthomonas axonopodis. Next base: position 41,806 of record NZ_JFAQ01000122.1, read on the forward strand.
CTGCCTGCTGAGGTGACCCAATGAATCGATCGCTGTACCGCACCCGTATCAAGTTTTGTGGCATGACCCGCGCCGGCGATATCCGGCTGGCCGGCGAGCTGGGTGTGGACGCGGTAGGTTTCATCTTTGCGCATGGCAGCCAACGGCGCGTGGCACCGGCCGAGGCGCGTGCGATGCGCCAGGCCACCGCGCCGATGGTCGATGTGGTGGCCTTGTTCCGCAACAATTCCAAGGAAGAGGTGCGCGAAGTGGTGCGCACCGTACGCCCGACCTTGTTGCAATTCCATGGCGAGGAAGACGACGCGTTCTGCCGTAGCTTCAACCTGCCGTATCTCAAGGCGGTGCCGATGGGCAGCAGTGGCGTGAATGGCGAAGACGCCAACGCGCGTACGCTGCAATTGTCCTATCCCAATACCGCTGGTTTTCTGTTCGACAGCCATGCGCCCGGCGCGGGCGGTGGCACGGGCAAGACCTTCGACTGGTCGCGCCTGCCCACCGGCTTGCATCGTCCGTTCCTGTTGGCCGGTGGCATCAACGCCGACAACGTGTTCGACGCCATCGTGGCCACGTTGCCCTGGGGTGTGGACGTTTCCAGTGGCGTGGAGTTGGCGCCTGGCATCAAGGACGGTCACAAGATGCGCAAGTTCGTCGAGGAAGTACGGCGGGCGGATTGTCACGACATGTCGTGAGCGTGATTGGGATTCGGGATTCGCAGCAGCGGCTGCACCTGGGCGCCTTAAGCGCTCCATATTGCTCGCAGCGCCACTGCGTCAGGTTCCACTCGACAGTTGCGTCACTCTGTACGCGTTCGCGTTGGGCCGGTACTAGCGATGCAGTGATGTGGCGATCGTGCGCGATGGCGGCTCAACTTGTTGCCACATCCATGATTGACGAGGTGTGCTGGTCTGTCGCCAGCGCTTGTCCTAGCCAGCCGGCCAACCGTTCGATGCGTGGATCCGGGTTGCGCTTGGCGGCGCACAGTACCCAGCGGCCATGCGTGGCGCTGAATCCCCATGGCGCCAGCAGGCGTCCGGCCGCCAGGTCCGCAGCGACCAACGGCTGCGGCGCAATCGCGATTCCAAGGCCAGCGGCAGCGGCTTCCAGCAGATACACCAGATGTTCGAATTCAGTGCCGAAGCGCAGGGCTGCAGGCGCCAGCCCGTGCGCCTGTGCCCATTCCGGCCAGGCCTGCGGGCGCGAGCGGGTGTGCAGCAGCGCGTGATCGCCGAGCGCGGCCGGGTCGCTCCCCTCGATCTGCAAGCTTGATGCGAGCTGGGGGCTCAGCACCGGCCCGATCCACTCCACGCCCAGCGTGTGCACCTGCCATTCGCTCGGCCAGGGCGGGGTGTCCAGCAGCAGGGCGGCATCCAGACCGTCCAGGTCCGGGCCAGGCGGCTGTTCGCTGGCCGACAGATGCAGGCGCACATCAGGTAGCTCGTGCTGCAGCAGTCCCAGGCGCGGAATCACCCAGCGCGCCAGCAAGCTGCCCGAACACCCCAGCACCAGCGGCGCTTCGGCGACCGGGCGTTGCAATGCCGCCCAGGCTTGACCAATCACGCCAAAGCCTTCGCCGGTGGCATCGCGTAGCCGAACACCCGCCGCGGTCAGCACCAGGCCACGGCCCTTGCGCGCGAACAGCGCGGTGCCCAATGCCTGTTCCAGCGAACGCACGTGCCGGCTGATGGCGCCATGGGTCACGTGCAATTCCCCGGCTGCACGGCTGACGCTCTGCAAGCGCGCGGCAGCTTCGAACGCACGTAGCGCCGCCAGCGGAGGAAGCAAGGTGCTCATATGTGATTCCAGGTCACAGGTTGCGGCAATCTTATCGATTTATCGCATGTCGCGGCTGCGCTAGAGTGACGCCTCTCGGATGACGCATCGCTTCAGAGGATTTCCATGTCGGCCCAGCCCATCAGTGACTTTTACGCTTATCCGGATGCTGCCGGCCACTTCGGCAAGTTCGGGGGACGTTTCGTCGCCGAAACCTTGATCGGCCCGCTGCAGGAACTGTCCACCGCCTACGACCAGGCGCGGCAGGATCCGGGTTTCATTGCCGAATACGACAAGGACCTCAAGCATTATGTCGGCCGCCCCAGCCCGATCTACCACGCCGAACGGCTCAGCCGTGAAGTGGGTGGGGCGCAGATCCTGCTCAAGCGCGAAGACCTGAACCACACCGGCGCGCACAAGATCAACAACACCATCGGCCAGGCCCTGCTGGCCAGTCGCATGGGCAAGACCCGCATCATCGCCGAGACCGGCGCCGGCCAGCACGGCGTGGCCAGTGCCACCGTCGCGGCACGCCTGGGCCTGGAATGCGTGGTCTACATGGGCGCCACCGATATCGAGCGGCAGAAGATCAACGTCTACCGCATGAAGTTGCTCGGCGCCACGGTGATCCCAGTGACCTCCGGCTCGGCCACGCTCAAGGACGCGCTCAACGAAGCCATGCGCGACTGGGTGACCAATGTGCGCGACACCTTCTACATCATCGGCACCGTGGCCGGCCCGGACCCGTATCCGCGCATGGTGCGCGACTTCAACGCCATCGTCGGCCGCGAGGCGCGCGAGCAGATGCTGCAAGACTACGGCCGGCTGCCGGATGCGATCAGTGCGTGCGTGGGTGGCGGCAGCAATGCGATCGGTCTGTTCCATGCCTTCCTCAACGATCCGGGCGTCAAGATCTATGGCGCCGAAGCGGCCGGCGATGGCATCGCGACCGGCCGCCATGCCGCCTCCATCGCGGCTGGGCGCCCGGGCGTGCTGCACGGCAACCGCACCTACGTGATCTGCGACGACGACGGCCAGATCACCGAGACCCATTCGATCTCCGCGGGACTGGATTATCCCGGTGTAGGCCCGGAGCATTCGTTCCTGTCCGACAGCGGTCGCGCGGTCTACCAGGGCATCACCGACGACGAGGCGATGGCCGCCTTCCATTTGCTCGCGCATACCGAAGGCATTCTGGCGGCGCTGGAGTCCAGCCATGCGGTGGCGCAGTCGATCAAGCTGGCGCGCGAGCTGCCCAGGGATGCGTTGGTGTTGTGCAACCTGTCCGGGCGTGGCGATAAGGATGTGCATACCATCGCGGCGCGCGAGGGCATCGCGCTTTAAGCGTGGCTGCGGCTAACGCTCTATCCGGATGCAGGGATGCGGCGATGCTCGAAGGAATGATCCAGTTGGTGGCCGAGGTGCTGCTGCAGGCCTTGGCCGAGCTGCTGGTCGAACTGGGCCTGCATTCTGTCGCCGAGTCGTTCGAGCGCAGGCCCTCGCCTGGGCTGGCGGCAATCGGCTACGCAATCCTGGGTGCACTGCTTGGCGCTGCCAGTCTGTGGCTGCTGCCGCAGCACCTCACGGCGACCCACGGCGCGCGACTGGCAGCGGTAGTGATCGCGCCAATGGTCGCCGGTGGGCTGATGGCCGCGCTTGGTGCGTGGCGAGCGCGGCGCGGCGACCCGGTGTTCCGCATCGATCGATTTTCCTACGGCTACCTGTTTGCGCTGTGCTTTGCACTGATGCGGTATTTCTTTGCCACCTGAGGTTCCATGGCGGCTGGCTTTCCTCCCTTGTTCGAGTGATTTCATGCGTCGTATCGATTCCCGCTTCGCCGAGCTGCGTGCCAACGGGCGCAAGGCACTGATCCCCTTCATCACCGCAGGCGACCCATCGCTGGAAGCCACCGTGCCGGCGATGCACGCGCTGGTGCGCACCGGTGCCGATGTGATCGAGCTGGGTGTGCCGTTCTCCGACCCCATGGCCGACGGCCCCACCATCCAGCGCAGCTCCGAGCGTGCGCTGGGGCGTGGTGCCGGCCTGGCCTATGTGCTGGAAGCGGTGCATGAGTTCCGCCGCGAGGACGCCGTTACCCCGGTGGTGCTGATGGGTTACCTCAACCCGATCGAGATCCATGGCACGCGACGCTTCGCCGAAGCCGCGGTCGCCGCGGGCGTGGATGGTGTGCTGCTGGTCGACCTGCCGCCGGAAGAAGCCGGCGAAACGCGCACCATCTTCACCGAGGTCGGGTTGGCGCTGATCGCATTGGCCTCGCCCACCACCAGCGAGCAGCGCCTGGACATGCTGTGCAGCACCGCGCAGGGCTATCTGTACTACGTCAGTTTTGCCGGCGTCACCGGCGCCTCCAATCTGCTCGACACCCACGCCGCCAGCGACCGCCTGCGCCAGTTGCGCCAGAGGGCCGGAGCGCCGGTGGTGGCCGGCTTCGGCATCAAGGACGCGGCCAGCGCCGCTGCCATGGCCGTTGATGCCGACGGCGTGGTGGTGGGCAGCGCCCTGGTGGCGGCCCTGGCCGAAGCGGGGGGCGTCCGCAGCGCGCGCGAACGCGCCGAAGCCTTCCTGGCGCCGTTGCGCCAGGCGCTTGACCAGGAATGAGAACGGAGCGTCTCTCTCACGCCTAGGTGTTCAGTCCCGGCA
>NZ_JFAQ01000123.1 GCF_001304695.1 Xanthomonas axonopodis
TGCCAAGATCATCAAGTAAGCGCCTGTATCCAGCTGCCTTCTGGTGGCTGGATTCAAACGAATGGCGGGCCGGCTGAACCGCGGTCCGCCTTCGTTGTCTTGGGGTTTGCGGTAAACGAGTACATACGCCAGTAGCTCAATTGGCAGAGCAGCGGTCTCCAAAACCGCAGGTTGGGGGTTCGAGTCCCTCCTGGCGTGCCACTCCTCTTTCCGGCCCAGCGATTCGGGTCAGATCGGTAACTAGAGCCGGATGAATAGCAAAATCGAGCCTTCCAAGAGCGCGTCCTCTAGCGCTGATGTCGTCAAGTACGTTGTCTCCGCTGCCCTGGTGGTTGCGGGGCTTTTTGTGTGGTTCTGGTTCTCCGCTCCGGAGCGCGCGACCCAGTTTGGCGCGTGGACGCCGCAGTTGCGTGCGCTGGCTGTCATCGTTGGGTTGGTGGCAGGCGCATTTGTGTTTTTGGGCACCGGCAAGGGCCGGGAGACCCGCGAATTCTTGTCCGAATCCAGGTTCGAGTTGCGTAAGGTTGTCTGGCCGACGCGCCAGGAAGCCATCCGCACCACCTGGGTCGTGATTGTTGTTGTGATCATTCTGAGTTTGCTGTTGGGCGGCTTCGACTTTGTCATCCAGAAGCTCACGCAGTGGTTCCTGGCTCGTTGAGGAGAATCAAGCAGTGAAGCGTTGGTATGTCGTTCACGCCTATTCAGGCTTCGAAAAATCCGTTGCCCAGGCATTGCGCGACCGTATCGCGCGTGCCGAAATGGAAGATCGTTTCGGCGACGTGCTGGTGCCGACCGAAGAGGTCATCGAAATGCGCGCCGGCCAGAAGCGTCGGTCCGAGCGCAAGTTCTTCCCCGGCTATGTGCTGGTGCAGATCGAAACGCACGAAGAGGCCGGTATCCCGCGCATCGACAACGAAAGCTGGCACCTGGTGAAGGAAACCTCCAAGGTGATGGGTTTCATTGGCGGCACCGCCGACCGTCCCCTGCCGATTCGCGACGAAGAGGCAGATGCGATCCTGCAGCGTGTGCAGGATGGTGTCGAGAAGCCGCGTCCGAAGGTGTTGTTCGAGCCGGGCCAGATGGTGCGCGTCACCGAGGGTCCGTTCAACGACTTCAACGGCGTTGTCGAGGAAGTCAATTACGAAAAGAGCAGGCTACGTGTTGCCGTGCTCATCTTCGGTCGCTCCACGCCGGTCGAGCTCGAATTCGGTCAGGTCGAGAAGGGCTGACCCCGGGGGCGCCGGGTAGGCGCTCGCCCCAAATGCTGCTATGATGCGCGGCTTGCTGTCCTGGCGAACCGCCTGGAACCAATGGCTGCCGCATGGCAGCCATCCGCGTGTGGTCAACAACGTGAAGCCGGGACACGTGAATCCCGGTCCGATGGGGAGCCTGCAGGTCAGGCGCTAGCACCCGGAGAGCATTGAAATGGCTAAGAAGATTACTGCTTTCATCAAGTTACAGGTTAAGGCCGGTCAGGCCAACCCTGCACCGCCGGTCGGCCCTGCACTGGGTCAGCGCGGTTTGAACATCATGGAATTCTGCAAGGCATTCAACGCCGCGACGTCGAAGCTGGAGCCGGGTCTGCCGACGCCGGTGATCATCACCGCGTATTCCGACCGTACCTTCACGTTCGTCACCAAGAGCACCCCGGCCAGCGTGCTGCTCAAGAAGGCCGCAGGTGTGACCTCCGGCTCGAAGCGTCCCAACACCGATAAGGTTGGCAAGGTGACGCGCAAGCAGCTGGAAGAGATCGCTAAGGTCAAGGAAGCCGATTTGACGGCAGCCGAGCTGGAAGCGGCAGTGCGCACGATTGCGGGTTCTGCCCGCAGCATGGGTTTGACGGTGGAGGGCTAAGACATGGCACAGAGCAAGCGCGTTAAGGCCATCACGGCCGCTGTCGTTCCGGGCAAGACCTATGCCTTCGAAGACGCAATCAAGATCCTGAAGACCGCCACCAAGGCCAAGTTCGTCGAGTCGATCGACGTCGCCGTGCGCCTGGGCGTGGACGCCAAGAAGTCCGACCAGCAGGTGCGCGGTTCCACCGTGCTGCCGGCCGGTACCGGCAAGAGCGTGCGCGTTGCAGTGTTCGCACCGGCAGGCGCCAAGGCTGACGAAGCCCTGGCCGCTGGCGCCGAGGCAGTGGGCATGGACGACCTGGCCGAAAAGATGCAGGCCGGCGATCTGAACTATGACGTGGTCATCGCGACCCCGGACGCCATGCGCGTCGTCGGTAAGCTGGGCACCCTGCTGGGTCCGCGCGGCTTGATGCCGAACCCGAAGGTCGGCACCGTGTCGGCCAATCCGGGCGAAGCGGTCAAGAACGCCAAGTCGGGCCAGGTGCGCTACCGCACCGACAAGGCCGGCATCATCCACTGCACCATCGGCAAGGCCAGCTTCGACGACGAAGCGCTGAAGTCGAACCTGCAGGCGCTGTTGCTGGATCTGGTCAAGGCCAAGCCGGCGACTTCCAAGGGTACCTACCTGCAGAAGGTTTCGGTCAGCTCGACCATGGGTCCGGGCGTGACGGTGGACCAGTCGAGCCTGTCGTTGAAGTAAGCGAATGCGTCCGGCGTCATGCGCCTGACATATTTGGCAGTACGGCATTGTTTTTCCGGCCCGGGTCGCCGTGTGCTGGGAGTCCGTTCCCTCCTTTGGGGTAACGGACATTTTGAAGGCGATCGCCGGCACGTCCGGCGGTAGCCGTCAAAGACCGCAGGCGCGGTCAGCGCAGATCGACGACGGGCAAGGATGCTCGCACTGGCAAGGAGTCGCCGTCGATGCAGCGGGATCGCTTAATTGGTTCGTTTTGAACCGGCCGGCGTAGATGGTGTCGCCCTTCTGGAGCTTTCTGGTTTACGCGCGTCTGGGGCATCCCGGATCGAGTCCACTCCAGGTCTAGAACGGCCACCAAAGGAACATCGGTCGATGTTCCCGGCTTCCAGGAAGGAGGCTGCCCTGGACCGCAATCGGCAGGAGCCGCGAGCGGAGTAGCTTGAAGCGGGGATTAGGGATTCGGCATTGGGGATTCGCAGGAGCTGCTTCATGGTTTTCGACGAATCACCAATCATCAATCACCACACCCGGCTTTAACGGAGGAGTGCAATGGCTCTCAATCTGTCCCAGAAGCAAGAAGTAGTCGCCGAGCTGGCAGACATCGCCGCCAAGGCCCACTCCCTGATCGCCGCCGAATACGCTGGCACCACGGTCTCCCAGATGACCGCGATGCGTAAGCAGGCCCGCGAAACCGGCGTGTTCTTGAAAGTTGTCAAGAATACCCTGGCTGCGCGCGCCGTTGAAGGTACTGATTTCGCTGTCGCTGCTGACAAGCTGGTCGGTCCTTTGCTGTATGCGTTTTCGATGGAGGAGCCCGGCGCAGCCGGTCGCCTGATCAAGGAATTTGCCAAGAGCAACGACAAGCTGCAGGCCAAGGTCGTGTCCATCGGCGGGGAATTGTTCCCGGCTGGCCACGTCGACGTGTTGGCCTCGCTGCCGACCCGTGACCAGGCCCTGGCCATGCTGGCCCGCGTGCTGTCCGAACCGGCTGCCATGTTCGCCCGTGCCGTCAAGGCCGTTGGCGACAAGCAGGGTGGTGGCGACGAAGCCGCCGCGCCGGTCGCCGAGACTGCCGAAGCTTGATGTCCTAGCGTTCGCTAGAACCCCAATCCAGAAAATCATTTAAAGGTAATCACAATGTCCCTTACCAACGAACAGATCGTCGACGCCATCGCCGAGAAGTCCCTGATGGAAGTGATGGAGCTGGTCAAGGCCATCGAAGAAAAGTTCGGCGTCTCCGCCGCTGCCCCGGTCGCTGCTGCTGCAGCTGGCCCGGCCGCCGTGGTTGAAGAGCAGACCGAGTTCACCGTGGTGCTGACCAACGCCGGTGCCAATAAGGTGACCGCTATTAAGGCTGTCCGTGGCGTGACCGGTCTGGGTCTGAAGGAAGCCAAGGACCTGACCGAAGCCGGTGGCGTCCTGAAGGAAGGCGTCAGCAAGGACGAAGCCGAGAAGATCAAGAAGGAAATGACCGAAGCCGGCGCGACGGTCGAAATCAAGTAATTAGTACCTTGCATCGCCAGCGTTTCATGGTGATGCACTGAAGGCTGGGGGCGTAAAGCCCCCGGCCTCTGGCCGTTGATGGAAAGCCGGGATTTGAGAGTCGGCATTCGGGATTCGAAGGCAGCCTTCGCTAATCCCCAATCTCGTCATCCCCAATCCTCGCCTCACCGAGTTGGTAGTTGGAAGTAGCGGGAGAAGGCGTGCTGGTGCCGGCAATACCAGCGACTTCCAACTGACAATTTTTATTTCAGGGCCGCCGCGACATGGCCCCCGCAGCCTAGGGTGAAGACCTCATGACGTCTTATTCGTTCACCGAAAAAAAGCGTATCCGCAAGGACTTCGGTAAGCAGCGCTCGATCCTCGAAGTGCCGTTTCTGCTTGCCATCCAGGTGGATTCCTACCGCGAATTCCTGCAGGAAGACGTGGAGCCGAACAAGCGTAAGGATCTCGGTCTGCACGCGGCATTGAAGTCGGTGTTCCCGATTTCCAGCTACAGCGGCAACGCTGCGCTGGAGTACGTCGGTTACAAGTTGGGTCAGCCGGTGTTTGACGAGCGTGAATGCCGTCAGCGCGGCATGAGCTATGGTGCGCCGCTGCGCGTGACCGTGCGCCTGGTGATCTACGACCGCGAGTCGTCGACCAAGGCCATCAAGTACGTGAAGGAGCAGGAGGTCTATCTCGGCGAAATTCCGCTGATGACCGGCAACGGTACCTTCATCGTCAATGGCACCGAGCGCGTGATCGTATCGCAGCTGCACCGCTCGCCGGGCGTGTTCTTCGACCACGACCGTGGCAAGACCCACAGCTCGGGCAAACTGCTGTACAGCGCCCGCATCATTCCGTACCGCGGCTCGTGGTTGGACTTCGAGTTCGACCCGAAGGATGCGCTGTTCACCCGTATCGACCGTCGCCGCAAGCTGCCGGTGTCGATCCTGCTGCGCGCGCTTGGCTACAGCAACGAAGAGATGCTGGCCGAGTTCTTCGAGATCAACACCTTTCACATCAACCCGGACGAAGGCGTGCAGCTGGAGCTGGTGCCGGAGCGTCTGCGTGGTGAAACGCTGAACTTCGACCTGGCCGACGGCGACAAGGTCATCGTGGAAGCGGGCAAGCGCATCACTGCGCGCCACGTCAAGCAACTGGAAGCTGCCGGCGTTGCCGCGCTGGCCGTGCCGGACGACTACCTGGTCGGCCGCATCCTGTCGCACGACGTGGTCGATGGCTCCACCGGTGAGCTGTTGGCCAATGCCAACGACGAAATCAACGAAGACCAGCTGGCTGCCTTCCGCAAGGCGGGCGTCGATGCGGTCGGCACCCTGTGGGTGAACGATCTGGATCGTGGTCCGTACCTGTCCAACACCTTGCGCATCGATCCGACCAAGACGCAGTTGGAAGCGCTGGTCGAAATCTACCGCATGATGCGTCCGGGCGAGCCGCCGACCAAGGAAGCGGCGCAGAACCTGTTCCACAACCTGTTCTTCACCTTCGAGCGCTACGACCTGTCCACGGTCGGCCGCATGAAGTTCAACCGTCGCGTCGGCCGCAAGGACGTGCTGGGCGAGTCGGTGCTGTACGACAAGAAGTACTTTGCCGAGCGTAACGACGAAGAATCCAAGCGCCTGGTTGCCGCGCACGCCGACACCTCCGACATCCTGGAAGTCATCAAGGTGCTCACCGAAATTCGTAACGGTCGTGGCGTGGTCGATGACATCGATCACCTGGGCAACCGTCGCGTGCGTTCGGTCGGCGAAATGGCCGAGAACGTGTTCCGAGTGGGCCTGGTCCGCGTCGAACGCGCGGTCAAGGAGCGTCTGTCGATGGCCGAGTCCGAAGGCCTGACCCCGCAGGAACTGATCAACGCCAAGCCGGTGGCCGCGGCGATTAAGGAATTCTTCGGCTCCTCGCAGCTGTCGCAGTTCATGGACCAGAACAACCCGCTATCGGAAGTGACGCACAAGCGTCGCGTCTCTGCGCTGGGCCCGGGCGGTCTGACCCGCGAACGCGCCGGCTTCGAAGTGCGCGACGTGCACCCGACCCATTACGGCCGCGTTTGCACCATCGAAACGCCTGAAGGCCCGAACATCGGCTTGATCAACTCGCTGGCCGTGTTCGCCCGCACCAACCAGTACGGCTTCCTCGAGACGCCGTACCGTAAGGTGCTGGACGGCAAGGTCTCCGACGACGTCGAATACCTGTCGGCGATCGAAGAAAACGAGTACGTAATCGCCCAGGCGAACGCGCTGACCGATGCCAAGAACATGCTCACCGAGCAGTTCGTGCCGTGCCGGTTCCAGGGCGAATCGCTGTTGAAGCCGCCGTCCGAAGTGCACTTCATGGACGTCTCGCCGATGCAGACCGTGTCGGTCGCAGCGGCGCTGGTGCCGTTCCTCGAGCACGACGACGCCAACCGCGCACTGATGGGCGCCAACATGCAGCGCCAGGCCGTGCCGACACTGCGTTCGCAAAAACCCCTTGTCGGTACCGGCATCGAGCGTGCGGTTGCGCGCGACTCCGGCGTGACCGTGAATGCGTTGCGTGGTGGCGTGATCGAGCAGATCGACGCGGCTCGCATCGTGGTCAAGGTCAACGAGGCAGAAATTGGCGGCGGCACCGATGCCGGCGTGGATATCTACAACCTGATCAAGTACACCCGCTCCAACCAGAACACCTGCATCAACCAGCGTCCGCTGGTGAATGTGGGCGACGTGATCGCGCGCGGCGACGTGCTGGCCGACGGCCCGTCCACCGACATCGGTGAACTGGCGCTGGGCCAGAACATGCTGATCGCCTTCATGCCGTGGAACGGCTATAACTTCGAAGACTCCATCCTGCTCTCCGAGCGCGTGGTGGAAGAGGATCGTTACACCACGATCCACATCGAAGAACTGACCTGCGTTGCGCGCGACACCAAGCTGGGGCCGGAGGAAATTTCCGCCGACATCCCGAACGTGTCCGAGCAGGCGTTGAATCGTCTGGACGAAAGCGGCGTGGTGTACATCGGTGCGGAAGTGCGCGCCGGCGACATCATGGTCGGCAAGGTCACGCCGAAGGGCGAAAGCCAGCTGACCCCGGAAGAAAAGCTGCTGCGTGCGATCTTCGGCGAGAAGGCGTCCGACGTGAAGGACAGCTCGCTGCGCGTGCCCCCAGGCATGGACGGCACCGTCATCGACGTGCAGGTCTTCACCCGCGACGGCATCGAGAAGGACAAGCGTGCGCGTCAGATCGAAGAGTCTGAAATCAAGCGCGTCAAGAAGGACTTCGACGACCAGTTCCGTATCCTGGAAGCGGCCATCTATGCACGCCTGCGCTCGCAGATCGTGGGTAAGGTCGCTAACGGCGGCGCGAACCTGAAGAAGGGCGACACCGTCACCGACGCATACCTGGACGGGCTGAAGAAGTCCGATTGGTTCCAGCTGCGCATGAAGGACGAGGACGCTGCCGACGCCATCGAACGTGCGCAAAAGCAGATCCAGGCGCACGAGAAGGAATTCGAGGCACGTTTTGCCGACAAGCGCGGCAAGATCACCCAGGGCGATGACCTTGCACCGGGCGTGCTGAAGATGGTCAAGGTGTTCCTGGCCGTGAAGCGCCGCATCCAGCCGGGCGACAAGATGGCAGGCCGCCACGGCAACAAGGGTGTGGTCTCCAACGTGGTGCCCGTGGAAGACATGCCGTACATGGCTACCGGCGAGTCGGTCGACATCGTGTTGAACCCGCTCGGCGTGCCGTCGCGTATGAACATCGGCCAGATTTTGGAAGTGCATCTGGGTTGGGCCGCCAAGGGCCTGGGTCGCAAGATCCAGCGCATGCTTGAAGCCCAGGCCGCCGTCAGCGAACTGCGCAAGTTCCTCAACGACATCTACAACCACGACAGCGCGATCAATGCACAGCGCGTGGATCTGTCGCAGTTCAGCGATGAGGAATTGCTCAACCTGGGCAAGAACCTGATCGACGGCGTGCCGATGGCGACTCCGGTGTTCGACGGTGCCAGCGAAGCGGAAATCAAGCGCATGCTGGAACTGGCCGACCTGCCGCAGAGCGGTCAGACCCAGCTGTACGACGGTCGCACTGGCGAAGCGTTCGATCGCAAGACCACGGTTGGCTACATGCATTACCTGAAGTTGAACCACTTGGTCGACGACAAGATGCATGCGCGCTCGACTGGCCCGTACTCGCTCGTGACCCAGCAGCCGCTGGGCGGCAAGGCGCAGTTCGGTGGTCAGCGCTTCGGCGAAATGGAAGTCTGGGCGCTGGAAGCCTACGGCGCGGCCTACACCCTGCAGGAAATGCTGACGGTGAAGTCCGACGACGTGCAGGGCCGCAACCAGATGTACAAGAACATCGTCGATGGTGAGCACGAGATGGTCGCGGGCATGCCGGAATCCTTCAACGTGTTGGTGAAGGAAATCCGCTCGCTGGCGATCAACATGGAACTGGAAGAGTAAGAGCCGGGCCCGGTCAGGGGCCGGCAACCGGAAGAGGCGAGCGCTCAGCGCGTTCGCTCTTGCCGGGGACGGTCACCTGATCGCAGTCCCGATCGAAGCTGTTCGCGTTTCATCTCAGATACGAAATTCCTCCGACCCGGAGATATCAAATGAAAGACCTGCTCAACCTCTTCAATCAGCAGCGCCAGACGCTGGATTTCGACGCGATCAAGATCGCGCTGGCGTCGCCGGACCTGATCCGCTCGTGGTCCTACGGCGAAGTGAAGAAGCCCGAAACCATCAACTACCGGACCTTCAAGCCCGAGCGTGACGGCCTGTTCTGCGCCGCCATCTTCGGACCGATCAAGGACTACGAATGCCTGTGCGGCAAGTACAAGCGCATGAAGCACCGTGGCGTGGTCTGCGAAAAGTGCGGCACCGAAGTGACGCTGGCCAAGGTGCGCCGCGAGCGCATGGGCCACATCGACCTGGCCTCGCCGGTTGCGCATATCTGGTTCCTCAAGTCGCTGCCCTCGCGCATCGGTTTGATGCTGGACATGACCCTGCGTGACATCGAGCGTGTGCTGTACTTCGAAGCCTATGTCGTCACCGAGCCGGGCCTGACCCCGCTTGAGCGCCGCCAGCTGCTGACCGAAGAGCAGTACCTGACCGCACGCCAGGAGTACAACGACGACTTTGACGCCGCCATGGGCGCCGAGGCCGTGTATGAGCTGCTGCGCACGATCGACCTGCAGTCTGAAATGACCCGTCTGCGCGAAGAAATCGCCAGCACCGGTTCGGAAACCAAGCTCAAGCGTTTGACCAAGCGCATCAAGCTGATCGAAGCCTTCCTGGAATCGGGTAACCGTCCGGAATGGATGGTCATGACCGTGCTGCCGGTGCTGCCGCCGGACCTGCGTCCGCTTGTGCCGTTGGATGGTGGCCGCTTCGCGACTTCGGATCTGAACGATCTGTATCGCCGCGTGATCAACCGCAACAACCGTCTGCGTCGTCTGCTCGAGCTCAATGCGCCGGACATCATCGTGCGCAACGAAAAGCGCATGCTGCAGGAATCGGTCGATGCGCTGCTGGACAACGGCCGTCGTGGTCGTGCCATCACCGGCACCAACAAGCGTCCGCTGAAGTCGCTGGCCGACATGATCAAGGGCAAGCAGGGCCGGTTCCGTCAGAACCTGCTCGGCAAGCGCGTGGACTATTCCGGTCGTTCGGTCATCACCGTTGGTCCGTACCTCAAGCTGCACCAGTGCGGCCTGCCGAAGAAGATGGCGCTGGAGCTGTTCAAGCCGTTCGTGTTCGCCAAGCTGCAGCGTCGTGGCCTGGCCACCACCATCAAGGCCGCCAAGAAGCTGGTCGAGCGCGAAGAAGCCGAAGTCTGGGACATCCTGGAAGAAGTGATTCGCGAGCATCCAGTGCTGTTGAACCGCGCGCCGACCCTGCACCGTCTGGGCATCCAGGCGTTCGAGCCGGTGTTGATCGAAGGCAAGGCCATCCAGCTGCATCCGCTGGTGTGTACTGCTTTCAACGCTGACTTCGACGGTGACCAGATGGCCGTCCACGTCCCGCTCTCGCTGGAAGCCCAGCTGGAAGCGCGTGCGTTGATGATGTCCACCAACAACATCCTGTCGCCGGCCAACGGCGAGCCGATCATCGTGCCGTCGCAGGACGTGGTGTTGGGCCTGTACTACATGAGCCGCGCCCTGGAGAACAAAAAGGGCGAAGGCATGGTGTTCGCCAACACCAGCGAAGTGAAGCGCGCCTACGACAACCGCGTAGTTGAACTGCACGCCAAGGTCAAGGTGCGCATCACCCAGGTGGACGTGGAAGCCGGCGGCAAGCGCAGCAGCGGCACCTCGATCGTGGACACCACGGTCGGTCGTGCGCTGCTGAGCGAAATCCTGCCCGAAGGCTTGCCGTTCCAGCTGGCCAACACCGAGATGACCAAGAAGAACATCTCGCGTCTGATCAACTCCAGCTACCGTCTGCTGGGCTTGAAGGACACCGTCGTGTTCGCCGACAAGCTGATGTACACCGGCTACGCCTACGCCACCCGCGCCGGCGTGTCGATCGGTATCGACGACATGCTGATCCCCGACGAGAAGAAGGGCATCCTCACCGAGGCCGAAGCCGAAGTGCTGGAAATCCAGGAGCAGTATCAGTCGGGTCTGGTCACCGCCGGCGAGCGCTACAACAAGGTCGTGGACATCTGGTCGCGTACCAGCGAGCGCATCGCCAAGGCGATGATGGACACCATCGGTACCGAAAAGGTCGAAAACGCCAAGGGCGAGACCATCGACCAGAAGTCGATGAACTCGCTGTACATCATGGCCGACTCCGGTGCCCGTGGTAGCCAGGCGCAGATCCGTCAGCTGGCCGGTATGCGCGGCCTGATGGCGCGTCCGGACGGCTCGATCATCGAGACGCCCATCAAGGCGAACTTCCGCGAAGGTCTGAACGTGCAGGAGTACTTCAACTCCACCCACGGTGCGCGTAAGGGTCTGGCCGATACCGCGCTGAAGACGGCGAACTCGGGTTACCTGACCCGTCGCCTGGTCGACGTGGCACAGGACGTGGTGATCACCGAAATCGATTGCGGCACCACCGAAGGGTTGATCATGACCCCGATCGTGGAAGGTGGCGACGTGGTCGAGCCGTTGCGCGAGCGCGTGCTGGGCCGTGTGGTGGCCGAGGACGTGTACCTGCCGGGCAACGATGAAGAGCCGATCGTCACGCGCAACACGCTGCTCGACGAAGCCTGGGTGGCCAAGCTCGAAGACGCCAGCGTGCAGTCGGTGAAGGTGCGTTCGACCATCAGCTGCGAATCCTCGTTCGGCGTGTGCGCACGCTGCTACGGCCGCGACCTCGCACGTGGTCACCAGGTCAACATCGGCGAAGCGGTCGGCGTCATCGCCGCGCAGTCGATCGGTGAGCCGGGTACCCAGCTGACCATGCGTACGTTCCACATCGGTGGTGCGGCATCGCGTGCGGCTGCGGTGGACAACATCACCGTCAAGACCACCGGTTCGGTGAAGTTCAACAACCTCAAGTCGGTGGCGCATGCCAGCGGTTCGCTGGTTGCGGTCTCGCGTTCTGGCGAACTGTCCGTGCTCGATGGCCATGGCCGCGAGCGCGAGCGTTACAAGCTGCCGTACGGCGCGACCATCACCGCCAAAGACGGCGATGCGGTCAAGGCCGGGCAGAGCGTTGCCAACTGGGATCCGCATAACCACCCGATCGTGTCGGAAGTGGCCGGTTTCATCCGCTTCATCGACTTCGTCGACGGCGTCACCGTCATCGAGAAGACCGACGAACTGACCGGTCTGGCGTCGCGCGAAATCACCGACCCGAAGCGTCGCGGTGCACAGGCCAAGGAACTGCGTCCGATCGTGCGCATCGTCGATGCCAAGGGCAACGACCTGACGATTCCGAACACGGACCTGCCGGCCCAGTACCTGCTGCCGCCGCGCTCCATCGTCAATCTGCAGGACGGCGCTGCCGTCGGCGTGGGCGACGTGGTTGCCAAGATCCCGCAGGAAGCATCCAAGACCCGCGATATCACCGGTGGTCTGCCGCGCGTCGCCGACTTGTTCGAAGCCCGCAAGCCGAAGGATCCGGCGATCCTGGCCGAACGCTCGGGCATCATCAGCTTCGGTAAGGACACCAAGGGCAAGCAGCGCCTGATCATCAAGGACACCGATGGTTCGGAACACGAAGAGCTGATTCCCAAGTACCGTCAGATCATCGTGTTCGAAGGCGAACACGTGACCAAGGGCGAGACCGTGGTGGACGGCGAGCCGAGCCCGCAGGACATCCTGCGCCTGCTGGGTGTCGAGCCGCTGGCGGCCTACCTGGTCAAGGAAATCCAGGACGTGTATCGCTTGCAAGGCGTGAAGATCAACGACAAGCACATCGAGGTGATCACGCGCCAGATGCTGCGTAAGGTCGAGATCGTTGATCAGGGCAACAGCAAGTTCCTCAACGGCGAGCAGGTCGAACGCCAACGTGTCATCGAGGAAAATGCCCGCCTGGTCAAGCGCAACGAATTGCCGGCCAAGTACGATCCGGTGTTGCTGGGTATCACCAAGGCATCGCTGGCCACCGAGTCGTTCATCTCGGCGGCATCGTTCCAGGAGACCACCCGCGTGTTGACCGAGGCAGCCGTCCGCGGCACTCGCGACAACCTGCGCGGTCTGAAGGAAAACGTGATCGTGGGTCGTCTGATCCCGGCCGGTACCGGTCTGGCGTACCACGCCGGACGTCGCAAGGCCTCGGGTCTGACCGACTCGGAAATGGAAACGCTGTCGGGCAAGCCGGCAGTCGCCGAACCGGTCGCCGTTGTGGCCGACGCTGGCGCGGACGAGGAGTAAGTGCTCCGACGGCGGTCGCGAGACCGTCGTAAGCCAAGCGAAAAGGAGGGCAGGACGCCCTCCGTTTTCCGGCCTTGGATAGGCCAGCAGGTTCAGTTTCCGTGAAGTTGACGGAGTTTCGTCCTGCCAGCTATACTTCTCTGTCTCGGTGGGCCGGTCTCGGCCTGCCTTTGTTTTCGTGCAGGCCGTCACGGCCTATCAATCAGAAGAATCAACTGATGACGACGATCAATCAGCTGGTCCGCAAGCCTCGGCAAGCGACCACCTACAAGAGTGCCTCTCCGGCACTGGACAAGTGTCCGCAGCGCCGTGGCGTCTGCACACGCGTCTATACCACTACCCCGAAGAAGCCGAACTCGGCCCTGCGTAAGGTCGCCAAGGTGCGCCTGACCAACCAGGAAGAGGTCATCAGCTATATCGGTGGGGAAGGTCACAACCTGCAGGAGCACTCCGTGGTCCTGATCCGCGGTGGCCGCGTCAAGGATCTTCCCGGTGTGCGTTATCACACCGTCCGTGGTTCGCTGGACGCCGCCGGCGTCGCCAAGCGTCGTCAAGGCCGTTCCAAGTACGGCGCCAAGCGCCCGAAGAGCTAAGGAAATACTCAAATGTCCCGTAAAGGTTCTACTCCGCAGCGCACCGTCCTGCCAGATCCAAAGCATGGCAGCGAAACCATTGCCCGCTTCATCAATATGGTGATGCAAAGTGGCAAGAAGTCGGTTGCTGAGAAAATTGTCTATGGCGCAATGGACGTCATTGGCGAAAAGAATCCGAATGCCATCGAACTGGTGCAGAAGGCACTGGACAACGTGGCCCCGGCTGTCGAAGTTAAATCGCGTCGCGTCGGTGGTGCTACCTATCAGGTGCCCGTCGAAGTGCGTTCCTCCCGTCGCATGGCGCTGGCAATGCGCTGGTTGATCGATTCCGCGCGCAAGCGTGGCGAAAACACCATGCCGCGTAAGCTGGCTGCAGAACTGTTGGACGCCTCGGAAAGCCGCGGCGGCGCGATCAAGAAGCGCGAAGAGACCCACCGTATGGCGGAGGCGAACAAAGCGTTCGCACATTACCGCTGGTGACCTCGGGGGCCTTGGTAACGGGGCCCTTCAGCACCATATGAGTGCTGTTTGTGACGCATGTTGCGTCGCATCCAATCCGAAGGCCGCCGAAAGGCGGCGTTCGGCCATCCGAAATCCAAGAAATTGAGAGGCTCCCCGTGGCCCGCACCACCCCTATCGAGCGTTACCGCAACTTCGGCATCATGGCCCACATCGATGCCGGCAAGACCACCACGTCCGAACGCATCCTGTTCTACACCGGTGTGAGTCACAAGATCGGCGAAGTCCATGACGGCGCTGCAGTGATGGACTGGATGGAGCAGGAGCAGGAGCGTGGTATCACCATCACCTCCGCTGCGACCACTGCGTTCTGGTCGGGTATGGACAAGTCCATGCCGCAGCACCGCTTCAACATCATCGACACCCCCGGGCACGTCGACTTCACCATCGAAGTGGAGCGCTCCTTGCGCGTGCTCGACGGTGCGGTGTTCGTGTTGTGCGCCGTCGGTGGCGTGCAGCCGCAGTCCGAGACGGTGTGGCGCCAGGCCAACAAGTATTCCGTGCCGCGCATGGCCTTCGTCAACAAGATGGACCGTACCGGTGCCAACTTCGACAAGGTCGTCGAGCAGCTGAAGGCCCGTCTGGGTGCGTACGCCGTGCCGATGCAGGTGCCGATCGGCGCCGAAGACGGCTTTGAAGGCGTGGTCGACCTGCTGAAGATGAAGGCGATCCATTGGGATACCGCATCGCAGGGCACCACCTTCGAATACCGCGATATTCCGGCCGACCTGGTCGATGTCGCGACCGAGGCACGTTCGTTCATGGTCGAGGCGGCTGCAGAAGCCAGCGAAGACCTCATGGACAAGTACCTCAACGAGGGCGACCTGAGCGAACAGGAGATCTTGTCGGGTCTGCGCGAGCGTACGCTGAAGGTGGAGATCGTGCCGGTGTTCTGCGGCTCGGCGTTCAAGAACAAGGGCGTGCAGGCCATGCTCGACGGCGTCGTGCACTTGCTGCCGTCGCCGGCCGACCGTCCGCCGGTCCAGGGTATCGACGAAGACGAGAAGGAAGACACGCGCGCTGCAACCGATACCGCGCCGTTCTCGGCGTTGGCGTTCAAGATCATGACCGACCCGTTCGTGGGCTCGCTGACGTTCTTCCGTGTCTATTCGGGCACGTTGAACTCCGGCGATCAGGTCTACAACCCGGTCAAGTCGAAGAAAGAGCGTGTCGGCCGCATCCTGCAGATGCACTCCAACAATCGCGAAGAGATCAAGGAAGTGCGCGCGGGCGACATCGCTGCTGCCGTGGGTCTGAAGGACGTCACCACCGGCGACACGCTGTGTGCGCAGGACAAGATCATTACTCTGGAGCGCATGGTGTTCCCGGAGCCGGTGATCTCGATGGCGGTGGAACCGAAGACCAAGTCGGACCAGGAAAAGATGGGCATGGCCCTGGGCCGTCTGGCGCAGGAAGATCCCTCGTTCCGCGTCAAGACCGACGAAGAATCCGGCCAGACCATCATCTCTGGCATGGGCGAGTTGCACCTGGACATCATCGTCGACCGCATGCGTCGCGAGTTCAACGTCGAGGCCAATGTCGGCAAGCCGCAGGTGGCCTACCGCGAGACGATCCGCAAGTCCGACGTCAAGTCTGACTACAAGCATGCCAAGCAGTCCGGTGGTAAGGGTCAGTACGGTCACGTGGTGATTGAGCTGTCGCCGATGACCGAGGAAGAGCGCAAGAGCGAGAACGTCAAGGACGATTTCCTGTTCGTCAACGACATCACCGGCGGCATCATTCCGAAGGAATTCATCCCGTCGGTTGAAAAGGGTCTGCGCGAAACCATCACCAGTGGTCCGATCGCCGGCTTCCCGGTGGTGGGCGTGAAGGTCAAGCTGGTGTTCGGCTCCTACCATGACGTCGACTCCTCGGAAATGGCGTTCAAGCTGGCTGCATCGATGGCGTTCAAGCAGGGCTTCGCCAAAGCCAGCCCGGTGCTGCTGGAGCCGATCATGAAGGTCGAAATCGTCAGCCCGGAGGATTACCTGGGTGACGTGATGGGCGACGTGAGCCGCCGTCGTGGCGTGTTGCAGGGTCAGGACGACAGCCCGTCGGGCAAGATCATCAACGCGATGATCCCGCTGGGCGAAATGTTCGGTTACGCCACTTCGCTGCGCTCGATGAGCCAGGGCCGTGCGACGTTCTCGATGGAATTCGACCACTACGAAGAGGCACCGGCCAACATCGCCGACGCCGTCACTAAGAAGGGTTGAGTTCGCTCAGCCGCTTCTCACAAATTTTTCAATTAGAGGTAGTTAGTCATGGCAAAAGCTAAATTCGA
>NZ_JFAQ01000124.1 GCF_001304695.1 Xanthomonas axonopodis
CAACAGCATTTAGCCAACTTCATCGACGCCTACAACTACGGTCGCAGGCTCAAAGCTCTGAAGGGTCTGACACCGTACGAATTCATCTGCAAGCAGTGGACATCCGAACCCGAGCGGTTCAAAGTGAATCCGATCCATCTAATGCCGGGACTGAACACCTAGACGCGGACCGATCCACCGACTGCCTTTCGCCTTGGATTTCCCCTCTCCCGCTTGCGGGAGAGGGGCAGGGGTGAGGGCGCATTCCTTACACCCCCCAACGGCCGCAGCCGATAGCGGGCAGTGGCGCTCCACACCAAGCTGTGAGCTCCTCAGACCTGGGAGCCTCCGATGCGCACCGGTGAAAAGATCCGCTTTGCAAAAACCTTGCGGCGCGAGATGACCGCTGCCGAGCGTTTGCTTTGGTACCGCCTGCGTGATCGACGTCTGCTGGGGTTCAAGTTCCGCAGGCAGTGTCCGGTCGGCCCGTATGTCGCCGATTTCGCCTGCCTGGAGAGCGCGCTGATCGTAGAACTTGATGGCAGCCAACATCTGGATGCGTCCTCCAATGCCGCGCGCGAGGCCTTCCTGTACCGAAAAGGCTTCCAGCTGCTGCGCTTCTGGAATAATGAAGTGCTAGTGCGCACCGACGCTGTCTGCGACGCGATTGCGCAACGGCTGTGCGTTGCCCGCTTCTCTCTTCCTCCTTCCGGCGTTCGGTAGGAATCTGCAAAAGGCTGCCGATATGTCCCAGACCCTCCGCATCGCCATGGCCCAGTTCGACTTCCCGGTCGGCGGCGTGACGCACAATACCGATCACATCATCGAGTACATCGCAGCGGCGCGCGATGAGTTCGAGGCCGACATCGTGCTGTTTCCAGAGTTGGCGATCAGCGGGTATCCACCGGAAGATCTGCTGCTGCGGCCCGGGTTTTTGGCCCATTGCGAACAGGCGCTGGCGCGGATTGCGGCGGCCACGCGCGGCATCGTGGCGGTGGTTGGCTGGCCGCAAAGCGCCGGCAGCGTGGTCTACAACGCCGCCAGCGTGTTGCGCGACGGGCGGATCGAAGCCACCTACCGCAAGCGCGAATTGCCCAACTATGCGGTGTTCGACGAGCGTCGTTATTTCGACGTGGCCCCGGATGGCGAAAACTGTGTGGTCACGGTCAAGGGCGTGCAGGTGGGCGTGGTGATCTGCGAAGACCTCTGGTTCACCGAGCCGCTGGCCAATACGGTGAAGGCGGGCGCGGAGTTGGTGCTGGTGCCCAATGCCTCGCCGTACGAGCGCGGCAAGCATGCGCAACGCGATGCATTGCTGGCCGAACGCACCCGCGAGAGCGGGGCAGCAATTGCCTATCTCAACGTCGTGGGCGGGCAGGATGCACTGGTGTTCGACGGCGCCTCGGTGGTGGCCGATGGCGACGGCACCGTGCATCCCGCCGCTGCAGCCTTCGTGGACCAGTGGCTGGTGGTGGACTACGCGGCCGGCGAGCGCAGCTTCACCCCGGTGGTATGGGTGGACGACGGCGACGAAAGCATGGACGCGCTGGCCTGGCGCGCGGTGGTGCGCGGGCTGCAGGACTATTGCCGCAAGAACGGCTTCAGCAAGGTCTGGCTGGGCTTGTCCGGCGGCATCGACTCGGCCTTGGTGTTGGCGATGGCGGTGGATGCGCTGGGCGGCGAGAACGTGACCGCGGTGCGGCTGCCGTCGCGCTACACCGCGAATCTGTCCAACGACCTGGCCGAGGAACAATGCCGCGCGCTGGGCGTGAAGCTGGAGACCATCGCGATCGAGCCGGCTTTCGAAGGCTTGCTCGGCGCGCTGGCGCCGATGTTCGAAGGCACCCACCCGGACATCACCGAAGAAAACCTGCAGTCGCGCAGTCGTGGCGTGATCCTGATGGCGCTGTCGAACAAGTTCGGCGGACTGGTGCTGACCACCGGTAACAAGAGCGAATACGCAGTGGGTTACGCCACCATCTATGGCGATATGTGCGGTGGCTATGCGCCGCTCAAGGATCTGTACAAGACAGAGGTTTTCGGACTGGCGAAATGGCGCAACACTGTCGGCGGCGCGCCGGTGATTCCACCGGCGGTGATCTCGCGCCCGCCGTCGGCCGAGTTGCGCGACAACCAGACCGACCAGGATTCGCTGCCGCCGTACGATGTGCTCGACGGCATCCTGTATCGCTACGTCGATCAGGAGCAGTCGCGCGACGACATCGTTGCAGCGGGCTATGCGGCCGATACCGTCGAGCATGTGCTGCGCCTGGTGCGGCTCAACGAGTGGAAGCGCCATCAGGCCGCGCCCGGGCCCAAGGTGTCGCGGCGTGCATTCGGTCGCGAACGGCGCTATCCCATCACCAACGGGTATCGCGGGCAGTAGTCCGAACGGGCTAATCCGGTCACTCGGCTGCCACGGTGGCTGCCGCTGCGGTAGCCGGCTGCTGGGCGAACCGCGTGAGCAGATCCAGGGGCGGTTTTGGTCGGGCCAGGTCGTACATCAGGCCAAAATGGCCTTCAGGCCCCTGGATGGTGGCCTGGTCCAGTAACTCGTAGACATTCACCTCGGCCACCACGTCGGCATCGTTGTCACGCACGTTGCGCAACAGCTGCGCCAGGCTGTCGTAACAGCCCCAATCACCGGCGCTGCCACCAGTGGTGCTGCCTGTATAGATCTCCGCACAGTTCAGCTCGTTGAAGAACACCGGGGTGTTATAGGTGCGCGCGGCAGTGCGCAGCTGGCCCAGATACAAGTCCGTCCAATAGCCGCCATCCTGGTAGAACGCGTAGTAGTGGAAGCTGATGTGGTCGAAGTTGAAGCCGGCCGCCTTGGCTTTTGCCAAAAACCACAGCGAGCCGTTGCGATCGCCCGGGCAACGCGCGTTGGCGCTGCGATCGTCGCTATCGCAGGCGGTGATGTCGATGGTGAAGCGCAGGCCGGCGCCCAGCTCGTCGGAGGCCTGATGCATGCCCAGATACATCGTGGTCATTGCGGCGATACGGGTGTCGGCTTCCGCACGCACCAGATCCTGTTCGTTGCCGATTTCCCAAACCTTGATGTCTGCGGCGTAGCGGCGTGCCAGCTGGTAGCTGATCTCGCGCGACATCGGGTAGACCATCGGGCGCAGGGTGATGCCGTACTTGCGCGCCAAGGGAACTAGCGCATCCAGCGTGGCGTAATCGCGCGGGTCGACATCGAACCGGTAGCTGCGCAGGTTGCGCGCTGCCAGCAGTTTGAAGCGTGCCTCGGCCTGGGTCATGGCGTAGCCGGGACGGCCGTCGTGCGCGTTGACGCCGTAGACGATGGGGGCTGCGGTGGCGCTGGCGGTCAGGGCCGCCATGAGCAGCAAAGCGATGGTGGCACGAGACATGCGGCTTCCTTGGCTGACGCTCGCAGGCAGTCGGAGCTGGTTGGGGACGAGTATCGACAGGGGGCCCGGGGGCATTGGGTGACCTGGGGCCGGGTTCCAGGATGCACGCGGCGGGCTCGCCAATGCGTCCGCGCGCAGGGGAGGCAACCGCAGGCTGCAGGCGCGTCAGCGGCGCCAATCGCCACCGTGTCGTCGTCGGCGGCGTACTTGTCGTGCTGCCGTCATCGCCACCGCAACAAAAAAGAGGCCTTTCGGCCTCTTTTCGGTCATGCGCTGCGCCTGATGCCTCAGTCGCGATTCATCTGCGAATTTTTTTGCCCGGTCGCGGCGGACTTTTCGCCGGCAAACGGGTTGAGCTTGCGGATGGCCCACGGGTATTGCGGCCAGTCGCCGGTCAGCCACGGGTGCTGCGGGTCGTTGAGCTCCAGCACGCGGCGTGCGTCGGCTGCCAAGGTCTTGTTGCCCAGGTGCGTGTAGGCCTCGGCCAGCACCGCGACCGCGTCGTACTGGAAGGCGCTCTGCGGATAGGTTTCGAGCAGGTAGTTGGCACGACCGGCAGCCGACACCCAGGCATCGCGGCGCAGGTAGTACAGCGCGTTATCCAATTCATGCTGGGCGAAGATGTCGCGCAGCTCGATCATGCGCTTGCGTGCGTCGGCGGCGTAACGGCTGTTCGGATAGCGATCGGTGACGGTATTGAAGTCGTTGTAGGCCTGCTGCGGCGAAGACAGGTCGCGGCGGCTCGGGTCCAGCGACCACACGCGGCGCAGGAACACCGTGTCGCGGTTGCTGTTGGCTAGCCCGCGCAGGTAGTACAGATACGAGATGTTGCGGTGGGTCGGATAGGTCCGGATGAAGCGGTCGACGCTGGAGACGGTGTCGTCGTGCTTGCCGGCCTTGTACTGGGCGTAGGCGGTTTCGATCATCGCCTGCTCGGTGTACGGGCCATACGGGTACTGGGCGATCAGGCGCTTGTAGCTGGCTTCGGCGCCGGCCCAGTTGCCTTTCTCCATCAAATTATGACCCTTGCCGTAGAGCTGCTCGACCGGCATGCCCTCGTCGGGATTCTTGTCCTTGGTGCCGCGGTGGCAGCCGGTGATGACGAACGCCATGACCAGCATGAGGGCAATCAGGCGCGCAGGCGCGGGAAACGTGGACCGTCGGATCATGGGTCTGGGCAGGACGCATCAGGAAAACGAGAGCGCGATGATAGCCTAGTGGCCTGTCCGGCGACTGACTCCCGCCGCCCGGACCCGCAAATTCCCGCTATTTGCCTGAGTGCCCGTGTCCATGTCCGACCCATCTGCCGAACCCCTCTCCCCGTCCATCCGCCAGGCGATCGTGCCCGACAACGCCGCCGGACGCCGTTTCGACGCAGTGCTGGCCGAGCTGTTCCCGGAGTTTTCGCGCTCGCGGCTGTCGGAATGGATCAAGTCCGGCGACGCGCTGCTGGACGGCGAAATGGCGCGCCCGCGCGATACCTTGCGCGGTGGCGAGAGCGTGCAGGTGCAGGTGGTGCTGGAAACCCAGACCCACGCCGCGCCGCAGGACATCCCGCTGAGCGTGCTGTACGAAGACGAGCAGGTGCTCGTGATCGACAAGCCGGCCGGCCTGGTGGTGCATCCGGGCGCCGGCAATCCGGACCGGACCCTGGTCAATGCGCTGCTGTTCCGCGACCCGGCGCTGGCCTCGGTGCCGCGCGCCGGGGTGGTGCATCGCCTGGACAAGGACACCAGCGGCGTGATGGTGGTGGCGCGCACCGTGCAGGCGCAGACCGCGCTGGTGGAGCAGCTGTCCGCGCGCGATGTGCATCGCCAGTATCTGGCCGTGGTGGTGGGTGCGCTGGTCTCCGGCGGCACCGCCAATGCCCCGATCGACCGCCACCCGCGCGATCGCCTGAAGATGGCGGTGCGCGACGACGGCCGCGATGCGGTGACGCATTACCGCCTACGCGAGCGCTTCCGTGCGCACACTGCGCTGGAATGCCGGCTCGAAACCGGGCGTACCCATCAGATCCGCGTGCACATGGCGCACCTGAAATCGCCGATCGTCGGCGA
Source organism: Xanthomonas axonopodis (assembly GCF_001304695.1). Taxonomy (GTDB): domain Bacteria; phylum Pseudomonadota; class Gammaproteobacteria; order Xanthomonadales; family Xanthomonadaceae; genus Xanthomonas; species Xanthomonas axonopodis. Next base: position 5,411 of record NZ_JFAQ01000124.1, read on the forward strand.
CCCGCTGTACGGCGGCGCGCTCAAGCTGCCCAAGGGTGCCACCGATGAGCTGGTGCACGAACTGCGCACCTTCAAGCGCCAGGCCCTGCACGCCGAAACGCTGGAATTTTTGCATCCTGTCAGCGGCGAGCCGGTCCGCGCCAGCGCGCCGGTACCGGCCGATCTACAGCGCCTGATGACCGCGCTGCGCGAAGACAGTGCACGCGCCGCCGAGCTGGCACGCCGCTGAGATGCCCATGGCTGCGCCCTTCATCCTGCCAGCCAACTGGCCGGCGCCACCGTGCATCCGTGCGCTGACCACGCTGCGTCACGCTCTGGGTGGCTCGCTGCCTCCGTTCGACACGCTCAACCTTGGCAACCGCAACAGCGCCGAAGGCGATGTGCCCAAGCAGGTGGAGCGCAACCGGGCGCTGCTGGCCACGGCACTGCAGTTGCCGAGCACGCCGCATTGGCTGCGGCAGGTACACGGCGTGGATGTGGTACGGCTGGATGCACCGCCCGCTGCACCCGATTCCACCGACGGCGCGGCGGATCAGCCGCCTGGTGCGCACGAACCGGTTGCCGATGCTGCAGTGACCTCGGCACCTGGCGTGGTATTGGCAATCCTCACGGCCGACTGCCTGCCGGTCGTGTTCGCTGCCGGCGATGGCAGCGAGGTGGCTGCTGCGCATGCCGGTTGGCGCGGGCTGGCCGACGGTGTGCTTGAGCGCAGCGTGGCCGCAATGCAGACGCCACCGCAGCAGCTTGTCGCCTGGCTGGGTCCTGCCGCAGGGCCCCAGGTATATGAGATCGGCGAGGACGTGTTCGACGCCTTCGTTGCGCACGACGCACAGGCGCAACACGCGTTTGTCGCCACGCGCCCGGGGCACTGGCGCGTGGATCTGTATGCATTGGCACGTCAGCGGCTGCAGCGGGCCGGTGTGCCGTCCGATGCGGTCTATGGCGGCGGGTTGTGCACCATTTCCGATCGGCAGCGGTTTTTTTCGCATCGCCGCGATCGCCGCAGCGGACGCATGGCCACGCTGGCCTGGATCGCGCCCTGAGCGTGCCGCTGTTCGCACAGGTGCTGGGGCAGGACGCGTTCGCGCAACTGCCTGCGCCGGTGTGCGCGCTGCATTCGGTGCAGCAGCGGCAGACCTTCGCCGGCCGGGCAAGGATTCACCGCGGCACGCATGCGCTGGTCCTGTTACTGGCGTTACTGGCGTTGCTGAGCCGTCTGCCGCGCAGTGGCGAGGTGGCGGTGGAAGTGGACTTTCTGGCCGACGCGCACGGCGAGCGCTGGCATCGGCGCTTTGACGGCATGCCGATGCATTCGCGGCTATGGCGCCATGGCGACAGCTTGCGCGAACACCTGGGCGCGGTGCGCTTTGAATTTTCGCTGCAGGCCGATGCGCAATCGTTGTATTGGCAGGCGACTCGCGTGTGGGCGTTCGGGATGATTCGGTTGCCTGCCCGCTGGTTCCGGCAGATGCGCTGCCGCGAGCATGCCGACGGCGGCCGTTACGGGTTTCTGGTGGACGTGCAGTTGCCGCTGGTAGGACCGTTCATTCGATATGAGGGCTGGCTTGAGCCGCGCTGATCAATCGCCTGTTGCGCCGCCTGCGGCGCGGGCCACCATCGTGTTCGATGGCGTGTGCCTGCTCTGCAATGGCTGGGTCAAATTCCTGCTGCGCCACGATCGGCGTGGGCGCTATCGCTTTGCTGCCATGCAGGGTCAGGCCGGGCGCGCACTGTTGCAGCAGCACGGCCTGGATCCGGACGACCCTTTGTCGTTTCTCCTGGTGGACGCCACCGGCGCCTGGACCGACAGCGATGCGATCGTGCGCGTGCTGGCGGGATTGGGCGGGCTCTGGCGGCTGAGTGGTGTGCTGCGCCTGGTCCCACGTCGCGTGCGCGATCTCGGCTACCGGCTGATCGCACGCAATCGTTACCGCTGGTTCGGTCGCAGCGATCACTGCATGCTGCCCACGCCCGAGCAACATGCGCGGTTTCTGGACTGACGCAAGGGGTCCGGCGTCGTGGCGCTAGCATGAGCAGCGCTGCGCTGCCCTGCCGGGACGAGACGATTCGGCGCATCGCTCGGCCGTTCTCATCGGCGCACCTGTTGACGCGGGGCATTTCCGCAGAAACCCGATCGCGCCCGGGTGCGCTCCTACGAATCGGCACGCATGCCAGGCTTATGCCGCGTTGTGGAAGCTGGCGCGCACGATGTTGGAGGCGCTGGGGGCGTCGGATTGCAGGCGGAAGATCGAGACCGCATCGGCCAGTTCCACCGCTTGTTCTTCCAGGCTGCGCGCGGCGGCGGTGGCTTCTTCCACCAGCGCGGCATTGCATTGGGTCACTTCGTCCAACTG
>NZ_JFAQ01000125.1 GCF_001304695.1 Xanthomonas axonopodis
CATGGGATCAAATACCTAGCGGCCGCATATGAGGTCTATCAGCTGCTCTTGATGTCCGGCCCCACCTTCGGAGCCGCGCAGGCGAGCGGCCGTTCGCAGCGCAATCAGCTTCTTTGCGGGCATGCCAGGAATCATCGCAACGTGCCGGCCGCCCACACGGTGTTGCTACGGAAGGCCCATCACGCACATCCATACCTGCCATCCCGACGTTCGATTTCACTGCGCATGTGGCAGCGCACACGATGCGCATCGGGTGCAAGGGATACGCCTTTGCCACACGGTCGCTGCGAGAGCAGCGCCCAGCAACCATGCAGATCACAGGAGGCCGCATGTCCGTTCGCAGCAGCAGTCAGAAGTTCATTGCCAGGAATCGCGCGCCTCGCGTGCAGATCGAATACGACGTCGAGATTTACGGCTCGCAGAAGAAGGTGCAGGTTCCGTTCGTCATGGGGGTGTTGTCGGATCTGTCTGGCGCCAATACGGAGAACCTGCCAGCGCTGGAAGCACGCGAGGCAGTGGAAATCGATGTCGACAACTTCGATAGCCGGCTGCGTGCCATGCAGCCGCGGGTGGCAATGAGCGTTGCCAATACCCTCACCGGCAGCGGCGAGTTACCGGTCGATATCACCTTCGACAGCCTGGACGATTTTTCGCCCAGCGCGGTCGTGAAAAAGGTGGCACCGCTGGCCGAGCTGCTGGAAGCGCGTACCCAGCTGGCCAATCTAGGCACTTACCTCGACGGCAAGGCCGGTGCCGAGCGCTTGATCGCCGATGCGATCAAGGATCCCACCCTGCTGCGTGCGCTGGTCGCGGCCCCCAAGTCGACGGATGAGTAACCCCATGGCGACCCGACACCCTTCTGCTTCCCAAGACCTCGCCGACGCTCAGCCACAGGCGACCCAGTCCGACGACTTTGCGGCCTTGTTGAACCGCGAATTCCGCCCGCGTAGCGAACGCGCCGGCGAAGAAGTGCGGCTGGCTGTGCGCACCCTGGCCGAGCAGGTGCTGGAGCGCAGCGACATCATCAGCGACGACGTTGCGCAGACGATCAATGCCTACGTTGCCGAAATCGACCGCAAGATCACCGAGCAACTCAACCTCATCCTGCACGCTCCACAGTTCCAGGCGCTGGAGGGCGCATGGCGCGGTCTGCATTATCTGGTCAGCAATACCGAATCGGATACGCAGTTGAAGATCCGCGTGCTCAACGTATCCAAGAAGGAACTCGCCAAGAACCTCAAGCGTTTCAAGGGCACCGCCTGGGATCAAAGCCCGGTATTCAAGAAAATCTATGAAGCCGAATACGGTCAGCTGGGAGGCGAACCCTACGGCTGTTTGGTCGGCGATTACCACTTCGACCATAGCCCCCAGGATGTCGACACGCTGCGCGGCATCAGCCAGATCGCCGCCGCCTCGCATGCGCCCTTCATTGCCGCTGCCGGTCCCGGCCTGATGGGCATGGAGAGTTGGAGCGAGCTGTCCAACCCGCGCGATCTGGCCAAGATTTTTTCCACCCCCGATTACGCGGCATGGCGTTCGTTGCGCCAGAGCGAGGACGCCAAATACCTGGCGCTGGCCATGCCACGCACACTGGCGCGTCTGCCATACGGGGCCAAAACCGATCCGGTGGAAGCGTTCGACTTCGAAGAAGACACTCAGGGTGCCGATTCGTCGCACTACACCTGGCAAAACGCAGCCTACGCGATGGCGGTCAACATCAACCGTTCGTTCAAGCAATACGGTTGGTGCACCCGTATTCGCGGCGTTGAATCGGGCGGGGCAGTGGAGGGGCTGCCGACGCATACCTTCCCGGCCGACGACGGCGGTGTGGATATGAAGTGCCCCACCGAAGTCGCCATCACCGACCGTCGTTCCGCCGAGCTCGACAAGATGGGCCTGATGCCGCTGGTGCATCGCAAGAACACCGACATGGCCGCCTTCATCGGTGCGCAGTCGCTGGGCAAGCCCGAGGAATACGACGACCCGGACGCCACCGCCAACGCGGCGCTGAGCGCACGCCTGCCGTACATGTTCGCCTGCTGCCGCTTCGCGCATTACCTCAAGTGCATCGTGCGCGACAAGATCGGCTCGTTCAGCACGCGCCAGCAGATGCAGAGCTGGTTGACCGATTGGGTGATGAACTACGTCGACGGCGACCCGGCCAATTCCAGCGAAGAAACCAAGGCGCGCAAGCCATTGGCCGCTGCCGAGGTGGTGGTCGAAGAAGTCGAGGGCAATCCCGGCTACTACACCTCCAAGTTCTACCTGCGTCCGCATTATCAGCTGGAGGGCCTGACGGTCTCGCTGCGCCTGGTCTCGCGGCTGCCCTCGGCGCAGGCCGCCTGATCGGCGCGCGCTTGGCTCTACTGCAAGGCTGAACCTGCAGCCGTCCTGGCCGCGGGAACGGGTTTCCCTACTGCACCACCCACTACTGGAGAAGTTCCATGGCTTTCGATATGCATCTCAAATTCGGCTCGGGCGACGTCGAGATCAAGGGCGCGTCCAACCATGCCAAGCACAAGGACGAAGTGCCGATCATTGCCTGGTCGTGGGGCGCCAGCAACACCGGCAACCTCCACACCGGCGCCGGTTATGCCGCCGGCGGCAAGGCCAACGTGCAGAATATTTCCATCACCAAGTACGTCGACAGCTGCTCCAACGCCTTGCTCAATGCCTGCTGCACCGGTGCACGTGTGGATACGGCCACGCTGTACGTGACCAATGCCACCGGCGAGCAGACCGACTACGTGACCATCGAACTCAGCGAAGGCGTGATGATCACCTCCGTCTCCACCGGTGGCAGCGGCGGCGAAGATCGTCTGACCGAGAACGTGACCCTGCATTTCGGCAAGTTCAAGTACTCGTTCCAGCCGCAGGACGACAAGGGCAAGAAGCAGGGCGGCAGCAAGGACTTCACGTTCAACATGCAGGAAGTGAAGAAGTCCTGAGTCCCACGCATCCCCCGACCGGAGCGCCGATGTCGATGTCCACCGTCCATCCCGAACAAGCCTGCGCCCGCCAGCTCAAGGCGGGCAACCCCGAGCAATCCCTGGCCACCGCCAAGGACTGGGTGCGGCAGTGCCCGGCCGATGCATCGGGTTGTTCCAATTGCTGGCCGTGGCCGGGCAGTGGCAGCGGGCGAAGCAGCAGGTGCAGCTGGCCGCAGAGTTGGACCAGGACTGGGGCGGGGTCGCCGGTGCGTATGCGCGCATCCTCGACGCCGAACTGGAACGCGAGCAGGTGCTGGCCGGCCGCATGATGCCGCTGATGCCCGGTCAGGTACCGCCGTGGCAGCACGATCTGCTGCAGGCATTGCACCATGATCGCGACGGTGAGCCAGGGCAGGCCACGCGACGGCGTGTCCTGGCGCTTGCGCAAGCCGATGCCATCGCTGGCCACATCGATGGCCAACGTTTTGACTGGCTAGCGGACGCCGATCCGCGGTTTGGCCCCTGTCTGGAGGTCATCCTTGAAGCGGGTTACGCCTGGGTGCCGTTTGCCCAACTGCGCAGCCTGCGCTTCGAGGCTCCCATTAGCTTGCGCGACCTGCTTTGGCAGGCTGTGGAGATCCAATGGCGCAACGGCACGCATAGTCGTGGCGTGGTGCCGTGCCGTTACCCCGGCAGCCAACACAGTGAAGACGGCGCGATCCGTCTCGGCCAGCGCACCGCCTGGGAGGGCGAGGAGTTGTCCGCATGCGGTCTGGGGCAGCGCCTGCTGGCCGGCAGCGAAGACGACTACCCCGTGCGCGACATTCGGCACATTGAATTCGACACCGCCGCGGTGGGCGCGCCATGGTCGAACTGACCCAACAAGAGCGGTTGCAGCCCTCGCTGCTGGATAGATTGATCGATGACTGCCGGCATGAGCTGGCGGAAAGCCGCGACGCGCGGGCGATCAGCCCGGCCAAGCTGCGCGACTGCGTCATGCGCGACCTGGCTTGGTTGCTCAACTGCACCCGCCACTGGCACGAGGATGCGCTGCAGGCGTATCCGCATGTCGCTACCTCGGTGCTCAACTACGGCATTCCCGATCTGGCCGGCGCCCGCCTGGTCGGGCTGGACGTGATCGAACTGCAGAACCGCATTCGTGCGGCAATTGTGGCCTTCGAGCCTCGGCTTGCTGCAGCCAGCCTGCAGGTCACCGCGAAAGTGGACACCGGGCGCATGGACCGCATGTCGCTGTCCTTTGTCATCGATTCTGAACTGTGGGCACAGCCGCTGCCGCTTGCGCTGTACCTGCGCACCGATCTCGACCTGGAAACCGGTCGCTTCAGTCTGTCGTCCAGGGCGCACTGAGCCATGGATCCGCGTCTGCTCCATCACTACAACCGCGAGTTGCAGCACGTCCGCGAGATGGGTGCGGAGTTCGCGCAGGCGTATCCGAAGGTCGCTGGCCGGCTCGGAATGAGCGGCATCGACTGCGCCGACCCGTATGTCGAACGCCTGCTGGAAGGGTTTGCGTTTCTGTCTGCGCGCGTGCAAGTCGAATTGGAAGCCCAGCAGCCGGTATTCGCACAGCACCTGACGGAAATGCTGTATCCACATTTCCTCTCGCCGGTGCCGTCGATGGCCGTGGTGGAGCTGCAACCGGAGCAAGGCGAGGGCATCGGCCCAGCAGGGCATGTGGTGCCGCGCGGCAGCGCGCTGCGCTCATTGATGGGGCATGGCGACCGCACCGCCTGCGAATACCGCACCGCGCATGCGGTGACGCTATTGCCGCTGCGCATGACCGCCGCCAGCTACCTGGCCTCGCCGGCAGCGCTGGCTACGCTCGGCGTGCCGGTCGAGCCGCGTGCGCGCGCCGGCCTGCGCCTGGTCTTCAACGTGCACGCCGGCTTGCGCCTGGACATGTTGGCGCTGGACACGCTGCCGATCTTCATCACCGGTGCCGATGGGCTGGCCGGCACCCTCTACGAACAGCTGCATGCCAATGCGCTGGGATTCGTGGTGCGCGCCCGTTCCGCGGAGGGGCAACCGCTCAGACGCGCGTTCGGCCCCGAGCATCTGCAGCCGCAGGGCTTCGATGACGAGCAGGCCCTGCTGCCGCGCAGCGAGCGCTCCTTCAGCGGCTATCGCCTGCTGCAGGAATACTTCGCCTGCCCGGAGCGCTTTATGTTCGCCACCTTCGACGGCCTGGCGCAGGTGCTGCCGCGCGCGGCGTGCGCCGAGTTCGAGATCCTGGTGTGGTTCGATCGCGCCGTGGAGCGGCTCGATAACGCGGTGGATGCGAGCAACTTCCGCCTGCACTGCACCCCGGCCATCAACCTGTTTCCTCGGCGCGGTGACCGTATCCACCTGCACCCCGGTATCTCCGAGCACCATGTGCTGGCCGACCGCACGCGGCCGATGGATTTCGAGATCCATGGCGTGGAACAGGTCGAAGGCTTCGGCGATGGCAATGCGCCGATGCAGCACTTCGAGCCGTTCTATGGCGCGCAGCCGCGCAGCTGGCATGAACGACGCTCGGCCTTCTATGCCTTGCGACGGCAGCCACGGCGGCTGTCGACCGCACAGCATCGCACTGGTCCACGTTCGAGCTATGTCGGCAGCGAGGTATTCCTGTCGCTGGTCGATGGCGACCAAGCGCCGTATCCGCACCAGCTGCGGCAACTGGGCATGCAGCTGTGGTGCAGCAATCGCGACCTGCCGCTGCATATGCCGGTGGGCAAGTCCAACACCGACTTCGTACTCGACGACGGCGGCCCGGTGGCATCGATCCGCTGCGTGGCCGGGCCGACACGACCGCGCTCGGGCATCACCGCCGGCGACACCCGCTGGCGCCTGATCAGCCATCTGCAGTTGAACTATCTCTCGCTGTTGGATGCCGGCGACAATGGCGCCACCGCATTGCGCGAAATGCTCACGCTGTACCACGACCCGCACGATGCGGCGGCGCGGCGGCAGGTGGACGGCGTGCGTCGTATCGCCTCGCGCGCGATCGTGCGGCGCATTCCCGTGCCTGGCCCGGCGACCTACGGTCGCGGGCTGGAAATCACCCTGACCTGCGACGACGCCGCCTTCGAAGGGCAGGGCGTTTATTTGCTTGCCTCGGTGCTGCGGCATGTGTTCGCTCGCCAGGCGTCGCTGAATTCCTTTACCGAGACCGTGCTGTGCACGCTCGAACGCAACGAGGTCGCCCGATGGCCAGCCCATCTCGGCAATCGACCGATTCTGTAGCGCTACTAGCGCGACTGGATGCGCACCCGCAGGACTTCGAACTGTTCGAAGCGATGCGGTGGCTGGAGTGCTCGCATCCGATGCAACCGCGGCTGGGCCAGGCAGCTCGGCCGCTGGAGGAGTCTGTGCGCTTGGGCCAGCGCGCGTCGTTGGAATTTCCTGCGCGCGACATCGACAGCCTGCACGCTGGCGTGGACGGTCGCCCGCCAACGCTGCGCACATTGGCACTGGGCTTGTTCGGCCCGCATGGCGCGTTGCCCTTGCACTTGACCGAACACGCCATCGAGCGAGAACTTGCCGGCGACCCGACCTTCGCCGCGTTCGCCGACATTTTTCACCATCGCATGATCGCGCTGTGGTATCGCGCCTGGGCCGACGCGCGTCCCACCGTGCAGATGGACCGCCCGGGCGAAGACTGCTTCGGTGCGCGGCTGGATGCGCTGACCGGTGTGGACCAGCCCGCGCTCCGTGGGCGCGATGCGATGCCACTCGCCGCGCGTCGCCATTTCGCCGGCCGGTTCGTCGCCCAGGCACGCAATGCCGAAGGCTTGCGTGCGGTCCTGGTCGGCCTGTTCGACGTCCCCGTGCAGGTGCAGGAGTTCGTCGCCAACTGGCTGCCGTTGCCCGACGAGGGACGTTTGCGCATGGGGCTGGCGGCCGCGCGCCTGGGCCGGGAAGCCACGCTGGGCGCGTTGGCGCGCAATGCCCAGCATCGCTTTCGCCTGCGCATCGGCCCGCTGGACATCGCGCGCTACCGCGAGTTCCTGCCCGGCGGCGACGCGCTGGATGTGCTCACCGCCGCCGTACGTGACTACGTGGGCGACGAGCAGGCCTGGGACCTGCAGTTGGTGCTGGCACGCCAGGATGTGCCGTTGCCGCTGATGGGGCAGGGCCAGCGCATGGGCTTGTCGCTCTGGCTCGGTCACTACCGTCGCCCGGTCGATGCCGACCAGCTCGTGCTCGCGCCGTCCTGACCCTTCTCTTTAGTTTCCGCCTTTCCCTGGAGTTCCCATGGCAGACATCAGCCGCGCCGCATTGTTCGGCAAGCTCAACCCGCTGGCCTATCGCGCTATCGAAAGCGCCACCGTCTTCTGCAAGCTGCGCGGCAACCCCTACGTGGAGTTGGTGCACTGGTTGCATCAGTTGCTGCAGCTGCAGGACTCGGACCTGCACCGCATCCTCAAGCACTTCCAGCTCAATCCTTCCACGCTGGCACGCGATGTCACCACCGCCCTGGATGGCTTGCCGCGCGGCTCGACTGCCGTCACCGATCTATCGGCCAATGTCGAAGAAGCGGTGGAGCGCGGCTGGGTGTATGCCTCGCTCAGCTTCGGGGAGGCACAGGTGCGCACCGGCTACCTGGTGGTCGGCATGTTGAGCGTGCGTGGGTTGCGCAATGCATTGCTCGCGATCTCCGGGGAGTTCGACAAGCTCAAGCCCGCGGTGCTCAACGAACACTTTGCGCAGATCGTGGCCGGCTCGCCGGAAGATGGCCTGCTACCCAGCGATGGATTTTCGCTCGGCCAGACAGCTGCACCTGGCGAGGCCAGCGGCGCCATCGCGCCGGCGGCCATGGGCAAGCAGGAAGCACTGAAAAAATTCACCACCGACCTCACCGCACAAGCGCGCGAGCGCAAGCTCGACCCGATCATCGGCCGCGACGACGAGATTCGCCAGGTGGTCGATATCCTGATGCGCCGCCGCCAGAACAACCCGATCCTGGTCGGCGAGGCCGGTGTCGGCAAGACCGCGGTGGTGGAAGGCTTCGCCCAGCGCATCGCCCGTGGCGACGTGCCGCCAGCATTGAAGGACGTGCAACTGCGCACGCTGGATGTAGGCCTGTTGCAGGCAGGCGCCAGCATGAAGGGCGAGTTCGAACAGCGCCTGCGCGCGGTCATCGACGACGTGCAGGCCAGCCCCAAGCCCATCATTCTGTTTGTCGACGAAACCCACACCCTGGTCGGCGCCGGCGGTGCCGCCGGCACCGGCGATGCCGCCAATCTGCTCAAACCGGCGCTGGCACGCGGCACCTTGCGCACGGTGGGCGCGACCACGTTCGCCGAGTACAAGAAATACATCGAGAAAGATCCTGCACTGACCCGGCGCTTCCAGGCCGTGCAGGTGGATGAGCCGGACGAGGCCAAGGCGGTGCGCATGATGCGTGGTGTCGCCTCGATGATGGAACAGCACCACCGCGTGCAGATTCTCGACGAAGCGCTGGAAGCGGCGGTCAAGCTCAGTCATCGCTATATCCCGGCGCGTCAGCTGCCGGACAAATCGGTGAGCTTGCTCGACACCGCCTGCGCGCGCGTGGCGGTCAGCCTGCACGCCACCCCGGCCGAAGTGGACGATAGCCGCCGCCGGATCGAAGCGCTGGAGACCGAGCACGCCATCATCGAGCGCGAGCGTGCCATCGGCATCGTGGTCGATGAGCGTGCTGCGGCGTGCGCCGGCCTGCTGCAAAGCGAGCACGGTCGCCTGCGTGATCTGGAGCAGCGCTGGGTTGCCGAGAAAGCATTGGTCGATGAACTGTTGTCGCTGCGTGCGCAACTGCGTAGCGGCACTGCGCCGGTGGAAGGCACTGGCAGTGCGTTGGAAGCGGAGGCTGAGGCTGACACCGATGCCGATGCCGCGCAGGCGGCGTCTGGCGACACCGCCGTGCTCGAAGCACCGGTACAAATTGATCGCGACACGCTGCTAGCGCGCCTGCAACTGGTACAGGCCGAACTGGCCGCACTGCAGGGCGAATCGCCGCTGATCCTGCCCACGGTCGATTACCAGGCGGTGGCCGCCGTGGTCGCCGACTGGACCGGCATCCCGGTCGGACGCATGGCGCGCAACGAGATCGACACCGTCCTGCGCCTGCCCGAACTACTGGCCAAGCGCGTGATCGGCCAGGACCACGCCATGGAGATGATCGCCAAGCGCATCCAGACCAGCCGCGCCGGCCTGGACAACCCGGACAAACCGATCGGCGTGTTCCTGCTCGCCGGCACCTCCGGCGTCGGCAAGACCGAAACCGCGCTCGCCCTGGCCGAAACCTTGTACGGCGGCGAACAGAACCTGATCACCATCAACATGAGCGAGTACCAGGAGGCGCATACCGTCTCTTCGCTCAAGGGCGCACCCCCGGGCTACGTCGGCTACGGCGAAGGCGGCGTGCTGACCGAAGCGGTGCGTCGCAAGCCGTACTCGGTGGTGTTGCTGGATGAAGTGGAGAAGGCGCACCCGGACGTCCACGAACTGTTCTTCCAGGTCTTCGACAAGGGCTGGATGGAAGACGGCGAAGGCCGCCGCATCGACTTCCGCAACACCTTGATCATCCTCACCAGCAACGCCGGCACCGAGCTGATCGCCAGCCTGTGTGCCGACCCGGAACTGGTGCCAGACCCGGAAGGTATGGCCAAGGCCATCCGCGAGCCGTTGTTGAAAGTCTTTCCGCCGGCATTGCTCGGCCGGCTGGTGGCGATTCCGTATTACCCGCTGAGCAACGCCATGCTCGCGCAGATCGTGTGGCTGCAGTTGAACCGCATCAAGCAGCGGATCGAGGAGCGTTACAAGATTCCGTTCGAGTACGACGAATCGGTGGTGGAGCTGGTGGTCTCGCGATGCACAGAGAGCGAATCGGGCGGGCGGATGATCGATGCGATTTTGACCAATTCGATGTTGCCGGAAATTGGGCGAAAGTTCCTTGATCGTATGATTTCCGGACCCACTATTAACGGCGTCAACGTACTTGGCGGGCGCAACGCGTTTGCATACGAATTAAAATAATATTTCCTGCTGATTCGATAAAGGATGAATGTTATGGCATTTCAGTCGGTCTGGCTCGGCGCCGGCCATCAAAACCTTATTACCGCTTACCGCAATAGTCCATGGTCGGCGGAATGTCGCACATTACGGGGAAGTAATGAAGACTTCACCGGTGTGAATTATGCTACTTTCTGGTGGCAGGTTGAAAATGGGCCTATCATGATGACCACTACCCGAAGTAATCAATATCATTCGGAAAAGGAAGTCTGGATGATGCTCAATGGGCAGGTGGGTCTGCGCTCGATTGCCTTGCCTAATTGGACCCCCGGTCAAGGTACTGAAGTGCCCAAGCGATTGGCCAATGAAGTTGCGGCGGAAGGAACGCAGATCCTCGGTGTCTATACCGAGAGACAACCATGTGGCTCCTGCTCTCCATTCCTCAACGACGCCCTGCCAGACGGGACCTTAGTGGGGTGGCATTTTCCCTGGCCAACCGCTGAGACTAAAAAGCATAAACATGATGACGATTCCATCATCGTTAATTCATTGATGGCTATCAGTCGAAGCACAACTTACGAAATAAACGCCAAAGAGTACCAGCGCACCGACCGAGTCGAAGGTAACAAGAGCCTTGCATCAGCCGTTAAAGGTATTGGAAAGACGATTCTTGGCGTGCAGCATAAGCTGCCTTGGCTTTGTCCCGATTTTAAACGATACGTGGAATAAAATTCGGTTGGGTCCGGAGTCGGTCCTGCGTCAGCAGCTATGCAAGTTGTACGAACAAGTGGTCCGTCTCTGCCCAGTCGACCGAAGGCGCGCGGTGTAGCGGGCTCAGGTTGACCTCCGCAAGCTCCCGGCAAGCCACTCGCCTGTGCGGTGCCTGCGACGTCCCCCCGATTTTGAGTAGCACGCCAGTTTGGAGTCCAATTCCCTACCTGAAGGAGATTGGACGTGAAGAAGCGTTTTACCGAGGAACAAATCATTGGCTTTTTGCGCGAGGCCGAAAGCGGCGTGGCGATCAAAGAT
>NZ_JFAQ01000126.1 GCF_001304695.1 Xanthomonas axonopodis
ATGGGATCAAACACCTAGCACCTGACCGTTCTTTAGATCAATCAACCGAAGCGAGATAGCTGGAGCATCGGCGCCAGAATGGGTGACTGACACTGCGACTGAAATCGGCGAATCAGGACTCACCGGCGCGGACCGATTCTGGGGAGTGGCCTCGCTGCCCTGCGCCACCACCAGTATTTCTCGAATCTTTTCTGGACTTGCGGTTGGCTGAGGCTTTACTGCGGACTGCGGCTCTTTCCCGGCGCCACCGGAAGGTGCGTTGCAGCTGCACAATGCTCCGACCAATACCGCCAGAATTACTCTCATCAAATTTTGCATAGCCGTTCCTTTTGGCGAAACTGTCGCGAGTGTACAAGGTTATCAGGAACAAGGGCTTGCTTACATCTCCGAAAATGCAGGCAAGGCCGCCACCTTGAGCCCCTACCCAGATCACTCGTCTAGCAGCTTGGTCTTTCCTAATGACGTCGCCTTGGTTCGGGGGCTACCCAGCCAACTCTGCTGCCTCGACACTATGCTCACCCCGCTCCGGTGCCAGCGCGGCAGACACCATCGCCGCGGCAATCCGTTCGGCCGGATTGATCCGAAAACGGCGCGGCAGCAGGGGGCCGAGTGCGCCGAGGACGACGCTGCCGATGTGCTCGCCCGTACAGCGCTCCTCGCGCTCGCCGCCGATCAGGCCGGGGCGCACGAAGGTGAGCGAGGGGAAGCCGATCTCGCGCAGGTCGCGTTCCAGTTCGCCCTTGACGCGGCTGTAGAAGATGCGCGACTGCGCATTGGCGCCCGCCGCCGAGTTCAGCACGAAAACCGACGTGCCCTGCGCGCAGGCGGCGCGCGCGATGGCGAGAGGGTAATCGTGGTCGATACGATAGAACGCCTCGCGCGAGCCGGCCTGTTTCATCGTGCTCCCCAACGCACAGATGGCCGCTTCCATGCGCGGCGCCGTCCAGTGATCGAGCCGTTCGAAGTCGATCACCTGGTTGCGCAGCTTGGGGTGGATCTGCGCCAACGGCCGCCGCGTGATCGCGACCACGCCGGTGCAGCGCGTATCGCCCAGCAATTGCTGCAGCACGTGCTTGCCGACCAGGCCGGTCGCCCCTGCCAACAAGACATCCATCAGGCCATCCTCGCCATCAACGCGCTCCTTCGGAGACGATCCGCGCACTGCTGACAATGCGGTCGCGCTCCACGGCCAGCAGCGTCAGCGAATGCGCCGGGGCCTTCCATTCGCTGCCGCCGGCCACCACACGGCCGCCGTGGCGTGCGGTGTCCACCAGCACGCGCCAATGTTCGTCGTGCATGGCTGGCAGCGTGAACGACACGGCGGTGGAGGCGGCATTGATCAGCATCAACAGCGTCACGTTGGCGGCAATCTCGCGCAGGCCGGTGGTGGGCGAGCGGCCATCCAGGCGCAGCATCAGCGCGCGCGCCTCCGGGTCGTGCCAGGCGGCTTCGTCCATCTCGGTGCCATTGGGCGCGAGCCAGGTCAGATCCTTCAGGCCCAATGCTTCATCGAACTTGCCGTCGAAGAAACGCGCGCGATGCAGCAACGGGTATCGCTGCCGGATGCGGATCAATCGGCGCACAAATGCGGCCTGGTCGGCGGCTGCGGCCCTGATGGCGGCCGTCCAGTCGATCCAGGTCAGCTCGTTGTCCTGGCAATAGGCGTTGTTGTTGCCGTTCTGGCTGTGGCCGAACTCGTCGCCGGCCAGCAGCATCGGCGTGCCCTGCGACAACAGCAAGGTGGCGAGCAGGTTGCGCATCTGCTGGCGACGCAGCTGCTTGATCGCCGGGTCGTTGGTCTCGCCTTCCACGCCGTGGTTGCAGGAGATGTTGTAGTCGCTGCCGTCCCGGCCATCTTCGCCGTTGGCGAGGTTGTGCTTGCCTTCGTAGCTGACCAGATCCCGCAGAGTGAAGCCGTCATGCGCGGTGACGAAGTTGACCGATGCGGTGGGCCGGCGGCCGCTGCGATTGAACAGATCCGCAGAGCCGGTCAGGCGCGTGGCCAACTCCGCCAGCTGGCCACCGTCGCCGCGCCAGAACGCCCGCACGTTGTCGCGGAACTTGTCGTTCCACTCCACCCAGCCGGGCGGGAAATTGCCCACCTGATAGCCACCGGGTCCGATATCCCACGGCTCGGCGATCAACTTGGTCTGGCTGAGCACCGGATCCTGGCGCACCGCATCGAGAAAACTTCCCGACGGATCGAAGCCATAGCGTTCGCGGCCCAGGATGCTGGCCAGATCGAAACGGAAGCCGTCCACGTGCATTTCCTGCACCCAGTAACGCAGCGAATCCATCACCATGCGCAGCGCGCCGACATTGGTGAGGTCGAAGGTGTTCCCGGTGCCGGTGTCGTTGATGTAGAAGCGGCGATCGTCGGCCAGGCGGTAATAGCTGGCGTTGTCGATCCCCTTGAACGAAAGCGTGGGCCCGAGCTCGTTGCCTTCGGCGGTGTGGTTGTAGACCACGTCCAGCAGCACTTCCAGGCCGGCATGATGCAGGCGCGCCACCATCTGCTTGAACTCGGCCACGGTGCGCGTGGACATGTAACGCGCCTGCGGCGCAAAAAAGCCCAGCGTGTTGTAGCCCCAGTAATTGCGCAGGCCTTTTTCCAGCAGATATTGATCGTCGACGAACGCATGCACCGGCAGCAATTCCACGGCGGTCACGCCGAGCGAGCTGATGTGGTCGATCAATTCGTCGGTCTTCAGCGCCGAAAAGGTGCCGCGCTCTTCCGGCGGCACCGCCGGGTGCAGCATGCTCAGCCCGCGCACGTGCGCTTCGTAGATCACCGTGCGGTTCCAGGGTGTCTGCGGCGGGCGGTCCTGGCCCCAGGTAAAGGCCGGGTCGATCACGGCAGACTTGGGCATGAACGCGGCGCTGTCGCGGCGGTCGAAGCTCAGGTCCTTGTCGCGATGGCCGATGGTGTAGCCGAACAGGTGCGGCGCCCATTTGAGTTCGCCAACGATCTGCTTGGCATACGGGTCCAGCAGCAATTTGTTGTGGTTGAAGCGGTGCCCGGCATCGGGCGCATACGGGCCATGTACGCGGTAGCCGTACAACTGGCCGGGCCGTGCATCGGGCAGATAACCGTGCCAGACCTCGTCGGTGTATTCGGGGAGCGCAATGCGCTCCTGTTCGCGGCCACGATCGTCGAACAGACACAGCTCCACCCGGGTGGCATTGCGCGAGTACAGCGCGAAGTTGACGCCCAACCCGTCCCAGGTGGCACCGAGCGGGTTGGGACGGCCTTCGCGAATGCGCGAGCGCTGGGTGAACTTGCGAGTGGCCATCGGTGACTCCTTAGAACGGTGAACGCAAACGGTGCGCGATTGTGCACTGGCGGAGCGATCCGCAGCACATGGACCGGCCCGCAGGCCGACCCACGCACGTTGCCAGACGCAGCGTTACCGACGTGCAGCGATGGGCGTAGCCGCGTACTCGGCGGCCTGTTCGGCGGCGCGTTCTTCTGCCTCCACCAGCCGCTCGGCCATGGCCCAATGGCGGTCCGCGTGCCCGTCCGGGCGGCCCTCCGCCTCCCAGATCTCCCGTGCCAACTGGGCAAGCCGCGCCTGCCGTTCCATGTCATTCATTGCGTACGTTTCTCTCGGGGTCAATTGTCTTGGGACAGCAACACTGCCACCGGCGCACGTGCAAACAGCGTGGATAGCGCCACGCGACCGCGCTGCGGCTGCTGCGTACTGCCATCGAGCACATTACGGTATGCGCCCTCGCCCAATGCCAACGACGCCTGACCCCAGGTGGCCGGTGCCACCAGCAACGGCAGATCGCCCTCGCCCTCAGCGCCAGCACCCAGTCGCGTGACGGCCACCACCAGCGATTGACCGCGATACTGGCGACGGAACGCCACCACCTGGGCATCGCCGCTGACCGCAACGTTCAAGGGTTGGTAGTCGCCTTTCGCAAACAGCGCTGGAAATTCGCGGCGCAACTGCAGCAACAGCGCCGTCAGGCGTGCCTTGACCGCGCCATCGCGCCAGCTGCGCAGCAATCCGGTGAAGTCGCGTGCCTGCTGCAGCCATTGCTGGCGCTGGGCGTAATCCACTGGGCGGCGGTTGTCTGGATCCACCAACGACAGATCCCAGCCTTCGGTGCCCTGGTACAGGTCGGGCACACCGGGCACGGTCAGGCGCAAGGTGGTTTGCACCAGGCTGTTGCGCGCGCCAGCGGCAGCGATGTGGTTGCTGGCGCGCAGCAGCGCGCGCCGCAGCGGCAGCCCGGCGCGGCTGCATAGCACCTGCTCCACCGTGGCCTGCACAGCTTGCTCATAGGCCGGCGAGCCATCGGTCCAGCTGGTATGCAGTTTGGCTTCGCGCACCGTCTTGAGCAGCCATTGCGCGATGCGCTCGGCGTAGTCGGCAAGCGGCTCGGTCTGGTCGGCGCCCAGACCGATCGGCCACGCCGCCACCAGGGTCTGCCACAGCATCTGCTGGTCGCCGCCGGCCGGGGCCGGCGATTCCAGCGCGTCGGCCAGGGCATTGAATTGGGCGCTCTGCTCCACCCACCAGCGCGGCTGCTCGGACAACACCGCCAACCGCATGCGCAGGTCTTCGCCACGCTTGTGGTCGTGGGTGGCGGTGGCCAGTAACGCACGTGGGTAGTGCTTGGCACGCTCAAGATTCTGCGCGTGGAACTCGCTGGCGTCGTTGGCGAAATGGGTGGGATGGCTGCCGACCTCGTTGCGCGACAGCAGCACGCCATGCCGGTAGAACGCGGTGTCTTCCACCGACTTGGCATTGAGCGGTGCGGACAGCTGCTCCACGCGACGGCGCAGGATGCGCCGCAAGGCGATCTGCGCACGATCTGCACCGGCATCGTCGAGCAACCACCGCTCGATCGCATCCACGGCCGCCACGATCGATTCCGGCATCCCGTCGCGCGCCTTTGCAGCGGTGGCACGCAAACGCTCCGCTTCGCTGCCGATGATGCCCTTGGCACCGGCATAGGTGCGATACACCGGGAACCAGCGCAGCAATACGCACAAGCCGCGCGCCAGCATCTGCGGGCTGAACTCGCGCGTGGGCGGATCCAGCCGCGCCAACGCCGACAATGCACCCACGGCGCGATTGAATTCGGTCTGCAGCGGGCCACGCAGGATTTCATCGCGAGCGGTGCGTTCTTCCTGCGCGAAATCGCCGCTGCGCCCGCTCACCTTCTGCCAGACACGCGCCAATGGCTTGAAGCCGGCCGCGTCGTGCAGCAGTCCGCCCACCTGGTCCATGAAGTCGTAACCGGTGGTGCCGTCGCACGGCCAGTCGGCCGGCAGGTGCTCGCCCGGTGCGAGGATCTTTTCCAGGTACAGGCCCAGCGTGCCGGGCTTGAGCCCACGCGTGCGGCCGGCCGCATCCAGCCGGCTGCGCAACTTGCGCACATAGCCGGTGGGGTCGGTGAGCCCGTCCACGTGGTCGATACGCAAGCCGTCCAGATGGCCTTCGGCCACCAGCCGCAGTGGCAACGCATGCACCGCATCGAACACCGCCGGCAATTCCACCCGCAAGGCCACCAGCGAGGTGATATCGAAGAAGCGACGGTAGTTGAGCATGTCGTTGCCCACGCGCCACCAGTTCAAGCGATACGGCTGGCGTTCGATCAACTTGTGCAGGCGGCCGTCGCCGCGTTTGGCGCCGTCGTTGTAGTCGCGCAGCCACTGCGCACGTGCGCCCTTTTCGGGGATGTCCAGCGTCTGCGGACGAATCGGATACCGCTGGTCGTAATGCGCCAAGGCGGCGCTGCCGTCGTCTTCGATCACCAGCGTGATCAGGCCCTCGGCCAGCGCTGTCGCATACGGGCGGTCCAGCACCGCCAGCCACAGCTTGCCGTCGCGCCCGGGCGCGCGCCAATCGATGTCGAACCAGTCGGCGTGCTTGGCGCTGCGGCCATTGCGCAGCACATCCCACCACCACGCGTTCTGCGCATGCGTGGCCATGTGGTTGGGCACGATATCGGCAATCAGGCCCATGCCGTGTTCGCGCGCGGCCTGCGAGAGCGCCACCAAGGCATCTTCGCCGCCGAGTTCGGGATTGAACACGGTGGGGTCGATATTGTCGTAGCCATGCGTGGAGCCCGGCACGGCCGTGCCGATCGGCGACAGGTACAGGTGACTGATGCCCAGGCCTGCGTAGTACGGCACCTGCGCGAGCGCATCGTGCAGGGTGAAGCCGGCATGCAGCTGCAGGCGGGCGGTGGCGCGGAGGTCGATCATGGATGGGGTTCCGAAACGACCGCGACGCGACGCGCCTCGGCAAAGCCCTGCAGCGCCGAATTCAGGCGCGCATGCGGCAAGGGATCGGGCAGGCGTCGACGCCAGTTGGGATGTACTTCGACGGTGCCCGGCAGGTTGGGTTGTTCGTCCAGGGCCAGTGCGTCTTCCACCGGCAACAAAGCCAGCGGCGAGACGCTGGTGGCGGTGAAGCGCAACGCACCCAGCAGCGGGTCGCGCGCACTGCTCAGGCCGGCAAGTTCGACAGCGGCATCCAACCGTGCCACATCCTTGTTGCGCGCGGCGGCATCGTCGCTGGCCTGCGCTGGCTGGATCAATTCCAGCGTGCGCCGCCATTCGATATCGCGGCCGGCGCGCCAGCCGGTGAGCGTGGGCAGGTCGTGCGTGGTGGTGGTGGCGATCGCGTCCGGCCGCCACAGCGCCGGCGAGACGAATGCGCCGTCGTCGTTGCGCGTGAACATCAACACATCGATGCCCATCACCCCACGCTGCGACAGTTCTTCGCGGATGCCAGGCGGCACCACGCCCAGATCCTCGCCGATGACGATCGCCCGGTGCCGCCACGATTCCAGCGCGAGCAGGTTGAGCAGATCGTGCAGCGGATAGGCCAGATACGCACCTTCGTTGGAGCTGGCGCCATCGGGGACCACCCATAGCCGCATCAGGCCCAGGATGTGATCGATGCGGATGCCGCCGCGGTCGCGCAGCACCGCGCGCAGCAGCGCGATATACGGCGCGTAGCCGCTGCGCCGCAGCGCGGTGGGCGAATGCGCACCGATGCCCCAATGCTGACCATCGGCATTGAAGGCATCCGGCGGCGCGCCCAGCACCAGGCCGCGCAGCACGGTGTCGGCTGCGGCAGCGGCTTCGGCGCCATTGGGGTCGAAGCCCACCGCCAGGTCGGCAATCAACCCGATCTTCATGCCGCGCTCGTGCGCCTCGCGTTGCGCATCGGACCAGTTGCGCGCTGCCAGCCATTGCGTGAACACATGCAGCTGCGGATCGTTGTCGCCGAAGTCCTGCGCAGCAAAGTGTGCAAAACCTTCCAGCGCCGGGCCGCCTGCGTCGCGGAAGGCGACCAGATCGGCATGATCGGGCGAAACGCGCGTATACAACTGGCGCAGCAATTCCCACTTGGCATGCGCCGAGGCCTGCCAATCGATCAATGCAGCGTTGTGCAAACCATCGAAACGTTCGCGCAGGCCGGGCACCGCGTTGATTGCATCCAGCGCCAGTTCGCCCAGGATGCGCACCGGCGCGGCATGCAACGGATCGAGAAAGCGCCGATCGCTGGGCGAATACGGGCTGTAGCCGCCCGTCACCGGGCGCGCGGCGTGCACCGGACTCAATGCCAGGGCGTCGGCGCCGGCCAAGGCCGCGTGCCGCAACCATTCCACCGTGCCGGCGGCATCGCCGATACCGCCGTCATCCAGGCTGCGTGCCGAATACACCTGCAGCGCCATGCCCCAGGCACGCGGCGATGGTTGGCCACAGGCATCGGCCACGCTGAAGCAGCGTGGCGGCGCCACGGCCACCTGCTGGGTGATCGTGCCGATCTGCAGCGTCCAGTAACCGAAACGCTGCGGCGCGCACACCTGCCCGTGCGCATCGGCGCGTGCGTCTTCGCTGGCGCCGCTGTCGTCGCTCCAGCGGCCACTGGCGTGTGCTGCCACGCGCAGCGGCAGCGGCTGGCCCACCTGCACCGTCAGCAGCGGCGCAGGCTCACTGGCCTGCGCCTGGCAGCGGCGCAGGCTGTCGGCGCGTTGCGCCGCGGTGGCGGCCGGCAATTCCAGTGCGGTGAGCACCGCATGCACCGATTGCTCGGAGACCTGCCGCGGCTGGTCGCTGGCATCCACCCAATCCACCATCACTCCAGCCGCGGCGGCCAGGGTGCCGAGGTCGTCCCCGCCGGGGTCGCTCGCACTCATGCCTGCGCCTCGTGCCAGGCGATGAAGCCATCGACCGGTAGTTCCTGCGCATCGGCAGCGACGTTTTCGACATGCGCCACGCGTCCGCGCAGCGGCGGCAACGGCACCGGCTGCGTGCCGACATTGAAGGCGATATGCCACAGCCCGCCCGGCAACTCCCAGCTGGCCGTCACCGCGCCATCGGCAAGCACGCTGGCACGCACGGCGCGCGCCTGCGCCAGCCCCGGCACCAGCCAGTGACGACGCACGTCCAGCAGCGCGGTGAACCAGCTTGCCCACTGCGCGCCCTCGCCTTGCGTGGCGTCGGCGATCGGCGAACGCGACGCCTCGAAGGTGGAATGGCTATTGGGGTCGGGAATGGTGGCGCGCTGCGCTTCATCGGCAAACGCGGCGAAGTGCGCGAACTCGCGCCGACGTCCTTCGCGCACCGCCTCGTCCAACGGTGGGCCGAAGTCGGTGAAAAACAGGAACGGTTGCTTGGCGCCCCATGGTTCGCCCATGAAGAACAGCGGAATCATCGGCGTCAACGCGGTCAGCGCCAATGCGGCACGCAAACGTTGTGGCGACACCAGCACGCTCAGCCGCTCGCCGCGCGCGCGGTTGCCGATCTGGTCGTGATTCTGCGCAAACACCACGAACTTGTGCGGCGGCAGCGCACCACTTGGCTCGCCACGTACATGCCCACGCGGGTCCGGCTCGCCCTGGTAGGCGAAGCCTTCGCCCAGCACGCGCGCCAGATGCTCGGTCGGCTTGTCGGCGAACGCAGCGTAATAGCCTTCTTCCTCGCCGGTGAGCAGCACATGCAGTGCGTTATGGAAGTCGTCGTCCCACTGCGCGGTATAGCCACGCTGCAGTTGCGAGGCCTGGTTGGCCTCGTTTTCCAGCACCAGATGCACATGCCGCCCGGCCGGCAGGCTGGCCTCGACGGTCTCGCGCAAGGTATCCAGGAACGCATTGGGCGATATCGCATGCACCGCATCCAGGCGCAGCCCATCGAATCCGTATTCGTGCAGCCACATCAGCGCGTTATCGAGAAAGTACCGCTGCACCGGCGGCTTGCGGAAATCGATCGCCGCGCCCCACGGGGTGGGCTTGTCTTCGTTGAAGAACGGCGCGGCGTAGCTGTGCAGGTAATTGCCGTCCGGGCCGAAGTGGTTGTAGACCACATCCAGCAGCACCATCAGGCCATGCCCGTGCGCTGCATCGATCAACGCCTTCAGTTCGTCTGGGGTGCCATAGGCTTCCACCGGTGCATACGGCAGCACGCCGTCGTAGCCCCAGTTGTGCGCGCCGGGAAACGCGCCCAACGGCATCAGTTCGATGGCGGTGATGCCCATTGCCACAAGCTGCGGCAATTGCGCCTGCACACCAGCATAGCCGCCGCAGGTGCCGACATGCACTTCGTAGATCACTGCCTCCTCCCACGGCCGCCCCTGCCACTGGGTGTGTTGCCATGCATAGCCGTCGGTTGGCTGTACCGCGCTGGGGCCGTGCACGCCTTCAGGCTGCCAGCGCGAGGCAGGGTCCGGGACCGGCTCGCCGCCGTCGACGCTGTAGCGGTAACGGGCATCGGGGGCGCAGTCGATCACGGCGCTGAAAAAACCGTCCTGTCCGGCCTGCAGTGCGCTGCGCGCGCCGTTGTCGAAGACCACGTCCACGTTCTTGGCCTCCGGTGCCCAGAGCGCAAAGCGCACCTGTCCCTCACCCACCGGCCAGGCGCCCCAGGCCGGTGTGATTGCATTGTGCTGATTCATCGTTATTTCTCCGCTTGCAGGTAGATCGTGGCCAGCGGCGGTAGGGTCAGGCGCAGGCGTTGCGCATGCCCATGCATGCCCAGCGACTCGGTCGCCAGGCGACCGCTGTTGCCGAGGTTGCTGCCGCCGTAATGGGTACTGTCGGTGTTGAGGATCTCGCGCCAGAGGCCGGCACGCGGTACCCCCACGTGATAGTCGTGATGCGGTTGCGGGGTGAGGTTGCTCACTGCCAGCAACGGTGCGCCGCCGGCTGGATCGTGGCGGACGAACGCCAGCACGCTGTTGCGCGCATCGTCGGCCACGCTCCAGTCGAAGCCGTCGGCGCGATGGGTGCCGCGGTACAGCGCCGGCGTGCGGCGCAGTGCGGCGTTGAGATCGCCCACCAGTTGCTGCATGCCGCGATGCCGCGCGCCTTCCAGCATATGCCAATCCAGCGACTGGTCGTGATTCCAGTCGGCCCACTGGCCGAACTCGGCACCCATAAACAGCAGTTTGTCGCCCGGGTGCGCCCACATCAGCGCCAGATACGCGCGCAAGTTGGCGAAGCGGCGCCAGTCATCGCCCGGCATCTGCCCGAGCAGGCCACCGGTGCCGTGCACCACTTCATCGTGCGAGATGGGCAGCACGAAGCGTTCGTCGAATGCGTACACCAGCCCGAAGGTGAGCTGGCTGTGGTGTTGCGCACGTTCGGCCGGATCGCGCTGCATGTAGCTCAGCGTGTCGTGCATCCAGCCCATGTTCCATTTATGCGTGAAGCCCAGGCCGCCATCGCTGACTGCGGCGGTTACGCCCGGCCAGGCAGTGGATTCTTCGGCAATGCTGAGCACGCCGGGAAACTGCGCGGCAATCTCGCGGTTGAGCTGGCGCAGGAACGCGACCGCCTCCAGGTTCTCGCGACCGCCATGCGCATTGGGCACCCACTCGCCTTCGGCGCGGCCGTAGTCGCGATACAGCATCGAGGCCACCGCATCCACGCGCAGGCCGTCGAGGTGGTAATGCTCGATCCACTCCAGCGCGCTGCCGAGCAGGTAGGCGGTCACTTCCGGCCGGCCGTAGTTGTAGATCAGCGTATTCCAGTCGCGATGCATGCCTTCGCGCGGGTCGGCATGCTCGTACAGCGCGGCGCCGTCGAACTGCGCCAACCCGTGTGCATCGTCGGGGAAGTGTGCGCTGACCCAGTCCAGGATCACGCCGATGCCGGCGCGGTGGCAGGCATCGACGAACTGCGCAAAGCCGTCCGGGGTGCCATGGCGCGCGGTGGGCGCATACAGGCCCAGCGGCTGATAGCCCCAGGACCCACCGAACGGGTGTTCGGTGATCGGCAGCAATTCGATATGGGTGAAGCCGAGCTGCTGCACGTAAGGAATCAACTTCTCGGCCAGGGTTGGCCAGTCCAGCGGCTGGTTGTGTCCGTCGCGGCGCCAGGAGGCGGCATGCACCTCGTAGATCGACAGCGGTGCCGGCACGGCGCTGGGGTCACGGCTGGCCATCCAGGCCGCATCGGTCCAGGCGAATGTGGCGGCGCTGGGCACCAACGAAGCGGTTGCCGGTGGCAATTCGGTCTGCCGCGCCACCGGGTCGGCCTTGAGCAGCACCCGCCCATCGGCTGCGGTGACGGCATATTTGTACCGGGCGCCGGCTTCCACGCCTGGCAGGAAGAGTTCCCAGAAGCCTCCGATGCGCTGCCGCATCGGATGCCGCCGCATGTCCCAGCCGTTGAAGTCGCCGACCACCGCCACGCGTTGGGCATGCGGTGCCCACACCGCAAAGCGCACGCCCGGCACGTCGCCACAGTGAACATGCTGCGCGCCCAGCGCACGGCGCAAGGCCTGGCCGTCGCCGGCAGCGATCTGCAGCAACAACGATTCGTCCAGCGTGGCCGCGAACGCGTACGGGTCTTCGACCTCCTGCACGTTGTCTGGCCACACGATGCGCAGCCGGTATGGCCCGTCGACCGCCAGGGTGCCTTCGAAGACGCCATCGATGGCGCTGGCCTGCATGCGCGCGAGCAACTTGCCACGTGGGTCGATCAAGCCCATCGCCTCGGCGCCCGGGGCCAGCACACGCACCTGACGGCGGCCATCGGCGAGCGGCTTCGGTCCAAGCACCGCGAAGGCATCGGCCGGCAGGCCGTCGGCCAGGGCTTGCAGGGTCTGCGACATTTCCGAGGTCCCTTCCGTGGTCGCGCCGTCTGCTTCCGTGCGCTGCTCCTGCCCGCCCTGCCGTTCGCTCATGACACCGTCGCGAGCGCGGGCGCGGTTGCCGCGGTGTGTTCGTAGAGCGACAGGTATTTCTTGCCTGCCACGTCCCAACCACTGGGACGCAGCATGGCTGCGCGCCGCATCGCAGACAGCAGGCTGGGCAGGCGGAAGGTGCGGAAGGCGCGCTCCAGGCAGCGGCGCAGGGCTTCGACACTGGCGTGCTGGAACAGGAAGCCGGTGACGCCATCGTCCACGGTGTCGATCAGCCCACCAGTTGCATGCGCGATCGGCAGGCAGCCGAAGCGCTGCGCATACATCTGGCTCAGGCCGCAGGGCTCGAAGCGCGAGGGCATCAGCAGGAAATCAGCACCGGCGAACATCCGCCGGGCCAGGCCTTCCTCGAAGCCGATGAAGGCGCCCACCTGGCCGGGATAGCGCCGGGTCAACTCGGCCACCTGGCGTTCGATCTCCGGCTCGCCGCCGCCGATCACCGCAATCTGGCCGCCAGCGGCCACGATCTGCGGGGCCACCTCGCAGATCAGATCCAGGCCCTTCTGGTGCACCAACCGCGACACCACCGCAAACAGCGGGCCGGTACTTTCGCGCAGCCCGAATGCCTTGCGCACCTGCGCCGCGTTGTCCTGCCGTCCCTGCCACTGGTTCACGCTGAAGTGCGAATCCAGATATTCATCCGTACGCGGGTCCCAGCTGGCGTCGATGCCGTTGACGATGCCGGTGAGCGCGCCCTTGGCGGCGCGACCGGCCAGGAGCCGGTCCAGGCCACAGCCCTGGGCCGGGCCGGTAATCTGCTTGGCGTAGCTGACGCTGACCGTGTTGACGTGGTCAGCATTGACGATGCCGCCGCGCAGGAACGACATCTGCCCGTAGAACTCCAACTCGGCCACCCGCTCGGCGGGGATGCCCAGCGCGGCGGCCATCGAATACGGCACCAGGCCCTGGTAGGCCAGGTTGTGGATGGTCAGCAGGCACGGAGTGGTGCCGCCGGACCAGCGCACATAGCCGGCCGCCAGCGCACACGGCCAATCGTTCAGATGCAGCAGGCGCGGCTTCCAGCCCAAGCCGGAATGGCCGGCCGCGATCTGCGCGGCGGCATGCGACAAGGTGGCAAAGCGGATCGCGTTGTCTTCGAACTCCGAACCGCTGGTGCTCACATAGGGCGAGCCGTCGCGTTCGAACAGCTCCTTGGACAACAGGATGTAGATCGGCAAGCCGTCCGATTGCACGATGCGGCCGATGTCGCAAGCCGGCAGCGCGGCATGCGCCAACACGCGGCCCACGATCTCCACCTTGCCCGCGCGCTCGAGCACGGCGCGGTAGCCGGGGATCAGCACGCGGACGTCGTAGCGGTGGCGCAGCGCGCGCGGCAGCGCGGCCGCCACATCGCCCAACCCGCCAGCCTTGATGAAGTCCGCCATTTCCGACACCACGAACAAGGCGCCGCGCGTGTCTGCCAACGAGACCGGCAAGCGTTCATGGTGCCGGATGAAGCGACCCCGCGCATCGCGCGGCCGCCCGCTCTTCTTCAGAGTCGGGAGCAGCGTACTGCGCTCTAGGCGTGCGGTAGTAGCGTGAAGCGGCATCATGGCAACCATCTAAACGTCCCGTCGTAATGTGGGTGGAGACGGAAAAACGGCGAAGCGAAAACCGCCGTCTGCCGATTCAGCCAGACGACTTGCTACGAGTGAGGAGCATGGGCAACGCGCGTACTCCACGTCGCCCTTGCAGAGGAATCTACACCCCGACCAAATAAAATATGCGTGAACACGTGCTGACTTTTCTGCGACAGCCCACATTCCTTCTACGCACAGTTGCGCATGCCTGAAGGCATAAGCGCCACATTGCAGTGCGATGGCATCCCTGTATCGGTGCGTCGGGAGTGACATGCACCGAATACGGGAACATTCGGCCGCGTTCGTCCTCATCTGGATAACCGGTTCATCGACGCCTCGCTTCGCTTATCGCGATCTCGCTTCGCGCCAGGTCTGCAGGCCGTCGCTGCGCGCTGCGGCCCGGCTTGCTCAAGCGACCCCGCTGCGCGCCGATATCGAGCGTTAGCACAAGACCTTCCGAGACCCTGGCGCATGGCAGACCAGCCCGAACACCCAAGCCGCCCCCGTGGCGGGCTGCGCCGCCTGTTGCCCTGGGGCGGCGCGGACACTGCGCGCCCTGCCGCTGCCCTGCCGACGGTGACCAATGGCGAGCGCAGCGGTCATGGCCTGGCCGCACACCAGCTGGTGCCCGCCAAGGCCAAGTCCGGCGCACACGATCCGGCCGCCGCCACTGCATCGCTGATACGGCTGTTTTCGCATGCCGCGCATCCCGAAGCGCTGCTGCTCGCCTTCGCCGAAGGCATCGCCAGCCTGCATGGCGAGCTCGGCGACATGGGCGTGCGCCTGAGCGCGGCGTATGCGGCCGGCGATTGGCCCGGCTATGGCCGTGCCTTGCGCCAGCTCATCGACAAATACATCCGCACCATCGATATCGGCGATTCGCTGGCCGAAGGCCGCACCGAGGCCGAGCAGCTGCGCGACCTGCTGCGCCACGCGCTGGGCAATGCCCTGGCCACGCTGTTGCAACGTAGCCCGGAACTGGCCGAAGAGGCGCAAACGCTGGCATCGGCGCTGCGCCACTGGCGCCCGGGACACGAACTGATCACGCTGGAACAACGCCTGCGCGAACTCAGCCACCAGATCGGCCTGCGCGCCGAAGATGCCAGCGAACAACAGAACCTGTTATTGGGCTTGTTCGACCTATTGCTGGAGAACGTCGGCGAACTCCTCGACGATCGCAGCTGGTTGCAGGGCCAGATATCTGTGGTGCGGCAACTGATTTCCGGCCCGCTGGACGTCAGTTCCATCGAACAGGCGCGCGGTACCTTGCGCGAGGTCACCTACAAGCAGGGTCTGCTCAAGCAGGGCATCGCCGAATCCAAGACAGCCATGCGCGAGATGATGGTGTCCTTCGTCGACCGGCTGGACGGCATGGCCACCAGCACGGGCGAGTACCACGACCGCGTGGCCGGGTATTCGCAGGCGATCGGCGAGGCGCGCGGCATTCCCGACCTCAACCGGCTGCTGCAGGATCTGCTGCAGGACACCGCCGGCGTGCAGGCGCAGGCCCTGGCGGCGCGCGACGAACTGCTCGCGGCACGCCGGCAGGTGGAAGATTCCGAACAGCGCATCGCATCCCTCGAGCAGGAGCTCAAGGACGTCGCCGGCCTGGTGCGCGAAGACCAACTGACCAGCGCGCTCAACCGGCGCGGCTTCGAAGAACTGTTCCAGCGTGAGGCCGTGCGCACCCAGCGCAGTGGGCAACCCTTGTGCGTGGCGATGCTCGACCTGGACGACTTCCGCCGCCTCAACGAGACCCACGGCCATGCCGGTGGCGACGCGGCGCTACGCCACACCGTGGAGGTGGCCAAGGCGGTGCTGCGCACCACCGACGCCATCGCCCGCTTCGGCGGCGAGGAATTCGTCCTGCTGCTGCCGGACTCGACCATCTTCGAAGCCAGCGCGGCAGTAATCCGCCTGCAACGCGCACTGTCGCAGCGCTCGCTGCTACATGACGACGTGCGTGTGTTCATCAGCTTCAGCGCCGGCGTGGCGCTGCGTGGGACCGACGAGACCCAGGACGAGGTCATCCGACGCGCCGACCGCGCCATGTACGACGCCAAGGCGGCCGGCAAGAACCGGGTGATCAGCGCAGACTAGTGCCCTGCCAACGCAGCTTCAGGTAATCCACGACCTGCGCGGTCTGCGGCTGGGCCACGAATCCATGGCGAAACAGCATGCATCCGCGTATCTGCGGAAAGGCAGCATTGAGGTCCAGCTGGCGGGCGATCTCGGGAACACCGCCTGCGACGGTCCAGTCCGGCTCCAATGCATTGGGTATACCCACTTTATAGAGCGCCATGCCCATGTAGAGCTGCACGCGCCCGGAGCCCACGGTGTCGGCCCACCAGCGCGCGATGACGTCGTAACGCGCGATCTGCCGCGCAAACGGCCAGTAGACCTGCGGAACGATGTAATCGATTAGCTCCTCGCGTACCCAGCGCCGGGTATCGGCGTATGCGACATCGAACGCGGGCGCGCCAGCCTGCGTGTCCGATCCCTGCGGATCGTCCTGCCGATTGCGCCATACGCCTGCCGGACTGACCCCGAAGGCCATGCTTGGCCGGATCGCACGAATGATTCTGCCCACATCTCGGATCAATCGATAGGTGCTGTGGCGCCGCCAATCGCCCTTGTCTGCGAAGCCTACGCCATGGCGCGCATAGGTCTGCGAATCGTCCAGTGGCGACTGGGCGGTCTCGCTGTAGAAATAATCGTCGAACTGCACCCCATCTACGTCGTAATGGACAATCAGTTCCGCAACGACGGCGCATATCCAGCGTCGGACAGCCGGAATGCCCGGATCAAGCATCAGCCGGTCGGCGGCCACGCCCACCCACTCGGGATGCTGCGCATACACGCTGGGCGATGAATCGCCAGGCACAGCGCTCAGCATATCCAGCGTGGCCTGGCTGATGTCGGTCGAGACACGATAAGGATTGAGCCACGCATGGACCTCAATGCCACGTGCATGTGCGTGGCGGAGCAGGAACGCCAATGGATCGAAACCGGGGTCTTTCCCGAGCATGCCCGTCAGTACCGGCGACCAGGGCAGGATCCTCGATCGGTAGAGCGCATCGGCGCACGGCTTGACCTGGAACACCAGCGTATTGAGATGCAGCGCTTGGGCTTGATCGAGGATCGTCAGCAATTCCTGCTGCTGGACCATGACGCGCGCGACCGGATCGGCCATCCGGGAGGACGCCGCGCTCGGCCAATCTAGATTGAGCACACTTGTCACCCAGGTGGCCCGCATCGGGCCGCGGGCGGGCAACTGCGCGCGCGCCGGTATACCTGCCATGCTCGCCGCGACCGCCGCAGCACCCATGCCCAGGAAGCCTCTGCGCCCGATCGCCGTAGGCGCGCCGGTCAATGCAAGGTGCGCGCCATCGTTCACCGGCACCGTGCCTGCCTGGGTGAGCGCAGGCAAGGATTCACCCGCGCTGCCGAGACCTTTGATCCTCTTCTGCATGCCTTGCTCCCACGTGGTGTCGGCCAGGCCGAAAGCTTCCTTTAGTGCCACGGAAAGGCGGCTAAGCGACCGCCCTTTCGCGCCAACCCCGTACAGCAGGTTAGCAAGCGCCACAGCCGCGCGCGGGCGTTTGATCGCCAACGTGCACCTCATTTCGCTTGCCGCCTCAGCGACTGCAGAGAGATCAATGCGCGGCTTTGTTGCTGCGCAGCTTTTGCAACCCGGTGCCCCCTGCCAGCACCACCGCACCAGCGACCACACCGACCAGCATATTGCCCAGCGCTTCGACCAGCCAGCCCATGCCGCCGGCCGACTTGGCCAGATCCACCACCAGGTGATGCAGTACCGGGATGTTGTGCACCAGGATGCCGCCGCCGACCAGGAACATCGCCAGCGTGCCGGCCACCGACAGGAACTTCATCAACCACGGCGCCGCCACCAGGATGCCGCGACCCAGGGCCGCCAGTGCGGCGCTCTGCTTGGTCAGGTACAGGCCCAGGTCGTCCAGCTTCACGATCGCGGCGACCACGCCGTACACGCCGATGGTCATCGCCAGCGCAATGGCCACCAGCACCGCCACCTGCTGCCCGAAGGACACCTCCGAGACCACGCCCAGCGAGAGCACGATGATCTCTGCCGAGAGGATGAAATCGGTGCGGATCGCGCCCTTGACCTTGTCCTTTTCCAGCGCCACCACGTCCACGTTCTGGTCAGCCAGCGCGCGGGTGCGTTCGGCATGCCGCTGCGCTTCTTCTTCGTCGTTGTGCAGGAACTTGTGCGCCAGCTTTTCCACGCCCTCGAAGCACAGGTACGCGCCACCGATCATCATCAGCGGCATCACCAACGGGACGTTGTAGCCGCGCCCGCGCAGCGACGCTTCCAGCGCGCTGATCGCCAACGCCGCCGGCACCAGGATCATCTTGTTGACCAGCGAGCCCTTGGCCACCGCCCACACCACCGGCAGTTCGCGGTCGGCAGTGACGCCGGTGACCTGCTGCGCGTTGAGCGCCAGATCGTCGCCCAGCACGCCCGCAGTCTTCTTGGCCGCGACCTTGGTCAGGATGGAAACGTCGTCCAGCAGCGTGGCGATGTCGTCGAGCAGGGTGAACAGGCTGGCACCGGCCATGCGGAGGTCCTTCTAGGGTGGTCGCAAATTCTCGCCGATCCAGCACCCGCGTGGGGTGATGAGTAGCCATTGTGCGGTCGTTGCATGCT
Source organism: Xanthomonas axonopodis (assembly GCF_001304695.1). Lineage (GTDB taxonomy): Bacteria > Pseudomonadota > Gammaproteobacteria > Xanthomonadales > Xanthomonadaceae > Xanthomonas > Xanthomonas axonopodis. The sequence continues at coordinate 18,443 of NZ_JFAQ01000126.1, forward strand.
GTTGGCGGGGCGATGCGGGCACCGCAGCGGCTGCGCTTGCGGCCGTTCGGGCCTACCTTGGGCAGGTTTGCCCGCGGTGTGCGGGAGCGCCCGGATTCACTACGCGACGACCCGTCGCTGGCCACACTCGACGCCTGCATGACGCCCCGGAGATGGCCTTGAGTCACGACAACCCGCACCGCGCCCCGGCCGCAAGCCCGGCTGATCATGCCGTGATTGGCGGCATGAGCCGGCGCACGCAGATCCTGCGCTTGCTGTTGCGCTATCACGGCTCGGGCGTGTTCGCTGGCATGAACCTGGACCCGGCGGCCATCAACGAATACGAAGTGCCCGCAGAAGGCACCCCGGACCAGTTCGTCTCCGACCTGGAATCGCTCGGGCCCACCTTCGTGAAGCTGGGCCAGATGCTGTCCACGCGCCCGGACATCGTCCCGCCGGAGTTCGCCACCGCGCTGGAGCGCATGCAGGAGAACACCAGCTCGGTACCGGTGGAGCGCATCCGCCAGATCATCGAGGAAGAACTGCGCGTGTCGGTCAACAAGGCGTTCTCGCACTTCGACCCGGTGCCGCTGGGCTGCGCCTCGCTGGCGCAGGTGCACCGCGCCGCGCTGCGCGACGGGACGCCAGTGGCGATCAAGGTGCAGAAACCCGAAGTGGCCGCGCAGGTGCGTTCGGATCTGGACGTGCTCAAGAGCTTCGCCACCGCCGCCGACCGCCTCACCGGTATCGGGCGGCGTGTGCGCTTTGCCGACTTGCTGGGCGAATTCGGCAAGACCCTGCGCGCCGAGCTCAACTACGAAGACGAGGCCGAAACCCTGGCGCGCTTCGGCAGGCACCTCAAGCCGTTCCCCTTGCTGTGGGTGCCGCAACCGGTGTGGGACCTGAGCAGCCGCAAGGTGCTGACCATGCAGCTGGCCGAAGGCGTGCGCGTGGACAAGATTTCCGGTCTGCGCCGCACCGAACAGCCGATGGACGACCTGGCCGCGGAACTGGTCAAAGGCTATTTGGACCAGATGTTCGTGCATGGCGAAATCCACGCCGACCCGCATCCGGGCAATTTGCGTGTGCTGCAGGACGGGCGCCTTGCCATCTTCGACCTGGGCATGGTGGCGCATGTGCCGCCGCGCCTGCGCGAGCGCTTGCTCAAGCTGCTGTTTGCCGCGGTCGATGGGCGCGGCGAAGAGGTTGCCGAAGAGACCATTGCACTGAGCACGCGGCTGGAGGATTACGACGAAGAGCGCTACCAGCGCGAAACCGGGCAGATGATCGCGCGCTACGCAGCGCACGATGCCATCTCCGAAGGCCGGGTGGTGCTGGATCTGGTGCGCATCGCCACCTCGACCGGCTTGCGAACGCCGCCGGAATTGAGCCTGCTCGGCAAGACCCTGCTGAATCTGGAAGGCGTGTGCCGCGCGTTGTCGCCCACGCTGGATACGCGCCGCATCGTCGAGCGCCATCTGCAGCACGTGATGCGCGCGCGCCTGAAGAAATCCCTGTCCGCCGCCAACCTCGACAGCGAGGCGATGGAACTGCAGCATCTGGTGCGCGAAGGACCGCGCCGCATGTCCGAGATCCTGTCGCTGGCTGCGGAAAACCGCCTGCAGATGCGCGTGACCGGGCTGGAAGAATCGCACCTGATGGAAAGCCTGCAGAAGATCGCCAACCGCGTTGCGGCGGGCATCGTCACCGCCGCGCTGATCATGGCGTCGGCACAGATGATGCGCATCGAAACCGGCTTGAAGCTGTGGGGCTACCCGGCCATTGCAATGGTGCTGTTCCTGCTCGGGGTCGTGCTGGGGTTGGGCATTGTGGTCAGTGCGCTACTGTTCGACCGCCGCGTGCGCGCGCGCGAAGAGCGCGGGCACCGCTAGCTTCCAAAAATGGCGAGTTGACCGCCAACGGGTAAATTCGTTTCGTTTGGGACGCTAAGCTACCCCAGATAATTAGAATCCAGAGTTCATCATTGGCTAGGGCCTGTTAACACTAAGAGTGGCTAACAAAACGTAGCGAGCGGTCGTCAGGTGGGCGTGGACGGCGCACAGGAACCGGAGTGTACGAGGGGTACATGAGGATTCCGAGCACCGGCCGCGCCCGCCTGGCGGCTGCGCAGTAGTTTTGTTAGCCGCTCTAATGGATTGAGCGATCAAACTATCATGCATGGAGATCACGCCAGCGCAATTTTCCCTGATCGAACACTGCCTGCCGGCGCAGCGCGGCAATGTCAGCATGACCAACCTGCAAGTGGTCAACGCCATCCTTTACGTTGCCGAGCATGGGTGCAAATGGCGCGGCCTACCCAAGCACTTTGGCAACTGGCACACGGTGTACACGCGCATGAACCGTTGGGCCAAGGCGGGTGTGCTGGACCGGATGTTCGCCCAATTGCAGAAGTCCCAGATCGTACGCATCAAAATTGAAGCGGTTCCACTGGACTCCACCAGCGTCAAGATTCATCCCGATGGCACGGGTGCATTAAAAAAACGGCCCGCAAGCCATCGGTAAGTCGCGCGGTGGATGGAACACCAAAATTCATCTGGTTGCCGCAGATGCTCGAACAGCCATCCCCTTCGGATTGACGCCTGGCAACGCGCATGACGCACCGGCAGGCCCCACGTTGCTTGAACATCCGGGGGCAGTGGAGCGGCCGATTCATTTGTTGATGAACCGTGCTTACGAAGGCAACCAAACCCGCCAGTTGGCGCGCGATCTTGGCTTCGTGCCGGTGGTCCCGCCGAAATCCAATCGGGTCGAGCCTTGGGACTACAACAGGGAGATGTACAACCGGCACAACGAAGTAGAGAGGCTGTTCCGTCGCTTGAAAGGCGACCGCCGAATTTTCACTCGCTTCGAGAAGCTGGACGTCATGTTTCTCGGTTTCCTCAGCTTCGCCCTAGTCGTTGAAGGGCTTCGGATGTGTTAACAGGCCCTAGCGTCGCTTCAAACCACGCTCAAGCTGCAATCCGCGTTGATGGTCAAGTTCGAGCAACGCGAAGCACGTATGCATCCTCCTTTGATCAGCGCATGCAAGCATTGCACGGCGAGGTAGCGCAGGCGCACCGACGCGTAGACGACAGTGTCGGAAGAGCCAGTTCCCAGATCGCCAAGGAGGCCAAGGAGGCGGTGGCACCGGTTGTGGCACAGTACGACCGCGACGTATCAGCCACGTCAGCGCAGTTGCAAAAAGCCAACAAGACCGTCTGGATGTGGTTCGCCGCCGCCGCGGCAATCCTGCTGCTGGTGCTAATTGTCGGCTGGGCCGTGCTGGGCTACTACCGCCGCGAACTCTCCACCGTCAAGGAAGAGCTGCAGCGCTACGAGAACGCCATCCCTGTCCTCCAGGCGTATTCCGCATCCGATGCGTTCATTTGCGGTGGCCGCGTGTGCGCCAATATCGATCCCAACGGACAGCGGACAGGCGACAAGCGCCAGTATCGGCAAGCCAGACCGCGACCCCAGTAGTGAAGGTCTGAGCTCGCCAGCTCATTCTTCCGAGACAGGCGTGCCATCGCCCGCATCGCGCGCCACGGCTGCACCCACACGACTGAAGCGGATCTCCTGCGGCGACTGCAACGCAATGCCCTCTGTCGCCATGCGCTGCAGCAGCGCGAAGAACAGCTGGCTGCGCACGCCATACGAATCGCGCGGGCTGCTCACGTAGGCGAACGAATTGAAGTTGACATGCCCGCCTGCCAACGAATCGATGAACACCGACGGCGCCGGTTCGGCCAGCACCTTCTCGTGCTCGGCGAACAAGGCCAGCAACACGTCGCGCACCTTGGCCACGTCGGTTTCCAGCGGCACCGAGAACTGCAACTGCACACGGCCCATCGGGTTGGACAGCGTCATGTTGCGCACGCTCTTGGTGATCAACTCCGAGTTGGGCACGATCAAGGTGGAGCGGCGCCCACCTGGATTTCGGTCGCACGCACGCTGATCTTGCGCACGTCGCCCTCCTGATCGCCGATACGTACCCAGTCGCCGATCTTCACCGGCCGCTCGGCCAGCAAGATCAGCCCCGACACGAAGTTCTGCGTAATGGCCTGCAGACCAAAACCGATACCCACCGACAGTGCGCTCAACACCAGCGCCAATCGCTTCAAATCCAGACCCAGCGCCGTGAACCCCCACACCACCACGATCAACCAGCCCAGATAGCGCGCCACCGTACTGATCGAATTACGCGCTCCCGCATCCAGTTCGGTCTTGGGCAGATAGGTGTTGATCAGCCACTTCTGCACGACATGGACCACGACCAGTCCTAGAACAGAGACGAGTAACGCACGTGCCACCGCCGCGGGCGTGATCGTCAGCTCATTGCCGATTTCGATACCGTGCGAGACGTTCTCGGCCCAGCCGGTCACGGCGGAAAGATTGGCTCCATAAGGCGTGACCAGTGCGGCAATGCCCAGCAGAATCAACAGAACGCGCACCGCCGCCGATAGCAACAGACCCAGTTGCACCAGGCGGCTGCTGCTGGCGCCAGAGGCATGCGACAGTGCACGGCTAAACCGCCCGTCAGGGTTGAAGATCCAGGTCAGCAGGTCGTCGGCGAACACCACCAGCAACCCGAGCAGGCTGCAGATCAGCGTGATCCAGATAATCTGCCGGGCGATAAACAGCGACAGATTGATATAGCCGAACAGGGCCGCCAACAGAGACACAATCACCGCAACATGCCCAAGCAGGCGGATCAGCACGATGAATCCACCACCGCGCGACACCACGTGTGGTGGCTCGCTACTGTCGACATTGACTTGCCCAGCGCTCGCAGCGCGTGCGCGCAACGACAGACTCAAACCAGCCAAGGCTGACAGGATCAAACCGGCATACAGCAGCGCAGCGATTGCGTCGGTGGCAGTCGTCGCCGCATCGCTCGTGCGCGCCACCTCGTTAAACTTCATCGCCATACCGCTGAACCAGCTCACCGCAGCAGTCGCCAGGCAATGCACCCGCAAACGATCAACAGTTGCATCGTCCAGGGGAAACAACCGCCAGCTGGGCTGATGCTTCATCAGCAAGCTGGCGCTCAGCGAGCCAATAAACGCAGCGACGAAACTGATAATGACGAAAGCACTAAGCAACTGGTCTAAATCAGCCGGCACCTGAGCAATGGCACGGACCGTTTCGACGAGTACCCACGCCGCGATGCCAAGACTGAGCGTTCCAATCAACAGAAACCACAGGGCCAATCCGGAGCGGCGCAAACGGCCCCCAGGCGCGCGAGAGGCGGCATAGCGACGACCGAGATGTCGCAGGAAAATGCGCAGCGGAAATGCCAACAGCAGTGCGATCAGCGCACCAGTCACTAGGCTGCCAATACCATTGGCGGCCGTCCCGCCCCACAGGAGCTGCGCTGCCTCATCATACAAAGCTCGCAAACGCGCGCGGTCATCAGGCCACTGCTGTGAAATCTGGCTCCAGAGGGCCGGCGATAGAGGAGGGGCCACACGGGTGGACATCTGCACGCTGAACAGTTGTGCGCGCTTTTGCTCAAGTCGATCGGCCAGATCAAGCGCTTTGGAATCCAGAAGATTGGCGCGTTTGAACTCTGCATCCAGCGCGCTCTGTTCTTTCTTTAGCGCTTCCCGCTGTTTTTTAAGATCGCTCGCCTCGCCACTTTGGGCATCCCCCAATCCGGCCAGCTGCGAACTGACTTGCTTGAGTGGCGGATCCAGCTCGCGAGCCAGGTCTTGCACCTGCCGCTGCGCCGTTGTCACTTGGTCAATCAGCTTACGCAGCTGCTCGTCATCGGCCTTTTCCAATGCGGCATCGGCTGTATCCAGCGACTTTTGTGCACCGTCCAACTGCGTCTGAGCTGTCTCCAAGAGAGTGTCTTCTTCCTGGGCAAAAGCAGCCACATAGACAAGCCACAAGGCGCAGCACAGCAGCACACGCAGCACACGCAGCAACAGGCTCGAACGAGCGGACGCGGATTGGAATTCGGACACAGGCAGACATCGCACAAGCGCGGGACCGCGCGGTGCCGGCATTTTAAGGCACCTTCCCCTATCGAGCCGATCATCCCAGTGGTATGGATTCATGCGGACCCAAGCGTAAGGGGCGGCACGCAACGCGCCCACCTATACAGGTGAGTCTGCTGCCATGACCGAGGCTCGGACAGGCCGCGAGGACACTGGCGACGAATTACAGCCACGTTCCAGCGCTGGCGACTCCCGCGCGGCCGCCTCCTTCTGCATGTTTTTTTATCCAGCGCGCCTGTCAACACTAGAGACCGCCGATGCACTGCGCAACCGATCAACATCAAAGCGGGCCCGAAGCGGTACCTGCTGGCGATACAGTGCCAGGGCATGCACAAGATCTGATCGAAGCGCGGAGCATAACCACTTATTGGGGACGTCCTGCTGCTTCGCTGCACCAACGCTCCGTAGCGGCATCATGGCCGCAGGCGGCCGGTACTCGCATTCCGAGCGCAGAACGCGAACCGGCGGGTACCGCGCTTTGCTAAGAATCCGTACGACCACCCAACCAACCGGCGCATGAATGGGCGTAGGTGGTTGTCACTTTGCGACAACACGCGGCTGACGCAGAATCGAGCCACCGCTGCGGCAGACGCAGCGGATGACCGCGAAGGAGATCCTCTATGCAGATTCAGATCCAGACCGACAAGCACGTGCCGCACGATCCGTCTGTTGTGGCGCATGTCGAAAAGACCTGCACCGCCCAGCTGGCGCATTTCGCCAGCGACATCACCCGTGTGGAAGTGCATTTGCGTGATGAAAACGGCCAGCGCGGCGGCGCGGCGGATCGAACCTGCAGCATCGAAGCGCATGTCGCCGGCCTGCCGCCAATTGCGGCCACCAACAGCGCCGAAACGACAGCCTCTGCCGTGACCGGCGCCGCGCGAAAGCTGCGCACCGCCATCGAACATGCACGTGGCAAGCAGCACTCCAAGGCCACCGCCTCGCCGCCGGACATGCTGTGACCTGATCTGCAGGTTGGCAGCGGGCCTCGGCTGCTGCCAACCTCTGCTGCGATGGCCTGGTGGCACGTCATCTGACGATGCGCGACGCCCGTCCCAATCCGTGGCCCCTGATGGCATCGGCCCGTCGCACTCACCCTGCGGCGGGCCGAGTGCTTTGAAGCTACCGGTGCTTGCGGAAGATTCCAATCCTGAACACCAGGCGCTCTTTATAGAGATTTTTGACCTGCAAGCTGGCACTTGCGCCAGCGGCGGCCCAGATTTAAGAACCACTTACTGGCCACTCGGATAACGCGCGCAGCGATAGGCTCAGCCGAACCCGCCAGGTGCAACGTGCCTCTGGATGCCTTCGCCCATCAAGCGGCATCGTTGCGGATACGCACAGGGTTTGCTTCCTACAGCAGCACAGGATTATGTGTTGAGACCGGCAGCAAGCGGCCCGGAACTGCTTTGAACGGTTCGGGTTTCGCTATCCATCGCTTGTTGGTGGATTCCCAGGTCAGGCCCCTCAGTTCCTGGGCAGGTGCGATCAGACAATCTAACCCCGTTATTCGGCCATCGATCCGCACCCGAGGGCTGGCACCAGTTCCACCAATGTATCTCGCAGCGCCGCCGGTACACGCGCAACTGTATTCGGCCATGCAAAGACGGCCATAGCAGCAAACATATTTGGTCCGCACGCGCGAATTGATTGTTCGGATCCGGAATGATCATTTCGCAAGACGTGCATCCAGCTTCCCTGGATTTATGCGAATTTCAAGTTCGCCGACGATAACCCGTGCTACGCAAGGCGGCTGTAGAGGGCAGGTACGCCTGGGCGCCTCGATTGCGAGCGAACAAGTCGCGCTGTAGTTGCAAGGCAGCTGAGCAAAGCAGCATCGACCTCAGCGACGGGCGCTGCGCGCTTTGGCACACTGGCTGCGTCAGTACGGGCAAGTGCAACACGTGGAGTCACCACCATCCTTGGACCCACCGCGGCAGCGGTCGCAGCTGCGGCGCGCGGTGTACTGCCGATCAGCTTCGATAAACAATACCTGGGCGCTGCGCTGGCGACGTCCCCCCGTCC
>NZ_JFAQ01000127.1 GCF_001304695.1 Xanthomonas axonopodis
CTTCCTGCTCAACCCCAATGGCGAGTTCGGTGCACTGTGGCGACGCAACGCCACGCGGGCTGGGTTCCCGCCGCATCTGTCAAGCGAGGGGAAGGCGGCCGTACGTGCCGGCGACAGTGTCGTCGTTGTTGGCTACCGCCTGGGCAATCGGCCGCTGCTGCAGGTCAGTTCGATCCGCTCCGGCCGTAGCGGCCGGGAGCTGGTCGACCGCCCGCCCACCTTCGGCGCTACCCCGCCGCCGCCGCCGACCCCCGGCCAGCTGACCCCGCTGCAGTCCGATGGCACGATCCAGCGCCTGGTCTATGGGCCTGCCGGCGAGGTTAATGGTGCGCTGGTCAGCGATGGCACGGTGGTGCGGATGCCGCCGCATCTGGCGCTGCAGTTCACCGACCTGCTGCGTGTGGGCGCACCGCTGAGCGCCAGCGGCTTCGGCGTGGCCACCCCGGACGGCCGTGCGATCGAGGCGACCCAGCTGGGGCGTGATCGTTCGTCGCTGCGTGCGCTGTTCACCGCGCCGCGTCCGGACGGCCCGCTGCCGCCGTCGGGCGCTCCGGTTCCGCCGGCGGGTCGTTGAGTCGTCCCACCTTTGTCTTGTTCGTTGGTTTCCTCCGTTGGCCACGCACCCGCGTGGCCAACGGCTTGATCGGCAATGCCGATCCTTTTTCGGAGTAACACCATGCATTGGGTCGACCCTGATTTCCTCCCCGCCACCCGCGGCACCCTGGCGCGTTTCCTGCTCAACCCCAAGGCCGATATCGACGGCCTGCTGCTCACCGATGGCACCGAAGTGCATACCCCACCGCATCTGTCCGAGGCGCTGCTGAAGGCGCTCAAGCCGGGCAGCGCGCTCACCGTGCGTGGCCTCAAGCCGCGTGACGTGGAGATGTTGGTGGCGCTGGCAATCGATCCGGAGGGCGGCAAGCGCATTCTCGATGAAGGCCCGCATGGGCCGCATGCCAAGCCCAAGCCAAAGCCCAAGCCGCCCGGCAAACCGCCCAAGCCGGAAGTGGCCCAGCACAGCGGCACCATCACCCGGTTGCTGCATGGTCCGCACGGGCAGGTGCATGGGGTGCTGCTGGACGATGCGGTCATGGTGCGGTTTCCGCCGCATGCCGGGGGCGACTTCGCCAAACAGCTGGTGGTCGGCAAGCCGCTGGTGGCCGAAGGCGAGACCAAGGCCACGCCGCACGGTGTGCTGATCCATGCACATGCCTTGGGTGGCAAGGCGGCGACGCTGAAGCAGGTCGAGCATCCACCGCACGGCCCTGCGCATAAACCCAAGCCCAAGCCCAAACACTAGGAGCCGGACATGCGGCCACCGCGCGCGACCGAGATGCTCGCCTACTGGTTTGCCAGGTGCGCCTTCGTGCGCGCTTGCAGCGGAGCATTGCCATGCCAATGACCAAGGCAAGGCCACGGGGGACGCGCGCGCTGGAAGCACTGTATTTCAGCGTGGCCGATGTGCAGGACGGGCTGGGGCCGTTCCTCAGCGTGTTCCTGCAATCCAAAGGCTGGTCGGTGGCGGCGATTGGCACGGTGATGAGCGTGGGCGGTATCGCCGGCATGCTCGCCACCACACCGGCCGGCGCGCTGGTCGATGCCACCCGGCGCAAACGCGCCGTGGTGGTGATCGGTTGCCTGGCGATCCTGCTTGCCACCGCCTTGATCTGGCTGCAGCCCACCTCTTCCGGCGTCGCCGCCGCACAGATCGCCTCGGCGTTGGCAGCGGCCGGCATCGGCCCGGCATTGACGGGCATTACCCTGGGGCTGGTGCACGCGCGCGGTTTCGATCATCAATTGGCGCGCAACCAGGTGGCCAACCACGCCGGCAACGTGCTGGCCGCGGTGCTGGCCGGCTGGTTGGGATGGCGTTACGGCTTTGCCGCCGTGTTCCTGCTGACCGCATTTTTCGGCGCGCTGGCGCTGGTGGCTGTGCTGGCGATTCCGGCTGCGGCCATCGACCACCGCGCAGCACGCGGTCTGGCAAGCAACAACGGTGGCGATGCGCTGAGTGGTTGGCGCGTGCTGCTGACCTGCCGCCCGTTGGCGCTGCTGGCGGTGACGCTGGCGCTGTTCCATCTGGGCAATGCGGCGATGCTGCCGCTGTACGGCATGGCGATCGTGGCGGCGCATGCCGGCGACCCGAGTGCGTTGACGGCTACCACCATCGTGGTGGCACAAGCCACGATGGTTGTCGTCGCGCTGCTGGCGATGCGCTGGATTCGCGTGCACGGGCACTGGTGGGTGCTGCTGGTGGCGTTCATGGCCCTGCCATTGCGCGCCTTGGTGGCGGCATCGGTGATCCACGGCTGGGGCGTGTTTCCGGTGCAGATCCTCGATGGGCTGGGTGCCGGGCTGCAAAGCGTGGTGGTGCCGGCGCTGGTTGCGCGGTTGTTGCAGGGCACCGGGCGCGTGAATGTCGGCCAGGGTGCGGTAATGACGGTGCAGGGCGTCGGTGCGGCACTGAGTCCGGCGTTTGGTGGCTGGCTGGCGCATGCCTTCGGCTACCGCATCGCGTTCCTAACCTTGGGTGCGATCGCGCTGCTGGCGGTGGCGCTGTGGGCCGGCTGTCGCGGGATGTTGCAGGCAGCGGCGTCTGTACAGGCCGAGACAGTGCTGTGACCGGTGCGCAGTGCGCGCACGCAGGTGACTGCCGATCGAGTGAATTGCAGCTTGCGCCTTATCGACCGCACTGCGCTGGCAAGGGTGACCAAGTGCAATCTGTCCAGCAGCGTGTCGCGTCGGCGAGGACGCCTGACAGCCGCGCAGATGACGCGACGCGCAGCAGCGCTTCGTGGGTCCGGATCGATGCACTGTCTTTGGCCGTTGACCGATAGCAGCCAACACAGATGACGCGTCTTAGATCGGCTAACAAAACTACTGCGCAGCCGCCAGGCGGGCGCGGCCGGTGCTCGGAATCCTCATGTACCCCTCGTACACTCCGGTTCCTGTGCGCCGTCCACGCCCACCTGACGACCGCTCGCTACGTTTTGTTAGCCACTCTTAGTGAGATATCAGGTGCGATAGCCAGGATCTCACCGCGCATGTGGCGATGCGGCCCTGGCAGCGGGCACGCAGGCGGATGTCGTTGCGTACGGTCCCGGCGATTGCGTGGCTACTGGCCGCCGGCGAAATTCCATTGCCGCCAGGCTTCGAACACCATCACCGCAACGGTGTTGGACAGATTGAGGCTGCGGTTGTCCGGGCGCATCGGCAGACGGAGCCGGTGCTGCGGCGGAATCGACTCCAGCACCTCGGCAGGCAGGCCGCGGGTTTCCGGACCGAACAAAAATGCATCGCCATCGGCGAACTGCGGTGTGTCGTAGCGCACCGTGCTGCGGGTGCTCAGTGCGAAGACGCGCTTGGGCGCGATCGCGGCCAGTGCGCTGGGCAGGTCGGTGTGCACTTGCAATGGCGCGTATTCGTGGTAGTCCAGGCCGGCGCGCTTGAGCTGCTTGTCGCTGAGGTCGAAGCCAAGCGGCTCGATCAGGTGCAGGCGCGCGCCGGTATTGGCGCACAAGCGAATCACATTGCCCGTATTGGGCGGAATTTCCGGCTGAAACAGGATGACGTCGAGGACAGGTGCTGACATGCGCGCAAGTGTAGCGGCGCGCGTGCTCAAAGGCTGATGGCGGCGTTGACCAGCGCTTCCAGTTCGGCCGGGGAGGGCTGCAGCTGCGTCGTCGGCAGGTTCACGATGACCTGGCCCATCAGCGCACCGATGGCGCCAGCTGCTTGGCCGGAGGCGCTCTGCGCGCTGGCGGCGGCGCTGCGCACCACCAGGTCGGCACGCTGTTCGGCAGAAGGACGCACCTGCACCGCCGCCAAGGTGACGATGCGCAGGCCGGCCTGTTCGGCGGCCAGGGCGGCCGTTTGCTCGGCTGAGGGACTTATCTGCACGGCGGTCAGGGTGCGAATGTCGCTGTTGCGCTCCACTGTCTGCTGGGCGATCTGGTCGGCGGTCGGGCGTACCTGGACGGTCTCCAGGGTGGTCAGGCTGGCGGTCTGGGCAAACCCGGCCAGGGTGGCGCCAGCGAACAGGGCGGTGGAGAGGGCGATGCGCAGGGTCTGGGTCTTCATGGCGAGGTCTCTTTGTGTTGTTATTAAGTGGTGTTGTATCAATGTAGTACACCTAGTTGGTACGCACAGGAACTTTTTCGCAGTTTGCTGTTTTGTTCAGTGAAAAGTCAGTTTCAGATAGCGCCGGTGGTCGCGAGATACATCAGGGCAAACGATGTGCCAACTAAAGGCCATTGTTTTTAAAGGGTTTTTAGGTGCGTGAAGGCGTCCGCGTCCGGACACCCGAACGCATTGCAGGACGGCGGACATCTCGGCCAAACGGGTGTGCGCGCTCAAGGCAAGGAGGTTCGGTGCGCTGAATGGGTGGATTGCGGCTCCCGCCGCGCGTCTGATCGCCAGCAGGCAACTGCGGCACAATCCGGCTTTCCCCACAGGTGTGATGACTTATGCGCGTGCTGATGCTGTCTGTTCTGGTTGCCACCACCACTGCGGCCTGCACCTGGGTGCCGATCGAACAAAGCGGCAAAAGCGTGCGGGTGCTGCCCGCAGGCCCTGTGCCAGCGGGGTGTCAGCAGCAGGGCGAAGTGGTGGTGACGGTCAAGAGCAAGGTCGGTTTCTACAACCGCAACCCGCTGCGCGTGCAGGAAGAGCTCGAAACGCTTGCACGCAACGAGGCACCCGGCGCCAATGCCAATGCGGTGCAGGCGCAAGGCCAGCCGGCCGACGGCAGCCAGCGTTTCAACGCCTTCCGCTGCCCGCCGCGCTGAACCGTTGGGCTGGGGCGCAGGCGATTCAATTGTAAAGATGCGGTAAAACCAGCCAGCGGCTAGACTAGCGCCCCCTCGCCTGACGCCATGGCGCTACTTCGATGCTCTTCCAGAATGTCTCCATCGCGGGACTGGCGCATGTTGATGCGCCGCACACGCTGACTTCCAAGGAAATCAACGAACGCCTGCAACCGACCTACGACCGCCTCGGGATCAAGACCGACGTGTTGGGCGACGTTGCCGGTATCCATGCACGGCGCTTGTGGGATCAAGATGTCCAGGCCTCGGACGCCGCCACCCAGGCCGCGCGCAAGGCGCTGATCGATGCCGGTATCGGCATCGAGAAGATCGGCTTGCTGGTCAACACCTCGGTGAGCCGCGATTACCTGGAGCCGTCCACGGCGTCCATCGTGTCCGGCAACCTGGGCGTGGGCGACCACTGCGTCACCTTCGACGTGGCCAACGCCTGCCTTGCCTTCATTAATGGCATGGACATCGCCGCGCGCATGCTTGAGCGCGGCGAGATCGACTATGCATTGGTCGTGGATGGCGAGACGGCCAACCTGGTTTACGAAAAGACCCTCGAGCGCATGACCTCGCCGGATGTCACCGAGGAGGAGTTCCGCAACGAACTTGCCGCGCTGACCCTGGGGTGCGGTGCAGCAGCCATGGTCATGGCGCGCACCGAGCTGGTGCCCGACGCCCCGCGCTACAAGGGGGGCGTGACCCGCTCGGCCACCGAGTGGAACAAGCTGTGCCGGGGCAACCTGGACCGCATGGTCACCGATACCCGCTTGCTGCTGATCGAAGGCATCAAGCTGGCCCAGAAGACCTTCATGGCCGCCAGACAAGTGCTGGGCTGGGCGGTGGACGAGCTGGACCAGTTCGTCATCCACCAGGTCAGCCGCCCGCACACGGCCGCCTTCGTGAAGTCGTTCGGCATCGACCCGGCCAAGGTCATGACCATTTTCGGCGAGCACGGCAACATCGGCCCGGCCTCCGTGCCGATCGTGCTGAGCAAGCTCAAGGAGCTGGGCCGCCTGAAGAAGGGCGACCGCATCGCGCTGCTGGGCATTGGCTCGGGCTTGAATTGCTCGATGGCGGAAGTGGTTTGGTGACGAAGCACGGAACGTGTTAAAAAAAATGGATTTTTAGTACACGTTCCAGCATCATGTTCGCTAAGGCAACGCTGATCAA
>NZ_JFAQ01000128.1 GCF_001304695.1 Xanthomonas axonopodis
CCCCCCCCCGATGCATGCGCGCTAGGTTTGCTAGCCGCTCCCCTTCTCCTCTGCAAAGGAAGACCGCATGAAACTCGTACGCATTGGCGCCGAAGGCCACGAACGCCCTGGCCTGATCGACAGCGAAGGCCGCATCCGCGACCTCAGCGGTGTGATCGACGATGTAGCCGGTGAGCATCTCACCAATGCCGGCGTGGACAAGCTGCGCGCGCTGGATGTGGCCACGCTGCCGTTGATCGAAGGCGATGTACGTTACGGCGCTGCAGTGGGCCGCATCGGCAAATTCATCTGCGTGGGCTTGAACTACGCCGACCACGCCGCCGAATCGGGCATGGAAGTGCCCAAGATGCCGATTCTTTTCATGAAAGCCACCACGGCGGTGTGCGGCCCCAACGACACGGTGATCATCCCACGCGGGTCGGTGAAGAGCGACTGGGAAGTGGAGCTGGGCGTAGTGATTGGCGACGTGGCGCGCGATGTGTCGGTGGAGGAGGCGCTGAACCATGTGGCTGGCTACGCAGTGATCAACGACCTGTCCGAGCGTGAATTCCAGCTCGAACACGGCGGCCAGTGGGTCAAGGGCAAGAGCGCGGACACCTTCGGCCCGATCGGCCCGTGGCTGGTCACCCGCGACGAAATCGCCGACCCGCAGAACCTGTCGATGTGGCTGGAGGTCAACGGCCATCGCTACCAGAACGGCAGCACGCGCACGATGGTGTTCGGCGTGGCCGAACTGGTCAGCCACATCAGCCGCTACATGACGCTGATGCCCGGCGATGTGATCAGCACCGGCACGCCGCCGGGCGTGGGCCTGGGCCAGAAGCCGCCGGTCTACCTCAAGCCGGGCGATGTGATGGAACTGGAGATCGAAGGCCTGGGGCGTCAGCGTCAGCCGGTGGTGGCGCATCCGCGCGATGCGGGTTGAGGCTCTCATCTTCCCAGAAACCTAGCTCGCCACGAGGGCGAGGTACGGTAAAGGCAAGCGGCAGTCGATGGTTCGACGCAACCTAAGCCCCTCTCCCGGTGGGAGAGGGGTTCAAGCGCGCTTCACTGCTGTCGTTTTCTTGACCCTTAGTTCTTCACCCATCTGTCTTCTGCCCGTTTTCACTCCCGCTTGCCATCGCCAGGACTTTCATGCGCACCATCATCGCCCTCGAAACCCACGACGTCCGCTTCCCCACCTCGCGCGAGCTGGATGGGTCGGACGCGATGAATCCGGATCCGGATTACTCCGCCGCCTATGTCGTGCTGCGCACCGATGCGGCCGATGACCTGGCCGGTTACGGCCTGGTGTTCACCATCGGCCGCGGCAACGATGTGCAGACCGCTGCGGTGGCAGCACTGGCCGAGCATGTGGTCGGCCTGCGGGTGGAAGATGTCATCGCCGATCTGGGCGCATTCGCGCGCCGGCTCACCAACGATTCGCAGCTGCGCTGGCTCGGCCCGGAAAAGGGTGTGATGCACATGGCCATCGGCGCGGTCATCAACGCCGCATGGGATCTGGCCGCACGCGCGGCGAAAAAGCCGTTGTGGCGCTTCATTGCCGAACTCACGCCCGAGCAGTTGGTCGACACCATCGACTTCCGCTACCTCACCGACGCGCTTACCCGCGACGAGGCGCTGGCGATCCTGCGCGATGCGCAGCCGCAGCGCGCGCATCGCATCGCCGCGCTGATCGAGCAAGGCTACCCCGCCTACACCACCTCGCCTGGCTGGCTCGGCTACTCCGACGAAAAGCTGGTGCGGCTGGCCAAGGAAGCGGTGGCCGACGGCTTCCGCACCATCAAGCTCAAGGTTGGCGCCAACGTGCGCGACGACATTCGTCGCTGCCGCCTGGCGCGCGAAGCGATCGGCCCGGACATCGCCATGGCGGTCGATGCCAATCAGCGCTGGGACGTGGGCCCGGCGATCGACTGGATGCGCCAGCTGGCCGAATTCGACATCGCCTGGATCGAAGAACCCACCAGCCCGGACGACGTGCTCGGCCATGCCGCGATCCGTCGTGGCATCGCGCCGGTGCCGGTCTCCACCGGCGAGCACACGCAGAACCGGGTGGTGTTCAAGCAGTTGCTGCAGGCCGGTGCGGTGGACCTGATCCAGATCGACGCCGCGCGCGTGGGCGGGGTCAACGAGAACCTCGCCATCCTGTTGCTAGCGGCCAAGTTCGGCGTGCGCGTGTTTCCGCACGCCGGCGGTGTCGGTCTGTGCGAGTTGGTGCAGCATCTGGCAATGGCCGATTTCGTGGCCATCACCGGCAAGATGGAAGATCGCGCCATCGAGTTCGTCGACCACCTGCACCAGCATTTCCTGGATCCGGTGCGCATCCGGCACGGCCGCTACCTGGCCCCGGAAGCGGCTGGTTTCTCCGCAGAAATGCATGCCGCCTCGATTGCGGAGTTCAGCTATCCGGGCGGACGGTTCTGGGTGGAGGACCTGGCGGCCAGCGCGAAGACCTGAGCCCACGTTCCCTCATCCGCCCTTCGGGCACCTTCTCCCGCTTGTGGGAGAAGGAAAAAAGGCGGTCTTCCCGCTTGCGGGAGAAGGAAAAAGCGATCGTCCCGCCTGCGGGAGAAGGGAGGGCAATGCTGCGACCTGCACCACCTCCAGCACCAATCACGCCCGCGGGAGAAGGTGCCCGCAGGGCGGATGAGGGCCACCCAGGCTCAGCGCTGCGCGTCGATCGCCTCGCTCAGCGCAAAGATCCGCCCGGCCTGCCGCCACTTCTCGCCTGGCGCACTGCCCGGCAGCGGCTTCTGAAACCGCCACATCAGCGCTTCCCACGCCTGGATGCGCGGGTCGGCTGCATCGCGCGCCGCTTTGGCGGCCGGGTCGTAGTCCTCGCCCACCTCCATCAGCATCACCAGCCGGTCGCCGCTGCGAAAGATCTCCAATTGCAGAATGCCCGCCTGCTGCAAGGAGGCCACCACTTCCGGCCATACCTCGGCGGGCTGATGCCAGCGCTCGTATTCGGCGATCAGCGCCGCATCATCGTGTAGATCCAGCACATAACAAAGACGCAGCATGCTCAGGCTCCTGCAACCACGGGCGCCGCGCGACGAGCGCGCAGCGCGAACGACAAAATCACCGCAAAGCACGCACCCGGCACGACCATCGCCCAGTGGATGCCGGCCATATCCGACACCGCGCCCATCACCGCAGTGAGCAAGGCCCCGCCGATGATGGACATCACCAGCATGGACGAACCCAGCTTGCGTGCATCGTCGTGCATGCCATCCAGGCCCAGCGCAAAAATGGTCGGGAACATCACCGACATGAACACGCTCGCCGCCACCAGCGCATACAAGCCGGTCCATCCGGGCAGTGCGATGGCCACCGCGCACAAGATCAGATTGATCACGGCAAAACTTGCCAACAGCTTGGCAGGTGCCAGATAGCGCAACAGCGAGGTGCCGATAAAGCGGCCGGCCATGAACAGCACCAGCGAGATGGTCAGATAGGTCGCAGCGGTTTTTTCCGGCGTGCCGGGCACTGCGTCCTGCAGATAGCGAATCAGATAACTCCAGATGCCGACCTGCGCGCCCACGTAGAAGAACTGCGCCACCACCGCAAACACGAACAGCCGGTTACGCAGCAATTCGCCGAAACGTGCGCGCCTGGGCGCAGCGGCGGTGTCTGCATCCGACGCGCCGCTGGGAAAACGCACCAGCGCGATCAGGATTGCCCACAACACCACCACCGCACCGATGATCAGGTAGGGCATCTGCACGGCCGCCGATTCGGTGGCGAAAAACGCCTCGCGCGCGGCCGGCGCCATCGCGGCCAGTTCGGCCGGGGTGTGCTCCACGCCGGAGAAGATGAAGTGCTGGCCGACCAGCACGCCGGTGATCGAGCCCAGCGGGTTGAACGCCTGCGCCAGGTTCAAGCGCCGCGCCGCGCCATCGGCCGGGCCGAGCACGGTCACCAGCGGGTTGGCCGTGGTTTCCAGAAACGCCAGGCCGCTGGCGATCACGAACAGCGCCAGCAGGAACAGCCAGTAGGTGTGCACCTGCACGGCCGGATAGAACAGGAACGCGCCGCACGCATACAGCAGCAGGCCCAGCACCACCGCGGCCTTGTAGCTGTAGCGGCGCATGAACATCGCCGCCGGCATCGCAAATACGAAATAGCCCATGTAAAACGCGCTCTGCACCAACCCGGCCTGCAGGTCGGTCAGTTCGAAGGCCTTCTTGAATTGCCTGACGAGGATGTCGTTGAGGTTGTTGGCCATGCCCCACAAAAAGAACAGGCTGACGATCAACAACAGGGGAACCATGGCGGTGCGCGCCAGGTTGCCGCGCGGCGACGCGGCAATGTCACTGTGATGCATGCGACCTTTCCCCTCCCAAGGCTGTGGCGCTTGCGTTGCAATCGAGCGAGCGTACTGCGCAGGCCAGCGCCATGCAAATATAAAATCTTTGTTTATATTTGCACGAAGATCCCTCCACCGCCGCCGTGCCTGCGATGCCTGTACCCTGGCGCGCCGCACCTTGCCTAGACCCGCAAACGGATGAGCACCGAACCCGCCAAGTACCGCGCACCCGCCCTGGACAAGGGGCTGGACATCCTGGAATTGCTCGCCCGCCAGGCGCAGCCGATGAGCATGGGCGCGATCTCGCAGGGTATCGGGCGCTCGCGCGGGGAAATCTTCCGCATGCTGCAGGTGCTGGAAGAGCGCGGCTACCTCACCCGCGATGGCGAAGGCGACTACGTGCTGACCAACCGCCTGTTCATGCTCGGCATGCAGCAGCCGCATGTGCAGAGCATCAGCGAGGCCGCACTGCCGGTGATGCGGCGCTTGTCCGATGCGATCTACCAGCCGTGCCACCTGGTGGCGCCGTCCGGCGACCAGATCGTGGTGATCGCACAAATGGACGTGCCCAGCGACCTGGGCCTGGTGGTCCGCCCGGGGCATCGCCGTCCGTTGACGCATTCCAGCTCCGGGCTGGTGCTGTTCGCCTTTCAGCAGCCGGAGGTGCAGGCACGCTGGCTGGACATGCTCGAGGCCAGCGAGGTGCCGTTCGAGCGCGCGCAGTTCCTGGCTGCCGCCGCGCAGACGCGCCGCGATGGCTATGCCATGCAACCCAGCGAGGCGGTGGTGGGGGTGGTCGATCTGACTGCACCGATCCTGCAACGCGGCAGTGCCACCTACACGCTCACAGTGCCTTTCATCGAACGGCGCCCTGCGCTGGTGAGCCCGCAAGCGGCGTTGCAGGCCCTGTGCGCGGCAACCGCCGAGATCTCCAGCGCGCTGCACTAGCCGCACGCAGAGCGAAGGCCGCGTCACCGCGGCCGGAACCTTGGCCGGAACAGCAGCGCCGCCGATGGCCCCTATACTTGGGGCGATCGACCACGCGGGATCGCATGTCCAGCATCACCTTCGGGATGTGGAGCACCATCCTGCTGCTCGGCAGCGCGCATGGCGTGCTCGGTGCGGGCCTGTTGCTGCTGGCGCCGGTGAATCGCATCGCCAACCGTTGCCTGGCAGCGCTGCTGCTGGTGGTGGTGGTGGCGCTGATCACGCCCTACACGCTCGGCTATGCCGGCGCCTACGACGCCTACCCGGACCTCACCTACGCCCCGCTGTTCTGGGAGCTGGCGATCGGCCCGCTGGTGTGGCTCTACGTGCGCCAACTGGCACGCCAGCAGTTGCCGCCGCGCTGGGCGCTGCATCTGCTGCCGGCGCTGCTGCAAGGCGGCTACTACACGTGGCTGTTCACCTGGCCGCTGCAACGCAAATGGGCCTGGGACGCTGCTGTCCAGGTGCCCTGGATCGCCCCGCTGCAAGATGCCCTGGTGCTGGCCTCGCTGGCGGTGTACCTGCTGCTGGCATGGCGCGAGTACCTGGCCTATCAACGCTGGCTGGAACACCACAGCAGCGCGCGCGAGGAACTGCGGCTGCCGTGGCTGCGCGGCTTTCTGCTGGCCGCCTCATTGCTGGTGGCGTTGCGGCTGGGCTTTACCGCCAGCGACCGCTTATGGCATCGCCTGTCGTACTTCGACGAGTTTCCGCGGTATCTGGCCACCGCCGCCCTGGTCTACTACCTGGGGCTAGAAGGCTGGCGACACGCCCGAGCACACTATCCGCCGCGGGATGCGCCGCAGGCGCTGGACTCGCCAACGCTTGCGTCCGCCCCGCCCCGCCTGTGCCTGTGCCTGCGCAGCCTGCAACGCCGGAGAAGGACTGGCAGGCACTGGGCCAACGCGTGGCGGCCCAGGTCAGCGCGCACGGCTGGTGGGGCGAGCCGGACCTCACCCTGCCCGAGCTGGCGCGCCGCATCGGCACCAACAGTAATTACCTCTCGGGTGCGCTCAACGAGGGGCTGGGGCTGACCTTCAGCGCCTTCGTCAACGCGCTGCGCATTGCCGAGGCACAGCGTTTGTTCGCAGGCAATGCGGACATTCTGTCCATCGCGCTGGCGGTCGGCTTCGGCTCCAAGGCCAGCTTTAACCGAGTGTTTCGTGCGCAGGTTGGCTGCACGCCCAGCGATTACCGGCGCACGCAACGTCCCACATCCTGAAAATCGCTTGGCGATTGGGCATTTGAGGCGCACGCCGCCGTGCGGTTGGGAATTGTCTCGACTCTCGCCAAGGAGTTGCCATGTCCCCTCGCATCCGCCCCCACCCGTTGCTGTTGTGGTGCACCCTGTTGTGGGGCGTGCTGTGCTTGCCCATGTGCCCGGCATGGGCAGCCCCGCCAGCGCCGCCGTTGAGCAGGGACAGCCAGCTGTCGGGCCCGGCGCTGCTGGCCGATATCGATGTGCTGCAACAGGCCTATGCAGCACTGCATCCGGGCCTGTATCGCGACGCCACCGAGCAGCAGGTTGCGCAACGCTTCGCCGCGCTGCGCGCCGAACTGGAACACGGCGCCACGCTCGGCCAGGCCTATCTGGCCATTTCGCGCCTGACCGCCAGCGTGCGCTGCGGCCACAGCTTCCCCAATTTCGTCAATCAACCCGCGCCGATCCAGCAGGCCCTGTTCCCCGGCGAGCAGCTGCTTCCGTTTCATTTCCGCTGGATGCAAGGCCGCATGGTCATCAGCCGCAATGGCTCGGACCAGCCCGGCCTGGTCCCCCGGCACTGAAGTGCTGTCGATCGATGGCGTTGCCACCGCGCAGATTCTGGCGGCCCTGATGACCGTGGCACGCGCGGACGGCAGCAACGACGCCAAGCGCGTTACCCAGATGGAGGTGCAGGGGTTTGCACGCATCGAGGCATTCGATGTGTATCTGCCGCTGCTGTTCCCACAGATTTCCGCTGACCCGGGTGCTGCAGGTACGCACGCCGGGAGCGAGCGCGCCACGCGCGCTACGGGTCAGCGGCATCCGACGCAGCGCAGCGCAATGCGATGGCGCCCCAGCGTGCACACGACAGCGCAGCGCCGGCATGGACGCTGACGATGGACTCGGCCGATCTGGCGATCCTGCGCATGCCGGACTGGGCGCTCTATGAGAGCCGCTGGGACTGGCACGCCTTCTTGGCGCGCCGCTTCGCTCGCCTTGACGAACGCCGCGTGCGTGCGCTGGTGATCGACCTGCGTGGCAACGAGGGCGGGCTGGATGTGGGCAGCGTGCTGCTTGGGTATCTGGCCGCAGGCGAGGTCGCTGTGCCGCCCGTGCGCAACTTGGTGCGCTATCGGCGCCTGCCCGATGCGTTGGCATCGTCTGTCACTACCTGGGATCGCTCCTTCCGCGACTGGGGCACGCGTGCGCGCGCCTACAACGCGCGTTTCTACATGCTCGATTCCCCACGCGGCGCGGCGGCGCAGGCGTACCTGCCACTGCGCACGCCGCACTTCGCCGGCCAGGTCTTCGTGTTGACCAGTGCCGAGAACAGCTCGGCCACCTTCGAGTTTGCACAACAAGTGCAGCGCAACGGCCTGGCCACGCTGGTCGGCCAGCCCACCGGCGGCAACCTGCGTGGCATCAACGGCAGTGCGTTTTTCTTCCTGCATCTTCCCAGCTCGCAGATCGAAGTGGACATGCCGCTGGTCGGGCAGTTTCCGATCAGCGCCCAACCAGACCGCGGCGTGCTGCCCGATGTGCCCGTGCACATCACGGCACAGGATCTGCAAGACCGTCGCGACGCGGAAATGGACATGGTTCGCGCCCTGCTGCGTGGTGATGGAACACCGCCGCAGGGCGACCGGAATGCGCCCGCATAGCCACGGCTATAAAGATCAGACCGACCTTCGCGTGTCGTGCAATCGCACCGAACGCGGCAATGCGTTGGTACACTGCGCGCCCCTTGGGGAGTAGCCTGCTTTCGTGCATCGAAAGCGCCTGCATCAACATACTCGGCCAGTGCGCCGTGGTGCAGGCAACCAGTTTCGGTTTGGCGAGACCAGCGGCATGCGTGCACGACGACGGTTGGCGCGGGCGCATGCCGTTGTGACCGTGCCCAACCCGAGAGTGTCGATGTCTCCTTTTTCCATTGTGTTGATCGGTTTTGCGATGTCGACCGATGCGTTCGCCGCGGCGATCGGCAAGGGCGCGGCAATGCGCAAACCGCAGTGGCGCGATGCGCTACGCGCCGGCCTGATCTTCGGCTGTATCGAAGCCATCACCCCGGTGATCGGCTGGCTGCTGGGCCGTGCCGCATCCAGTTATGTGTCTGCCTACGATCACTGGATCGCCTTCGTGCTGCTGGGCGCATTGGGCACGCACATGATCGTGGCCGGCCTGCGCAACGGGCCGGAAGATACCGAAGATGCAGCCTCCAAAACGCCGAAACGGCATGGCTTGCTGGGCTTGGCCACCACCGGCTTTGCCACCAGCATCGATGCGATGGCGGTCGGCGTCAGCCTGGCGTTTCTGGATGTGCACATCGGCGTGGTCGCGGTGGTGGTGGGCCTGTGCACCTTCAGCATGGTCACTGCTGGAGTGATGCTGGGCCGCGCGCTGGGCAATCTGATCGGCAAGCGCGCCGAAATCCTGGGTGGATTGATTCTGGTGATCGTCGGCAGCGTGATTCTTTACGAGCACCTGGGCGGTGCGGCGTAACATACGGCGGTTGGCGTAGGAACGCGCCTGGGCGCGACGGGCTTTCCTGGTAACGCCCCATCGCGCCCGGGTGCACTCCTACGCTGCATGGGCTTGCGACCCGCACGCGATCGGCATCATGGAATGCTTGATCGCTGCCGAGTGCATCCCCGCATGTCGCGGCGATGGTACCGCTGCACCTGTCAGCGTGTTTTGGCATCGTGGTAGGCGCTCAGGAACGCGCGTAACGACGCCGGCTTCACCGGCTTGGTCAGCAAGCGATAACCGCGTTCGCGCGCAAGCTGCTTGAGTTCGTCGCGGCCGTCGGCCGTGAGCAGGGCGCCGGCGATCGGCGCCGGTGCGGCGGCTTGCACGGCATCGAGCGTGTCCAGGCCATCCATGCGGTCGTGCAGGTGGTAATCCACGAGCATCAGGTCAGGCTGTTCGCGCGCACGTTCCAGCGCCTGATCCACGGTGCTGGCGGTGATCACTTCCACCTGCCAGCGACCAAGCAGCGCGCGCATGCCGTCGAGAATTTCGCGGTCGTTGTCCACGCACAGCACGCGCAGGCCGGCCAGCGAATCGCCACTGGGCGATGCACGTGCGGCCGTCACCGGCAAGAGCGGTGCCACCGGCACCGGCGCCACACGCGGCAACAGGATCGAGAACATGCTGCCGCGACCGACCTGGCTGCGCGCGCTCAGGTCGTGGTCGAGCAGGCGCGAGATGCGTTGGCAAATCGACAGCCCCAGACCCAGACCCTGCTCGCCCCAATCGAAGGGCTGCTGATAGCGGCGGAATTCTTCGAAGATCTGCCGCATGTGATGCTCGGGAATGCCCGGGCCGGTGTCCCACACCTGCAGCTCCACCTGCTGCCCGCGCCCGCGCATGCCCAGCACGATGCGGCCCTGGCGCGTGTAGCGCAACGCATTGGCCAGGAAGTTCTGCATCACCCGGCGCAGCAGGCGGCGGTCGCTGCGCACCCAGATCGCGCGCGCATGCACCTGTAACTGAAGACCACGGCTGGCCGCCACCGGCGCGTATTGCGCGGCCAGCTCGTGCATCAACGCGCTGGCGTCGAAATCCTCGACCGTGGGACGCAACCCACCGGCATCCAGGCGCGAGACGTCGAGCAGGCCATCTAGCAGTTCTTCGGCCGCACGCAGCGAGGCGTCCACGCGTTCGGTCAGATGCCGTTGTTCTTCGTTGTTCTGAAGGCTCTCGCGCAAGGCCGAGGCGAACAGGCGCGCGGCGTTGAGCGGCTGCAACACGTCGTGGCTGATGGCCGCCAGAAAGCGGGTCTTGGATTGTTGCGCCAGCTCGGCCTCGCGCGAGCGATCGGCCACGCGTTGTTCCAGATTTTCGTTGGCGTCCAGCAAGGCGCGTTCGGCGCGCTTGTAGTCGGTGATGTCGTTGTAGCTGGTGACGTAGCCACCGCCCGGCAGCGCCTGACCGCGCATCTCGATCACCTTGCCGTCGCTGCGGGTGCGTTCGAACACATGGGGCGAGCCGGCGCGCATATGCCGGATACGCCGATCGATCTGGTCTTCGATATCGCCCTCGCCCAGCTCGCCGCGCTCGGCGTTGTAGCGGATCAGATCGGTCACCGGCCGGCCCACGTACAACATGCCATCGGGATAGCCGAACAACTGTTGATAACGCCGGTTCCAGGCGGTCAAGCGCATGTCCGGGTCGACCACGCTGACCGCGGCGCTGATGTTTTCCAGCGTGGTGGACAGAATCTCGCGATTGAAGCGCAGTTCCTGGCCGGCTTCGTCCAGCACCGCCACTACTTCGCCCAGTTCCATGCCCGAACCGCGCAACAGGCTGGTGAGCACCAGGCGTGCGGAGGCTGCGCCGATGGCGGCGGCCAGCAGGCGTTCGGTGAACTGTACCCAGGCGCGGTCGGCCACCACGGTGGGTTGCAGTTCGCGTTCCAGCAATTGCGCCTGCTCCACGAACGCGCGCCGCGCATGCCGCTCGCCCACCACGCGTTCGGCCAGCGCCTGCAGGTCGCCAACCCGCACGTGCCCGGGCCACTCGCCGGCCACCGCCGGGCGATGCGCGTACGGGTCCAGGAACGGCGCTGCACGCAGACGCTCGTCCACGCCCGGACGCCAGCGCGCAGAGACCAGCATCATCGCGCCCACGTTGATCAGCAGCGACCAGAACGTGCCATGCGCCAGCGGGTCCCAGCCGCGCATGCCGAACAGCTGCTGCGGCTGCAGCCAGGGGATGCCGAACGGCCCGTCCACCAGCCAGTCCGTCTGCAGCCAGCCGGCGCGCGTGGCCGCCGGCAGCAGCAGCGTGTAGATCCAGGTCATGAAGCCGAGCGCCATGCCGGTCTCCACGCCCTTGCGGCTGGCACCACGCCAATACAGCCCGCCGATCACACCGGGCGCAAATTGCGCCACCGCAGCAAACGCCATCAACCCGTACGCAGCCAGCGTGGTGTCGTTGGCCACGCTGCGGTGATACCCGTAGGCAATGAGCGCCAGCAGCAGGATGGCGAAACGTCGGATCCACAACACGCGCGAGGCCACCGCCGCCCGCGCATCGGCGCTGCCGCGGCGACGCAGCAGCACCGGCATCACCAAGTCGTTGCTGACCATGGTGGCCAGTGCGATGCTGGCCACGATCACCATGCCGGTGGCCGCGGAAAACCCGCCCACATACGCCACCAGCGCCAGCACCGTGTTGCCCTGGCTGAGCGGCAGGGCCAGCACCACCGCGTCGTCGACCACCGCACTGCCCTTGCCGAACAACGCGATGCCGGCCGAGGCGATCGGCACCACCATCGCCGAGATGATCACCAGATAGGCACCGAAGAACCAACGCGCACGGCGGATATCGCCAACGTCGCTGCATTCGACCACCGCCACATGGAACTGGCGCGGCAGGCAGATCACCGCCAGAAAACTCAGCAGTGTCTGCGAAATGAAGCCCACCGACGGCGTGTGCTCGAACAGCGTGCGCGCCGAATCGGCGATATGCAGTTGGTGGTCGCTCAACCACAGCCACGCGAACAGCCCCACCGCCACGATGGCGACCAGCTTGATCACCGACTCCAGCGCGATCGCCAGCATCATGCCGCGGTGGTGTTCGGTGGCGTCGACCTGGCGGGTGCCGAACAAGGTGGCGAACAAGGCCATCAGCAATGCCACATACAACGCCGGGTCGGCGAAGATGCCGCGCCCGGCGCTGCTATGCCCGGTCAACACTTCCAGGCTCATCGCCACCGCTTTGTATTGCAGCGCCAGATACGGAAAGATGCCGATCAGCGCGATCACCGCCACCAAAGCGGCCAGCCGGCGCGAACGGCCGTAGCGCGAGGAGATGAAATCGGCGATGGAAACGGTATTTTCGGCGCGCGCGATCAGTGCCAGACGCTCGATGATGCGCCAGCCGAACAGCAGCAACAACAGCGGGCCCAGGTAGATCGGCAGGTACCCGATGCCGTTGCGCACCGCCGAGCCCACCGCGCCGTAGAAGGTCCACGACGAGCAATACACCACCAGCGCCAGGCTGTAGACCGCCGGCCGCAGCCACGGCCGCTCCGGATACAGCGGACGGCGGTCGCCCCACCACGCCACCCCGAACAGCAGCGCCGCGTAGCCAAGGGACACCAGCAGCAGCATCCAGCTCGAGACCAAGATGTCCTCCGACGTGGCGCAGCGCCAGCGGTGGAGTTTACGCAGTCGCGCACATTGGCGTTGCAAGCGCGGCATCCGGGCCGGGCGGGGCTGCCGTGCGGGTTGCACGGCCTGCGCGTGTCGTCCTGCCGGGCTGCTCAAGGCCTTGGTGGAAGGCGCTGCCGCCTCCTTGCCGGGCATTGCTCATCGCAGACGGGCACACATGCCCGCGCCCACCAACTGCGGACATGTCTGTGGTTGGTTTGCCGCCACCGGTGCGGCGCCCGTGGCCCTCACACATGCCGGCACGGTTGAATCGCGCCGCTGCCATCGCCGCGATTGGCAACAACATGGCCGCGAGAGACACCACCTGCGCCGCAATGCGGCGCGTCCCCC
>NZ_JFAQ01000129.1 GCF_001304695.1 Xanthomonas axonopodis
ACGAAAGCGCGCCATTGAAGGCGATCAACCCCTACGGGCGCACCAAGGTGATGATGGAAGAAATGATCGGCGACCTCAGCGCCGCGTGGCCGGACTTCAACGCGGCGTTGCTGCGCTACTTCAACCCGGTGGGTGCGCACCCAAGCGGGTATCTTGGCGAAGACCCACGAGGGGTGCCGAACAACCTGATGCCCTACATCGCATAGGTGGCAGTGGGACGTCGCGAGGCCCTGCAGGTGTTCGGCGACGACTACCCCACCGACGACGGCAGCGGCGTGCGCGACTATCTGCATGTGATGGATCTGGCGCGCGCGCATGGGGATGCCATCGATTACCTGCAGCGCGAGCGCAAGGGCTTGGTGGGCAATCTGGGCACCGGGCGCGGCTACAACGTGCGCGAGGTGGCCGCCGCATTCGCGCGCGCCAGTGGCAGGCGCATTCCGCTGAGCATCGCGCCGCGCCGCGATGGGGACGTGGCGGTGTACTTCGCCAGTACCGCGCTGGCCAACCGGCTGCTGGGCTGGACCGCCGAATACGGCCTGGACCGCATGTGCCGCGATACCTGGCGCTGGCAGTCGATGCATCCGGACGGCTATACCGGTTCGCGTCTGCCGCGCCAGCGCACCGCGGCGGTCGTGCCCGAGCGCGACAGTGCGCGCGAGCTGCCGGCACCAGCGCGCCGGCTGTCGCCCAGCCCGGACACGCGCCGTCGCAGCGAGCCGGTGCGCACGCGAGTGGTCGCCGATGCTTTCTCCCGCGCGTGATGCGCAACGACCCGTTTCTTTCCTACGAGGGCATTCCATGAGTTGGGCTGGTCAGTTCCAATACGCGATCGGCAAGACCCGCCCCTCGATTCCATCCAACAGCACGCCACAGTTCGATCCGGCGCGGCCCACGCTATTGTGCCGGTCGCATCTGCGCTGGAGTTTTGTCTATCAGCGCCCGCAACACCTGATGTCGCGTTTTGCACGCGATGCCAATGTGCTGTTCTGGGAAGAGCCCATCGCCTGCGATGCCGCCGAGCCCTGGTTGGAGGTGCGTGGCGAAGAGCACGGCGTGCACGTCTTGGTGCCGCGCCTGCCCGCCGGGTGTGAGGGCGAAGATGCCGTGCAGGTGCAACGCCGCCTGCTGGATGGCTACCTGGCCGAGCTTGGCGTACGCGATCTGCTGCTGTGGTACTACACGCCGATGAGCCAGAGCTTAAGCGCGCATCTGACCGCGCGCATGGTCATTTACGACTGCATGGACGAGCTGTCGGCCTTTCGCGGTGCGCCGCCGGAGCTGGTGCAACGCGAGCGCGCACTGCTGCAGCGCGCCGATGTGGTCTTCACCGGCGGCTACAGCATTTGGGAGGCCAAACGCGCGTTGCACGCCAATGCGCATGCGTTTCCCAGTAGCGTGGACGTGGCGCATTTCGCCGCCGCGCGTACGTCGCAGCAGGAGCCTGATGACCAGGCCGGCATCGCACATCCGCAGCTGGGCTTCTACGGTGTCATCGACGAACGATTCGATGTCGAGCTGTTACGCGCGATCGCAACGCAGCGGCCGCAATGGCAATTCGTGATGATTGGCCCGGTGGTCAAGATCGCCCCCTCCGAGCTACCGCAGGCTGCCAACATCCACTATCTGGGCGGAAAGACCTACGACGAATTACCTGGGTATCTCTCCGGCTGGGAGGTGGCGCTGATGCCGTTTGCGATGAATGCCTCCACGCGCTTCATCAGCCCGACCAAGACGCCCGAATACCTCGCTGGCGGCTGCCCGGTGGTGTCCACGCCAATCCACGACGTGGTGCGCAACTATGGCGACACCGGCGTGGTACGCATTGCCGCGACCGCCGATGCCTTCGTGGCCGCCTGCGAGACGGCACTGCAGGACCGTACCGATCGCGACTCCCTGCTCGACAGCGCCGATGCCGTGCTGGGCGATATGTCCTGGGACCATACCTACGATCTGATGAAGGAGACACTGTCTTGGAGGCAATGACCCCGCCGTCCGCCACGCCGCTGGCCGCCCGTGGCACGCGCGACAACGCGCGGCGCGGCTTCGATTACCTCATCGTCGGCGCCGGGTTTGCCGGCAGCGTGTTGGCCAAACGGTTGGCCGCCGGTCTCGGCAAGCGAGCGCTGGTGGTCGACCGCCGCCCGCATATCGGCGGCAACGCCTACGATTTTCATGACGACGCCGGCGTGCTGATCCATCGTTATGGTCCGCACATCTTCCACACCAATGCGCAGCGCATCGTGGATGACCTCTCCAACTTTACCCAGTGGCGTCAGTATGAGCATCGCGTGCTTGCGCAGGTGGGCGAGCAACAGGTGCCGATCCCGATCAACATAACCACGTTGAACCGTCTGTACGGCCTGCAGCTGGCAACCGAAGAACAGGCCGCAGCGTTCCTGGCCGGCCGCGCCGAGCCGGTAGCCGATATCCAGACCAGCGAAGATGTGGTGATCAATCAGGTAGGTCGCGAGCTCTACGAAACCTTTTTCCGCGGCTATACGCGCAAGCAGTGGGGGCTGGATCCCTCGCAGCTGGACAAGTCGGTGACCTCGCGCGTGCCCACCCGCACCAACGACGACGACCGCTACTTCACCGATGCCTTCCAGCAAGCAGATGCCGCTGCACGGCTATACGCGCATGTTCGAGCGCATGCTCGATCACCCCAACATCAAGGTGATGCTCAATACCGACTACCGCGAGATCTGCGACGAGCTGGAGTACGACCACCTGGTGTACAGCGGGCCGGTGGACGAATACTTCGACTATTGCTACGGCAAGCTGCCGTACCGCTCGCTCAGGTTCGAGCACAGCACGCTCGATCAGGAGCACTTCCAGGCGGTGGCCACGGTCAATTATTCGGACGAAGCGGTGGCCTACACCCGTATTACCGAATACAAGCACCTCACCGACCAGCAACATCGCAAAACCAGCATCACCCGCGAGTATCCTTCGGCCGAGGGCGACCCGTATTATCCGATTCCCCGCGCGGAGAACGCCGAGCTGTATCGACGTTATGAGCGCCTGGCGGCCGAGACGCCCAAGGTGACCTTCCTCGGACGGCTGGGCACCTACATACAAGTACTACAACATGGATCAGGTGGTTGGCCAGGCGCTGGCCTTGTACAAGCGCATCGAAGACGCCGAACAGCGGCGCGCCGAGCTGGCAGTCTGACCACGCACGCCCCGCCCTGCAGCAGCGTCGCTGGGTGGCAGTTATCGACGCACCGCTGCAAGCCAGCGGCGCGCGCGGCAGGATGTTGGATGCATACCCCCACAACGTTCGAGAGTTTTTTCATGGCGGGGTTCGAGTGTTCGACCCACCGCCGCCGTGATGGGCACAGGCTCGATCTGATTGCCGCCACCAGGCACGACCGCTGGGCCGCCAAGGACTATGCGGCGTTGTCCGCGCAAGGCCTGCGCTGGCATCTGATCGAGCAACGCCCCGGGCATTACGACTGGTCCAGCTTCCTGCCGATGCTGCATGCGGCCAACAGCGTGGGCACGCAGGTGATCTGGGACCTGTGCGATTACGGCTGGCCGGACGATGTGGACATCTAGACGCCGCAGTTCGTCGACCGCTTCGCCCGCTTTGCTGCCGCCGCCGCGCAGTGCGTCAAGGACGCCTCCGACGCGGTGCCGTTCTACGCGCCGCTCAACGAGATCTCGTTCTGGGCCTGGAATGGCGGCGATCACGCGCGCATGCACCCGATGGCGCGCGGGCGTGGTTTCGAGCTCAAGCATCAGCTGGTACGCGCCGCGATCGACGCGATACGCCAGGTGGACCCGCGCGCGCTTCCTGCAGGTGGACCCTGCAATCCATGTGGTGCCGTCCAACGACCGGCCCGGCCCGCGTCGCGAGGCCGAGCGCCTGCGTCTGGCGCAGTTCGAAGCCTGGGAAATGATCTGCGGCAAACAGTGGCCAGGACTCGGCGGTGCGCCGGAGTATCTGGACATCATCGGCCTCAACTGCTACTCGGATAATCAGTGGTATCTAGGCGGGGTGCCGATCCTGCGCAACTCGCCCGACCACCGCCCGTTCTCGACCATCATGCTGGAATTCTGGCAGCGCTATCGCCGCCCGATGATCGTCTCCGAAACCGGGGCCGAAGCCGATCAACGCGCCCCCTGGCTCGATCACGTCGGTAGCGAGGTTGCGCTGGCCATGCAGCACGGCGTTGCGATGGAAGGTGTCTGTCTGTATCCGGTGCTGGACTACCCCGGTTGGGACAATAACCGGCATTGCCCCACCGGCTTGCTTGGCTATGCGGACGAGCACGGCGAGCGACCGGTGCATGCAGGCCTGGCCGACGAGCTGCGCCACGAGCACGACCGTTTCGGTCTGCGCGCACCGCAGTTCGCGCTGGCCGACATCGCCACGTGAGCAGATCCGCCCACTCCACCCTGTTGCCGGACACGCCGGCGCGTTTTCTCTGGCACTACGTCGGCCAACGGCCCTGGCATTTCAGTGGCTTGCTGCTCTTGATCGTGGGCGCAGCCGGCTGCGCGGTGTCGGTGCAGTACGGCATGAAGATGCTGATGGATGCAGTGGCCACCGACCAACGCAGTCAGGCAAACGTGTGGCTGCCGCTGGGCCTGTTCATCAGCCTGATCGCGGTGGAAAACCTGCTGTGGCGACTGGGCGGCTGGCTGGGCTGCCGCACCGTGGTGGCCAGCGTGGTGGACATCCGCGTGGATTTGTTCCGCCATCTCACCGGCCACCCGATGCGCTATTTCACCGAGTATTTTGCCGGTGCGCTGGGCACAACCGCATCACCGCGCTCGGCAGTGCTGCCGGGCAGATCTTCGGTGGACTGGCCTCGAAGATCGTGCCGCCCATCGTGGATTTCGTCGGCGCCATCGTGCTGCTGTTGACGATGGATTGGCGCATGGCCGCCACGCTGGTCGGCTTCATTGCGATCGTGGCCGCCATCATCACCAGCTTCGGCATTCGCGGCCGCGCCAAGCATCAACGCTTCGCCGCGCCGGCCGCACGTGTCGGCGGCGAGTTGGTGGACGCGGTTTCCAATGTATGGACGATCAAGGCATTCGCCGCGCGCGATCGCGAAAGCGCACGCCTGGCCGAACAGATCGGCCACGAGGCCGTGGCGCATCGGCGTAGCTGGATGTACGTGGAAAAGGCGCGGGTGATTCACGACATCTGCCTGTCGCTGATGGCCGGCGGCATGCTGATCTGGGCAATCAGCATGTGGCGTTCCGGTGCGGTGAGTGCGGGCGATGTGGTGTTGGTGAGTGCGCTGACCTTCCGCATCCTGCATGGCTCGCGCGATCTGGCGCTGATCCTGGTGGACACCACCCAGCAACTGGGCGCCATTGCCGATACCTTGCAAATTATTCTGCAACCGCACGCCATCGTCGATGCGGACGTGCCGCTGGCATTGGCCGAAGGCGATGTGCGTTTCGAAGACGTGCGCTTTGCCTACCCCGAGCGCGCCGCGGTACTGGAGGGATTGAACCTGCATATCCCGGCCGGCCAGAAGGTGGGCATCGTGGGGCCGTCTGGTGCCGGCAAGTCCACCTTGATTGCACTGATCCAGCGCCTGGACGATGTGGAATCCGGACGCGTGCTGCTCGACGGGCAGGACATCCGCGGGGTCAGCCAGGACAGTCTGTGCGAAAGGATTGCGGTGGTGCGGCAGGAAACCGCATTGTTCAATCGCAGCATCGGCGACAACATCCGCTACGGACGTCCCGATGCCAGCGATGCCGATGTGCACGAAGCGGCGCGGCATGCATTCTGCGATGGCTTCATCCGGCAATTGCCCGAGGGCTACGACACCCAGGTGGGCGAGCGCGGCGTGATGTTGTCGGGCGGCCAGCGCCAGCGGCTGGGCATTGCGCGCGCCTTTCTCAAGGACGCGCCCATCCTGATCCTGGATGAAGCCACCTCGGCACTGGATACCGAATCGGAAGCGGAAATCCAGGCCGCGCTCGATCACCTGATGCGCGACCGCACCGTGTTGGCGGTCGCCCATCGCCTGTCCACTGTGATTGGTTTCGATCGGATCGTGGTGCTGCAGAACGGCAGCGTGGTCGAAGACGGCGCCCCTGCGGAACTGCGCGGCCGCGGTGGCGTATTCGACAGTTTGTGGCAGCGGCAGGCAGCCGGATTCGAGACTGCACCGGAAGCCCTGTGAGGTGATTGCACTGGGAAGCGCTGGTTGCCTTGCGTGATGCGTGGCGGGGCAAACACATCATGCTGCTGTTTGATACGACGCCAATGGCGTCAGACGCGTTGTCGGCCTCGGAAAACGATCCGCGTCTTTGCAATCGCTGGCGCGCAAAAAAAAAAACAGGCAGCTTTTCGCTGCCTGTTTTACTTCCTGCAAACGCATCAATGCGGTGGTCGATAGTCGCGCAGTTTGGTGGTCACGTTGCCGACCTCCTGCACCGCGCGCTTGAGGTCGTCTTCGGACATTCCCAGTTCGCGTGCCCAGTACTGCAACTCCCATTCCTCGTTGATGCTCACGTTGTGCATGTCGGTGGGTTGACGATTTGCGTCCTGTGGTTCGCCCATGGCGATCTCCCGTATAGACAACTGGTAAGCCGACGGCGGCACCAGCGACTCACATGATTTGCTAGCGCTGCTGTCTCAACGCATTGCATAGTAATCTGTGTTTAGTGAGGCTGGCCCTGCTTGGCGCGCAGCGCCTTGGCGTGTTCCAGATGTTCGGCGATGGTGCCGCGTCCGCGCTGCAGCTCTTTACCCAGGTCGCTGGAGCCCGGCTCGCTGCTCAGTTGCGTGTCCAGCAAGGCCAGCGCCTGTTCGTGACTATCCACACTGGCTTGCAGATACTGCGATTCGAACCGCTGCCCATGCAGATCCTGCAGGCGCCTGCGGACGCCCTCGGCGCCCGCCTGGCCAAGTGTGCCATTGCGGTCCGGCGCAAACCGGCTGAGGTCCGTCAATGCGGCGCTATGGGCTTCGTCCATCTTGCGCGCGAATGCCAGCACTTCTCCTTCCACGCCCTTGACCACTGCCAGCTGCGCAAGCGTGCGTTCGTTCTCGTTGAACACTACCAGCGCACCGAGCGCCTGCTTTCGGTCGCGGGCATCGCCCACGCTAGCGCGCAACGGGTCGTGCGGCGGCGTGGTACCGATGACCGCGGGTGCGTCTTGCAACGAGCTCTGCTCGCCTTGGGTATCGCTCGCCTGCCCCTGGCGACGCAGCCAAGCCTTGTACGCCACATAGCCCACCGCGCCGGCGGTCACCATCTTGAAAAGTCCCATTGCTGTCTCCTGTTTGGTCGCGCTTGCCTGAGTGCGCAGCGCTCAGTGGTTGTCGGGGTCGCTGGCGCAGACAAGACGATGCTGCATGCGTTCCAGCGCGTTGAAGGAGCCTGCGAGCGCGCGGGTTATCCAGACGTGACTTGCGCATCAACGCCGCGTCGGCAGTCGAACTCGTCCACACCATGCCCACGCACCGTGCTGACCGGCTTAACGCGGGTGCACGAACACTGCATGGCATTACCGCTTCCTAACGTCCCCCAGGAAACAGCCATGCTTGCCCTCAACTACCACGGCTCACGCGATGTGCGGGTTGAAACCGTACCCGATCCGGTATTGGTCGAACGCGACGACCTGATCCTGCTGATCCTGCGCGTCACTGCCACTGCCATTTGCGGCTCTGACCTGCATTTGTATCGTGGCAAGATTCCCGACCTGCGCCCCGGCGATATTCTCGGCCACGAATTCATGGGCATCGTGGAAGAGGTGGGCCCGGATGTCACGGCGGTCAAGCCGGGCGACCGGGTCGTGATTCCGTTCGTGGTCGCCTGCGGGCGCTGTTTCCACTGCATGTTGCAGGAATTTTCCGCGTGCGAAACCACCAATACCGGCAAGGGGGCAGCGATCGATCACAAGGACATGCGGCCGCCCGCCGCGCTGTTCGGCTTCAGCCATTTGTACGGCGGACTGTCGGGCGGCCAGGCCGAATACGTACGCGTGCCCAAGGCCAATGTCGGCCCGCTGGCGGTACCCGATGCCTTGCACGATGAGCAGGTCTTGTTCCTGTCCGACATCCTGCCGACCGGGTATCAAGCCGTCGTCGATGCGGGCGTCACACAGGGCTCGACCGTTGCGATCTTCGGTGCAGGCCCGGTGGGCCTGATGGCCGCAGCGTGCTGCCGCATGCTGGGCGCAGAGCGCATCTTCATGGTCGACCGGCACGCATACCGGCTCGATTTTGCGTCCAGGACCTATGGCGTGATTCCGATCAATTTCGAGCAGGTCGACGACCCGGCCGATGTGATCGTCTCGCAAACCGATGGCCGCGGCGTTGACGCCAGCATCGAGGCGGTCGGCTTCGAGGCCGAAGGCAGCGCAATCGAAACCGCATTGACCAACCTGAAACTGGAAGGCAGCAGCGGCGTGGCGATCCGCCAGTGCATCGCAGCCACCCGTCGCTGCGGTGTGGTGAGCGTGCCAGGCGTGTATGCCGGCTTCATCCACGCCTTCATGTTTGGCGATGCATTCGACAAGGGCTTGACCTTCAAGATGGGCCAGACACATGTGCAAAAGCATATGCCGCACCTGCTGGAATGCATCGGCAATGGTCAACTCAAGCCAAGCTCGATCATTTCGCACCGCATGGCGCTGGCTGACGCAGCGCGTGGCTACGAACTGTTCGACAAGAAGCAGGACGATTGCCGCAAGGTTGTGCTCACGCCGTAAGTGCATGAATGCGCGGACGCAGACGGCGCGATCTTCGACCGCGCCGTCTGCATTTGCACAGCTGTCAAATGCTGCGAATAGGCTCAATCCAGCGGCTTGGCTGGCACGAACGGGGACACCGGATCGCTGGCCGGGAAGGTTTCTTCTACGGCTTCGTCCTGCAGCGCGTCCTGCTTTTTCTTTTCGTGTTGCGCCTGGTCGTCCTTCACTTGATCGCGGTGTTCGGCTTGATCGTGCGCAGAAGGAATCTGGTTGAATGTGCTCATGTACTTTCCTACGACGTGATGCGGGCCCCTACGCTACGGTGCGCGGCGTTGGCACAGGTGAAAAGCGTCTTCGCTCATCAACGACAAAGGCAACGCATGTGCCGCATCTGCATGGTGGCGGGCCACGCAATGCATTACGTGCGGTCTCGTCCTCTTGCCGATGCGGCGCAATCACAATTCCATCTCGACCATGCGCGGCGCCGTGGCGTGACCTGTGCTTTCGCAGATGAGGTCACGCAGCGCTGCACAAGCCGCGGTGTTGCCGAAGTCAGGTATCCGTCGATCCGCGCAGTTGCATCTGCACCGTGGCCATGCAACGACACGCCGTCGGTTCACATCCAGACGCGCCCAGGGTGTATGGTGCACGGGCGGCAGGAATCCGGTGTCGCCCTCATTTCATCTGGCCCTTTCCATCGACAATCTCTGCGAACGCTGCGACGCCGTCTGCTGCCGGCTCACCGTCATGGTCGATCCATCCGACCGTATCCCGCACCATCTCACCAGCGTGACGCCGCAAGGCTGGCATGTGATGGCGCGCGACGAAGAAGGCTGGTGCGTGGCCATCGACGCTGCGCGCATGTGTTGCTCGATCTACGAGACGCGGCCGGCGATCTGCCGGCGTTTCGTCATGTCCGGCCCGTATTGCCGCGACGTGCGTGCCACCTACGACGATCAACGCCGCCGGGGCATTCCCTTGACGCTGTACAACGCATGAGGATTTGCGATGCATCATTCCCGCCGCCAGTCGATCACCGTCAGTAACCAGCCGGGCAAGCCGCGGTTGTCCGAACAACGATTGGCCGCCGATCTGCAAGCGTTTCAGCAATCCGGCGGCGCGATCGAACGTCTGGGCGATACGCCGCTACGTCGCGAAAAGAAACGCGGCGCGCCGGAGGCTGCGCCAGCCGCTGCAGCCGGACCGGCCGTCGCAGCCGACGCCGACGCCGAGGCCGATTAAAGCCGCAACGGCAGCAGGCGTTTTGCGCCTGCCTTGTCAGAAACGGCATCTGCAGCATGCAACCTGCCCATCGCAGCGCGAAGCCTCCGGGGCAATCACACAGGAGCGCATCGCTTCGCGCAGCGGCCGTCACCGAGTCGAATGCCTGAAATGCAGGGGCGGTGGCGATTGGCCGCCTGCCCCGCATTTGTCTGCAGCCAGGTCGAAGCGGCATGTGAAGTACTGCGTTGCCAGCTACCCCATCGGCGTCTACGCGCATCGGTCAGCGGTCACCGACGCGATGCAAGGTAGGCGGCCAATCAGCTTCAACAACGCAATCACGGCAGCTGCAACTCTGGGTGGCACGGCAGGAGCAGCGCAACCAGGTACCTCTCGCCGGGCTCGGTGCTTGAAACATCATGCGCCCCGCGCAGGCGTCACCGCCCTGCCCGGACATTGGCGGTTACAGCAGCTGTGCGCGCTTGTTCGCGCCAAGCCCTTGTGCCAGTGAGGCCATCTCGTTGGCCAAGGCAACCATGTTGCCGCCGGCCTGCGCGGCGATGCCCATGATGCGTTGGTAGGCGTCCCAGAAGTCGGGCCCATTGCCATAGGCATCGTGGAACCCTCGCAGCTCCAAGACCATCAGATCGGACACTTGTATGCCGGAGCGGTCCATTGTGTACCTCGATGGGGGATTCCCCGGCCTGCAGCTTATACCCATT
The DNA here is from genome assembly GCF_001304695.1 of Xanthomonas axonopodis. Classification (GTDB taxonomy): domain Bacteria; phylum Pseudomonadota; class Gammaproteobacteria; order Xanthomonadales; family Xanthomonadaceae; genus Xanthomonas; species Xanthomonas axonopodis. Next base: position 10,620 of record NZ_JFAQ01000129.1, read on the forward strand.
CACCTTACAAAACCGAGTCAGCCGGACGGCCGGAAGCCTGGACCTGAATTGGTTACAAAGGCTCACGGTAGTCTGCGTACGAACTTTATTGTTGGGACTGCTTGACGGCTGCCTACCGGCCGGTCGCGAAACGGCGCCGCACATCAGGCAGCCACACCCGTGGCCCGCCGCCCACCCCAGGCCGGCTGAATGCCAGCACGCATGGGCCCGACAGCTCGCTCGCCGCTCCCGCCCGACGTGCCGACCTGCGGGTGTTCCCGTGTAAAATGCCCGGTTTTTGACCGGAAGAATGGCGAAAGTGTCTCCACGGGCGCCCTTGTCGGGCCCGGCGTTCATTCGCCTGCTTGCTCGCCTCAGCGACGCGCACATCGCCCAGTCCAACCACGCGCTGGCCGAGCGGCTGAGCCAGTGGATCGATTGGACGCGCGCGGTGGCCGTGTCCAAGGCGCTGGACGGCAAGCTGCCCGACCCCGACGACCTGCCCGAGCCGCGCCCGCTCGACGCGGAGGCGCGCGCGCGCGTGCGCACTGGCCTGGCCGCCAGCAGCGTGGCCGAGTTGGACGCGCTGGTTGTGCGCGTGCGTGCCGAGGCGCGCAACGCCGCGCTCGCAGGCGCGCCCGATTTCGCACCGTTTCGGCAGCACTACTTGGCCATGCAACGCGCCATGCGCACTGCCACTGGCGATCTGCGCGGGCGCCTGCGCGATCTGCTCGCATTGGTCTCCGCCGACATGGCGCGGTTGGCCGAAGTGGATGCGGTGATGGAGCTCACCCTGAGCCCGCGCGAGCAGAGCCTGTTGAACACCGTACCGAGCCTGCTCGGCGCACATTTCGAACGCCTGCGCGATGCTGCACAGGCGCACCACCGGCCGACCGATGACGAGGCCGCGCCACGCGCGGTGCCCGACGGCTGGCTGGATATCTTCCGCAAAGACATGCAGAGCGTGTTGCTCGCCGAGCTGGATGTTCGTTTTCACCCGATCGAAGGCCTGCTTGCAGCGCTTCGTACCCGCTAACTGGGACGTCATGTTCAGAACTCTCGTACACGTGTGTGTGTTTCTCGTCGGCCTGCTGGCGGTTTGCTGGGTCGGCATCGGCTATCTCGGCTCCAACCCGCTCGGCGCCTGCGTCGCGGTGGTGATCGGCGCCTGCTATGTGGCCGGCGCGCTGGAGCTGTATCGCTACCGCCAGGCCACTGCGACGCTGGAAGCGGCCGTAGATAGGTTGACCACGGCGCCTTCTTCCCTGAGCAATTGGCTACAAACAGTTCACCCTGGCCTGCGCAATGCGGTGCGCCTGCGCATCAAGGGCGAGCGCGTGGCGCTGCCGGCACCGGCGCTGACGCCGTATCTGGTCGGCTTGCTGGTATTGCTCGGCATGCTCGGCACCTTGCTCGGCATGATGGCCACGCTCAAGGGCACCGGCTTTGCATTGCAGAGCGCCACCGATTTGCAGGCGATTCGCGGCTCGCTCGCAGCACCGGTGGAAGGCCTGGCCTTCGCGTTCGGCACCTCCATCGCCGGTGTGGCGACATCGGCCATGCTCGGTTTGTTGTCGGCGCTGTGCCGGCGCGAGCGCCTGCAGGCGGTGCAACGGCTGGATCTGAAGATCGCTGCCGAACTGCACCCGCATTCGGACGCGCATCGACGTGGCGAAGCATTCAAGCTACAGCAGCAGCAAAGCGCCTTGATGCCTGCCTTAATCGACCGGCTGCAGACGCTGATGCACACCATCGAACAGCACAGCCTGGCTGCCGAAGAACGCCTGGCCGCACAGCAGGCCGACTTCCACGCCAAGAGCGAAGCGGCGTATACGCGGCTGGCCACGGCAATGGAACACGCGCTGCAAGCCGGTGTCGCCGAGAGCGCACGGGCGGTCGGTGCGGCATTGCAGCCGGCGATGGAAGCCATCATGGCCAGCATCTCGCGCGACACCGCCGCATTGCAGGCACATTTCACGCAAGCCGTGCAGCAACAGCTGGACGGCATCACGCATGGCTTCCAGACCAGCGCCAGCACCACGGCGCAGCACTGGCGCACGGCATTGGCGGCGCAGGAACGCGCTCAGCAGACCCACACCGCGCAACTGCAGACCACGCTGGAGCAGATAGATTAGGGCAACGCTGATCAAG